>CANHSE010000172.1 GCA_947463025.1 Comamonadaceae bacterium
GACTTGAAGATCGGAAAGCTGTTGGCCATCAGCGAGGCGCCGATGGCGGCGCCCAAGATGATGACGATCTCGATCGGCGCGGCCTTGATGATGGGCGCCATCTTGCCGCCGGCCGCGATATAGCCGCCGAACACCGTCGCGAACACCACCAACAGGCCAATGAAGAAAAACATGACGGACCTTCAATACTAAAAAACGCACCAGAGGCCGATGCACCAGCCCAACACCAGCTGGAACAGCAAATCGACCAGGTTGCCCAGGATCAGGATCGGCCCGCCCAGGTACAGCACGCACAAAAACAGCCCCAGAAGGGTCGGCCGGGGCCCCGGAATATCCAGGGCCAGCGCGTTTTGAGCGTTCTTCTTTCGGTCGGCCATCGGCGCGATCCCCTGTCATTTATCGGCACGAGCGCCTACAACTTGACCCTGGTCTTTTAGCCTTCGCATATTATGGTGCGATGAATGTCGCGTGGGACGAAGTAAGCCGAAATAATTGGGAGCTATTCCACAAGCAGCACGGCGGGAGTCTTGAGCAGTCCTGGGCCTACGGGCAGGCCCTTCAAACTCTCAAAGTACGCATTCTTCGCGCCTCCATCACCGACGGCACCTCGCTGCTAGGCATTGCCCAATTCATGTCCCGGCGGCTGGCGGGCTACCTCTCGATCACTTCCTGCACCCGTGGGCCGGTCTGGCACCCCGATCTGCCGCACGCAGACCGCGCCCGGGCCTTGCGTGCCCTCAAGAAATCCCTGCCCCTGCCCGCGCTGCGAGTGCCGTTGTTCTCGCCCAACGCCCCGGCCGGCCCCGATACCGACCAGGAAACCCGGGGCCTGTGGCGAGTCATGACCGGTTATTCCACCGTCATGCTGGATCTGCGTCGGCCGCTGGCGCACGTGCGCAGCGACCTGGAAGGCAAATGGCGCAATCGCCTGGTCAAGGCCGAAGCCGACACCGCCTTCGCCACGCGGGTCGAAGCCAATCTGCCCGAGTGCCTACGCCTGCTCGAACGCGAGACCCAGCAGCGCTCCGAGAAAAAATTCCATGGCCTGCCCGCCTCTTTTGTGCAGGCCTACATCGAAGCTGCGCCCTCCAAGGAGGAGGGCTTTGCCGTGAGCTTTGCGCAATCGCGCCAGAAAGACACGACAGCGGCCATGTTGTTCCTGATTCACGGCAGCGGCGCGACCTACCATGTGGGCTGGTCCGACGAAGCGGGCCGCAAGGCCAACGCGCACAATCTGCTGCTGTGGCGGGGCATCGACTACCTCAAGAAACTGGGCATCGAACGGCTCGATCTGGGCGGGGTCAACACCCGGGTGCACCCCGGTATCTCCCGCTTCAAACTCGGCACCGGAGGTCACCCCCTGACCCTGGCCGGCACCTATTTCTGAAAGAGCCTGAAACAGCGCCATGACGCACGCAATCGCGCACCGACACACACCCTCCACCTGGCGGCGCCGACTCTTCGCAGGCCTGGCCGCCGCCTTGCTGCCAGGGCTCGTATGGGCCAACTGGGCCAAGGTCGGCGAGAGCGAGCTGGCCACGCTGTACATGGACCGCAGCTCGATCCAGCGCGAGGAAAACGTGGTGCGGGTCTGGGAAATCCAGGATCTGAAGGCCGCCGACGGCGACGGCGTGCGCTCGCGGCGCTACCTGAACGAATACGACTGCAAATACCAGATGTACCGTATCAGCAACGTGACCAGCTACGCGGGCCCCATGCTCACAGGGCAGAAGCTGTTCGACCTCGAGACCAAGGGCCTGTGGCGCAAGGTGGGCGGCTTGAGCCCCTTCACCCTGAGCTTCGTGATTCACTGCGGTCGCTGACCCGCACCGGGCGCAGCGGGCCGACCTTCAGGAGGCGCTGATCTTGCGACCGTTCAGAGGCTGTACCGGGCGCGCGTTCATCTTGATCGGGAAGTTGTCGATCATCTCCTTCTGGATGCCGATCGGCGACTTCATCACGAAGAACTGCACGCCTTCCGTGCAGGGGGGCGTGGTCAGCGAGCCCTCGTAGGCGTAGTGCGCCATCGACTCGGGCAGCAGGTTCGCCGGGTTGATCGACACGCTGGACACCGTCACCTCCGGGCCTGCCTTGGCCGGCATGTTCTTCCAGATGGACCACAACGCCCGGTTTTGGGCGGCGGACTCGCGCATCATGACCGCCACGACCAGCACCTTGCCACTGGCGTTTTTATGCACCAGGTGGGCACCCATCACCATCGGCTTGCCATCGACCTGCTCCTGACTGGGTCGGTGGAAGCTGATTTGCTGCAGTTCGTAGGATTCGGCGCCCACCTTCAAAAGGTTGCCGGGCGGCACATTCACCCTGACGGCGCGTCCGGTGTTGATCACACGCAGCACGCCTGGCTTGTACTCGGCCTTGAGGGTGGCAGTTGATTTTTCGAACGGGCCCGTGATGTTCAGGGGGGACTGCGATTTGCCGTTCCCACAGGTCGCATAGCGGGCGCCCCATTTTTCAGGGCCCGTATCCCCGTCATAGGACCACTCGTCACTTTGCGCCCCCGCGGAGCCGCCCTTCGCTTTTTTGTCTAAAGCGAGGATTTCCTCGTGCAGTTTCTTGAGCTCTTTCTCATGGTCCTTGAGTGTCTTTTCCGCCACATACAGGCGCTTATCGACATCAGACGTCTTCATCAGGGTGACCGCGGATAGGGTCCCCAGCACGGCGAACAGGATGAAAACGATGCCGCCGCCCAGAATTCGTAGAAACATGATGTCCTCAAGAAAATCGAGTTAGTGCCGAATTAATGGACGTCACGGTTTGATTTTTTTCCCGTGTGAAACCTTCAATTAGCGGCATATTATTCACAAGACCTGCCAGTATCATCGGATCATCGGGGCAGGTCTTGAGGGCAACATGAAGAACTTGATCATCGGCATCGCGGTGGGTGGGGTCTTGGCGGCAGGCGGCGTCCTGGGCGTCCAGCAGCTGTTCTCCAACGAGGCCAAGCCCGTCGTCATCCCGGCCGGCCCCGGTGGCACCAAGGCGGCCACTGGCGGCGTGATCGACCTGATCTGCGAGCTGCACCTGGACATCGAGGGCCAGCTGGCCCTGGGCATTCAGGGCAACGAGCCGCCCCGTATCACCATGGCCCAGGTCGACATGGACAAGTCCTCGGGCTGGTACCAGGGCAAGCTGTCCATCTCCGAGAGCCGCGCCGGCGTCCTGACGGTGCAGGGCAACAAGTTCGTGGTCTCGCGTCCGGCCATGTTCCAGCGCTTTGGGGTCAGCATCAACAAAGAATCCTTCACCGTCGACCGCACCACCGGCGCCTTCGAGCAATCCCTGGGCATCACCGACGGCCGCACGGTCAAGTTGATCAAGGGCACCTGCGCCAAGGTGATCAAGCCGCCGTTCTGACGCGCGTGGCTCTCGTCGATCTGCGCTGGCACGCCCGGGCCCTGCTGGCCCAAGCGCGCTGGCGGCGCACCCGCAGCGCCATCGCACAGTGGCTGGCCCAGGCCCCCGGCGGCTTTGACGACCTCCTGTTGTTTGGCGCCAGCGCGGGCTGGATGATGGATGACGCCTTCCTCGGGCGTTTTCGGCGCATCGACGCCATCGACTTCGAGTGGGCCGCCTCGCCGCTGTTTCGCCTGCGTCATGCAGGGGTCATCGTCTCGCGCCGCATCCGCGTCACCTTCCATCGCGTCGAGGCCCTGGACAACCTGGAACATCTGCTGGCCCTGCGCCCGCAGGCCTTGGTGCTGTTTGACAACGTGCTGGGGCAGTACACCCTGACCTGCCGCGACATCGAGCGGGCCGAGCGCACCCTGAGCGACCTGCAACGGCGCCTGCGCGGTCGCAGCTGGGGCTCGATCCATGATGCCCTCTCGGGACCGGGCGAACGGCTGCCGGTGCACGCGCAGCCCGAGCCGGTGATGCTGCCTGCCGGCACCCCCTGGCCCGAAGACCCTCTGCTGGCCCAGGTGGGCGGGCGCGGCACCTGGGGGGACCACCTCACGCGCAAGGTACTGCCTGCCAGCGCCGCCTCCACGCTGATTCCCTGGCAGCTCACGCCGGGCTATTGGCACTGGCTGCAAGCGGGCTGGGTCACGCGTTAGACTTCACGCCCCGCTGCACCGCGCCTGACCCCGGGCCAGGCGACTTGGTGCTTCAGCCTCTGGATCCACACCACGAACCGCTGAAAGAGAGTGCCGCATGGCCAAGAAAGTATTCATCAAGACCTTCGGCTGCCAGATGAACGAGTACGACTCGGACAAGATGGCCGATGTCATGCAAGCCGCCCAGGGCTACGAGCCCACCCAGGATGTCGAGGAAGCCGACCTGATCCTGTTCAACACCTGCTCGGTGCGCGAGAAAGCCCAGGAAAAGGTCTTCTCCGACCTGGGCCGCGTCAAACACCTGAAGGAGCGCGGGGCGATCATCGGCGTGGGCGGCTGCGTCGCCAGCCAGGAAGGCGCCGCCATCATCGAGCGCGCGCCTTATGTCGATCTCGTCTTCGGCCCCCAGACCCTGCACCGCCTGC
Organism: Comamonadaceae bacterium; assembly: GCA_947463025.1. Classification (GTDB taxonomy): domain Bacteria; phylum Pseudomonadota; class Gammaproteobacteria; order Burkholderiales; family Burkholderiaceae_C; genus Ramlibacter. Next base: position 4,505 of record CANHSE010000172.1, read on the forward strand.
CCGAGCTGATCGCCCGCCGCGAGCGCGAGCAACGCTCGCAGGTGGACATCAGCTTCCCCGAGATCGAGAAGTTCGACCACCTGCCCCCGGCGCGCGTCGAGGGCGCCACCGCCTTCGTGAGCATCATGGAAGGCTGCAGCAAATACTGCAGCTACTGCGTGGTGCCCTACACCCGCGGCGAAGAGGTCTCGCGCCCCTTTGACGATGTCCTCACCGAAGTCGCGGGCCTGGCCGAACAGGGCGTGCGCGAGGTCACGCTGCTGGGGCAAAACGTCAACGCCTACCGCGGCAAGATGGGCGACACCAGCGACATCGCCGACTTCGCGCTCCTGATCGAGTACGTCGCCGAGATCCCCGGCATCGAGCGAATCCGCTACACCACCAGCCATCCCAACGAGTTCACGCAGCGCTTGATCGACGCGTATGCGCGCGTGCCCAAACTCGTGAGCCATCTGCACCTGCCCGTGCAGCATGGCTGCGACCGCATCCTGATGGCAATGAAGCGCGGCTACACCGCGATGGAATACAAAAGCACGATCCGCAAGCTGCGCGCCATCCGGCCCGAGCTGGCGCTCTCAAGCGACTTCATCGTGGGCTTTCCCGGCGAGACCGAGGACGATTTCCAAAAGATGATGAAGCTGATCGACGACGTCGGCTACGACAACAGCTTCAGCTTCATCTTCAGCCCCCGCCCCGGCACACCCGCCGCGCAGTTGCACGACGACACACCCCACGAGGCGAAGCTGCGCCGACTGCAGCACCTGCAGGCCACGATCGAAGACAACGTGCGCCGCATCAGCGCCAGCCGGGTGGGGACGGTGCAGAAGGTGCTGGTAGAGGGCCCCTCGACCAGCACCTTCTGCACCGTCCCCACCCGGCTGGCGCTGATGCGGCGCACGTTGTCTTCGATCGTGGCCTGCAGGTGCTGCAGTCGGCGCAGCTTCACCTCGTGGGGCGTGTCGTCGTGCAACTGCGCGGCGGGTGTA
>CANHSE010000173.1 GCA_947463025.1 Comamonadaceae bacterium
CGACCGGCCTACGCCCTATGTGCAAGTGATCGAAGGTGACCGGGTGCGTCACAAGGCGGTTCAGCCCGGCGCGCGTGGCGAGGCCGGCGACCAGACCGTGGTCGCGGTCACGGGCCTGCAGGCCGGTGCACGCGTGATTCTGGGTCATGTGGGTGCGCTGCGTGAGGGAACCGCGGTGCGATTCACCGCCGCTGCCACCGCCGCCCCACCCGCCAGCGCACCCGCCAGCGCACCCGCCAGCACCTCCGCAACCGGCACCGCCCGCTGAAGGCGCCCGCGCCATGTGGTTCACCCGTATCAGCCTGCACAACCCCGTACTGGCCACCATGATGATGGCGGCCCTGGTGGTGCTGGGCCTGTTTTCCCTGCAAAGGCTGAAGGTCGATCAGTTTCCCAACATCGACTTCCCTGTGGTGGTGGTGACCACCGAGTACCCCGGCGCGTCGCCCGAGGTGGTCGAAGTGGAGGTGACGCGCAAGATCGAGGAAGCGGTCAACGCCATCGCGGGCATCAACACGCTGACCTCGCGCAGCTACGAGGGCCAGTCGGTGGTGATCGTCGAGTTCGGCCTGCAGGTGAACGGACGCTCGGCGGCCGACGATGTGCGCGAGCGGATCGGCTCGGTGCGGCCGACGCTGCGCACCGAGGTCAAAGAGCCGCGCGTGCTGCGATTCGATCCGGCCAGCCGATCGATCTGGTCGGTCGCGGCGCTGCCCGATCCCACCCAGGGCACGCCTATGACGCCGGTCGAACTGACCAACTGGGCGGACCAGACCCTCAAGAAGCGGTTGGAGAACGTGCGCGGGGTGGGGTCGGTGACGCTGGTGGGCGGCACCCGGCGCGAGATCAACCTGTATCTGCAACCGGCCGCGATGGAATCCCTGGGCGTGACGCCCGAACAGGTGGTGACCGCCGTACGCGGCGAGAACCAGGCGCAGCCCGTGGGCACCTTGCGCTCGCTCTCGCAAGAACGGGTGGTCCAGATCGATGCGCGCATGCAGCGGCCCGAGGATTTCGGGCAGATCATCGTGGCCCGCAAAAACGGCGCGCCGGTGCGGCTGGAGCAAGTGGCCCGCGTGGCCGACGGCGCCCAGGAGGTTCAGAGCCTGGCGCTTTACAACGGCCAGCGCACGCTGCTGCTCACGGTGCAAAAGTCCCAGGACGAAAACACCATCCAGGTGATCGACGGGCTCAACGACACCCTGCGCCAGATGAAAGCCCAACTGCCGCCCGGTGTGCGGCTCGAGCCGATCCTGGATGCCTCGCGACCGATCCGGGTGTCGGTGGCCAATGTCCGCGCCACGCTGATCGAGGGCGCGCTGTTGACGGTGCTGATCGTGTTCCTGTTTCTCAACTCCTGGCGATCGACGGTGATCACGGGCCTGACCCTGCCCATTGCGCTGATCGGGACCTTCCTGTTCATGGACTTGCTGGGGTTCACCGTCAACATGGTGACGCTGATGGCGCTGTCGCTGTGCGTGGGTCTGCTGATTGATGACGCCATCGTGGTGCGCGAGAACATCGTGCGACACATGAACATGGGCAAAGGCCCCTTCCAGGCCTCGATGGAGGGCACCCAGGAAATCGGGCTGGCCGTCCTGGCCACCACCTTGTCCATCGTGGCCGTTTTTCTGCCGATCGGCTTCATGGGCGGGATCATTGGCAAGTTTTTCCACGAGTTCGGCCTGACCATCGTGGCGGCGGTGTTGATCTCGATGTTCGTGAGCTTCACGCTCGACCCGATGCTCTCCTCGGTCTGGCATGACCCGCAAGCCGACGACACGCGCGGCGCGGGTGCCCCCCGGTCTTTGTACGACCGCACCCTCGGACGCGTGAGCGGCTGGTTCGACGGCCTGACCACCTCGCTGTCGCACGCCTACCAGCGCTTGCTGCGATGGTCGCTGGTTCATCGGCTGGCGACCGTGCTGACGGCGATCGGCATCTTCGCGGGCAGCGTGGTCATGGTGCCCCTGCTCGGAACGGAATTCGTGCCCAAGGCCGACTTCTCCGAGGTGACGGTGAGCTTCTACACGCCGGTGGGCTCCTCGCTGGAACTGACCGAGGCCAAGGCCCGCCAGGTCGAGTCCATCGTGCGCGAGTTCCCCGAGACCCGCTACACCCTGGCAACGATCAACACCGGCAACGCGCAGGGCAAGATCTACGCGTCGCTGTACGTGCGGCTGGTGGACCGCAAGGACCGCACCCGCAACGTGGACCAGATGGCGGCCGTGTTGCGCGAGCGACTGCGGCAGGTGCCGGGCATCACCGTCACACATGCCGGCCTGCTCGATGCGGTCGGCGGCAACAAGCAGGTGGAGCTCTCACTGATGGGGCCGGACCTGCAGGAACTCGAACGCCTGTCGCTGCTGATGCTCGATCGTATGCGCCCTATTGCCGGCCTGGTCGACCTGGACTCCAGCGTCAAGCCGAACAAGCCCGTGGTCGATGTGGTGGTACGGCCCGAGGCTGCCAGCGATCTGGGGCTGTCGGTGGGACAGATCGCCACGTCGCTGCGCACGCTGGTGGCCGGACAAACCGTGGGCAACTGGCACGCCGGCGACGACCAGATCTACGACGTCAACGTGCGACTGGCGCCAGAGGCACGCAACGCAACACAGCACCTGGAGCGTCTGTCCTTCGCCACCGGCACCCAGGCGGATGGCAGCGCGCGTGTGGTGCGGCTGTCGCAGGTGGCCCAGGTGCGCGAGACCACGGGGCCCAACCAGATCAATCGGCGCGATCTGGCGCGTGAGGTGGCGATCAACGCCAACGTCTACGGACGCTCGGCGGGCGAGGTGTCGGCCGATGTGCGCAAGGCCTTGGAGGGCATCGCCCTGCCCCCCGGTTATCGCTGGCAGTTCGGCGGCTCGGTCAAGAACATGGGCGAGTCCTTTGCCTATGCCGTCTCGGCCCTGGCCCTGGCGGTGATCTTCATCTACATGATCCTGGCCAGTCAGTTCAAAAGCTTCCTGCAGCCGCTGGCGCTCATGACCTCGCTGCCTCTGACCTTGATCGGCGTGGTGGGGGCCTTGCTGATGTTTCGCTCGACGCTGTCGATGTTTTCGGTGATCGGGGTGGTGATGCTGATGGGGCTGGTGACCAAGAATGCCATCTTGCTGGTGGATTTCGCCATCCGCGCCCGGGAGGACCACACCGACGCCCAGGGCCGCCACGTGCCGGGTCTGCCCCGGGCCGAGGCCCTGCTGCTGGCCGCCCAGGTGCGGCTTCGCCCCATTCTCATGACCACCCTGGCCATGATCTTCGGTATGGTGCCCCTGGCCTTCGCCCTGACCGAGGGCGCCGAGCAGCGCGCCCCCATGGGGCAGGCAGTGATTGGGGGGGTGATCACCTCTTCCCTGCTGACCCTGGTGGTGGTGCCGGTGGTCTATTGCTACCTGGACGACCTGGCCGCCTGGCTGCGCCGAAAGCCGGGGCCGGCCGCGGCTCCTAAAATGGGTGATTCGCCCTGATTTGCAGACTTTGTTCCCGAGATAAGCCATGCACCTGCCCGACGCCATCGAAAAAGCCCGCTTCAACATGATCGAACAGCAGATTCGCCCCTGGGACGTGCTAGATCCCCAGGTCCTGCAGCTGCTGGCGGTGCTGCACCGCGAAGACTTCGTGCCCCCGGCCCACAAGGCCCTGGCTTTTGTCGACATGGAAATCCCCCTGACTGGCAGCGCCGAAGAGGCCCTGAGCACCGGTCGCTGCATGCTGGCGCCCAAGGTCGAGGCGCGCATGCTGCAGGACGCCAGCCCCCAGCCCCATGAAAAGGTGCTGGAAGTGGGCGCCGGCAGCGGCTACATGGCCGCCTTGCTGGCCGCGCGCGCCGCGTCGGTGGTCACCCTGGAAATCGATCCCGACCTGGCCCGCATGGCCCGCGAGAACCTGGCACGTGCTGGCGTGATGAACGCGCAGGTGCTCGAGGCCGACGGCGCCGAGGGTCTGCCCGCCCAGGGGCCGTTCGATGTGATCGTGCTCAGTGGATCGGTGGCCCAAGTGCCCCAGGCCCTGTTGTCGCAGCTGCGCGTGGGCGGTCGGCTGGTGGCCATCGTCGGCAGCGATCCGGTGATGCGTGCCACGCGGGTGACCCGCACCGGCGAGGCCACCTGGACCACCGAACAACGCTGGGACACGATGGCCCCGCGCCTGCAGCATTTCTCCGAGCCTTCGCGCTTCGTGTTCTGACCCGCACGCCCCAACCCCAAGCGCCACGCCCATGATCGACCAGGTTCGCCCCTCCCAACTGTCTGACTGGCTGCAGCAGCACGCCAGCGAGCAACCCGTGGTGCTGGACGTGCGCGACACCCTGGAGCTAGCGGTAGCCCGTGTGCGCCCCGAGGGCTTCGAGCTGGTTCACATCCCCATGAACGAGCTGCCCGCGCGCCTGGGCGAGCTCGACCCCCAGCGGCCGCTGGCCTGCTTGTGCCACCATGGGATACGCAGCCAGAGGGTAGCGATGTTTCTGGCGCACAACGGCTTTGAGCGGGTGGTGAATATCACCGGCGGAATCGACGCCTGGTCGATGGAGCGCGACCCGAGCGTCGCCCAGTACTAAAACCCCTACAGGCACATACGAGAAAGACGAACCATGAAATCGTTGCTGCGCCCCACGCTGCGCCTGCTGCCCTTGTCGCTGGCCGCCGCGTTCGCCGCCTTGCCTGCCCAGGCCCAGAGCCTGCTCGATCTGTACGAAGCAGCGCGCGGACACGATGCGGCCTACCAGTCGGCACGCGCCACCTTCGAGGCGGCGCGGCATCGGGCCGAGCAGGCCCGCGCTGGCTTACTGCCCACAGCCAACCTCACCAGCAGCCGCAGCGAGACGCAGCAAGACCAGCGCACCACCAGCAGCACCCAGCGCAATTTCGGTACCGGCAGTGCCGCCGTCAGCGTGTCGCAGCCCCTGTACCGACCCGCCAACCGCGCAACTTACGAGCAAGGCAAACGCCAGGTCGATGCCGCCCAGGCCCAGCTGACAACCGCCAGCCAAGACCTGATCATTCGAGTCAGCCAGGCGTACTTCGACGTGCTGTCGGCGCAGGACACGCTGGCCTTCGTGCGCGCCCAAAAGGCGGCGGTGAGTGAGCAGCTTGCGTCGGCGCGTCGCAACTTCGAGGTCGGTACAGCCACCATCACCGACACCCGCGAGGCGCAGGCACGCTTTGACCTGGTGCTGGCACAAGAGATCGCCGCCGAAAACGACCTGCGCGTGCGCAGGCTGGCGCTGGACACCGTGACCGGTCGGGCCGACGCCAAGCCTTTGCCCCTGGCGGCGCCGCTGGCGCTGCCGACGCCCGAGCCGAGCGACGTGAACACCTGGGTGCAGCAGGCAGAAGACGCCAGCCCCTCGATTCAGCAGGCGCGGCTGGGCCTGGAAGTGGCGCGGCTGGAGACCGAAAAAGCCAAGGCGGGCCACCTGCCGACCGTGGACCTGAACGCCAGCTACGGCTACAACCGCAACCTGGCCGGCACCGCGGTGTCGATCACC
>CANHSE010000174.1 GCA_947463025.1 Comamonadaceae bacterium
GGGTGTGGCCGACGACAAGACCGGCGAAGCCGTCAAGCTCGTGATCGTCAAGAAGGACCCCGCCCTCACCGAGGCCCAGGTGCGCGAATACTGCCGTGCCAACCTCACCGGCTACAAGCAGCCCAAGGTAGTGGAGTTCCGCACTGAGCTGCCCAAGACCCCGGTGGGCAAGATCCTGCGGCGCGAGCTTCGCGACAAGACGTGAGCCCGGCGGCGTCCCTCTGAGATGACCGCGCCCCTGGCCCTCGTCGCTGCCATGCACCAGGAGCTGGCGGCGGTACTGGATCTGCTCCCCGACGAACGCAAGACCGTCGTCGCCGGCCGCGAGTTCTGGCGCGGCCATTTGCATGGCCAAGAGGTGATCGCGGTGCTGTGTCGCATCGGCAAGGTGGCGGCGGCCACCACCGCCACGGCCCTCATCGAACATTTCGGTGTGCGTGAGATCGTCTTCACCGGCGTCGCTGGTGGCCTCGGGCCCGGCGTGCGTGTGGGCGATGTGGTCGTGGCCGAGGCCTTCTTGCAGCACGATCTGGACGCCTCGCCGATTTTTCCGCGTCACGAGGTGCCGCTCTATGGTCGCTCCCGCTTTGCGACTGACCCCGCCCTCACGCAGCGCCTGGCTGACGCGGTACGACAGGCCCTGCCGGATGCAGGCTTGCATCGGGGCCTGATCGTCAGCGGCGACCGCTTCGTCTCCTCCACGCCGGAGGCCCGCGCGCTGCAAGCCGAGTTGCCCGACGCCCTGGCCGTGGAGATGGAGGGCGCCGCCATCGCCCAGGTCTGTCACGACTACGACGTGGCCTATGCGGCGGTGCGCACCATCTCGGACCGCGCCGACGACGCCGCCCACGGCGATTTCACCCAGTTTGTGGAAACGGTGGCCAGCCCGCATTCGGCGGCCATCGTGCAGGCCTTGCTGTCCGAGCGCTGATCCGAGGGGTGGCAGCGCCGCCCGATGTGGTTTCTGCGTACGTGCAACTACATTCTAAGCGTCGCTTCCTAGCGTTTCTACTAGGGGGTTCTTCGGAATTCCCATGCCTCCACGCTTGTTTTTCTTGGGTCTGGCGCTCCTCGCGGGCGGGGTTCTGCCCGCCACCGCACAGACCGCTTCGCCTGCCACCGTCCTGACCCTGCCGAAGGTGCTGCAGGCCGCGCGTGACAACATCGATGTCTCCCTGGCGCGCCGTGCCCTGGCGGGCGCTGCCGCTGACATCGTGTCCGCTGACCGTTCGCCGATTCCGGTGCTGTCGGCCAAGACGGCCTCCATCGATCTGGACAACGGCGTCGGCACGGGCAACGCCCTGCTTCACAAGCGCATCGACAAAGGCGTCGGCCTGGACTGGACGCTCGAGCGAGGCAACAAGCGCACCTTGCGCACGCAGGCGGCGCAACGCAACGAGCAGGCTGCCCGCCTGGACCTGGCTGAGACCCAGTTGCAGCAGCAGGTGTTCGCGGCGGCCGCCTTCTTCGAATTGATGGCGGCGCAAGAGCGCATCGTGCAGGTCACCGCCTTAGAGCGCAGCGCCGCCGAACTGACGGCCGCCGCGCAGCGCCGGCTGCGTGCGGGTGACCTCTCGCAGCAAGACACCCTGCGCACCGAAATCGAGTCGCGCCGCGCTGAGGCCGATTTGCGCGCGGCGCAGACCGAACGCCAGCGTACGCTGCTCGCGCTCACCCAGCTCACTGGCTTGCGCGGTGACCTGCGCGTCGAGGCGACCTGGCCAGCGATCGACCCCGTGCCCGCCGACGCACCCGATATCGAGCAACGCCCCGATGTGCGGGCCGCTCGTGAGCGCGTACAGGCGGCTCAGGCCGCTTTGGACAACGCCGCGGCTCTGCGCAAGAACGATGTCACCGTCGGCGCCTCCATCGACCACTTTCCCGGCACCTCGCGCCGACTGATCGAGCTGCGTCTGCAGATGCCACTGGGCGGTGTCGGGGGCGCCTATGGTTTTGAAGGTGAGGTCGCCCGCGCCCAGGCGGCCCTGGCGCAATCGCAGGACCAAGTCGAGAAAGTCCGCCGCGCGGCCGAGGCCGAGACGAACCGGCTGCTGGAAGACCTGCGCAATGCCAGCGCCCGCAGCACCGACTTCGAGACTCACATCGTGCCGCGCGCCCGCCGCGTCGCGGCGATGGCTGAACTGGCGTACACCCAGGGCGCACTGACCCTGACCGACCTGATCGAAGCCCGACGCACCCTGCGCGCCGTGCTGCTCGATGAACTGTCGGCGCGCGCAGACCACGCCCGCGCCCACACGGCCTGGCAGCTGCGCCAGACCGCCACGACTCCTTGAATCGGACTGCGCACGTGAACCGCCATCTCCTGCCCTTGCTTTTGTCCGCCGCTGTGGCCCTGACTGCCTGCGGCGGCAAGCCTGCCGACCCTGTCGCACCCGCGCCCGCCGACCCTGTGCTCCAGGGCCAGCAGCTGCGCTTTCCCGCAGGACATCCGCAACTGCTGCAACTGGGTCGGGTGGCCGCCACACCCGCGCGCACGCTCACCGTCGATCTGCCCGCGCGCCTGGTCTGGAACGAGGACCGCACCCAGCGCATCTACCCGGCTTTCGCGGGCCGCGTCGTACAGGTCTATGCCGATGTAGGCCAGGCGGTCCAACCCAGTAGCGCATTGGCGCAAGTCGCCTCACCCGAATTCGGCGTGGCCCAGGCCGACACCGCCAAGGCCCAGGCTGATGCACAACTCACACAGAACGCCTTGAGCCGTCAGCGCCAGCTGTTTGAAGCGGGCGTGGTGGCCCGCAAGGACCTGGAGCAGGCCGAGGCCGATGCGGCGCGCGCTCGTGCCGAGGTGCAGCGCGCTGAAGCCCGCGTCCGCCTGTACGGTGGCCAGGGGAACAACGTCGATCAGCGACTTGCCGTCGTAGCAGGCACCGCAGGTGTCGTCGTCGAGCGCAACATCACGCCCGCGCAGGAGTTGCGTCCCGAACAATCCGGGCCCGGCGTGCCGCCGCTGTTCGTGATCAGCGATCCGTCTTCCCTCTGGGTGGTGCTTGATGCCCGCGAGAGCGAAGTCGGCGTGCTCAAGCCAGGCACCCGTTTCGAGCTGATCGTGCCCACCTTGCCAGGTCAGAAGTTCGAGGGCCGCGTGATGGCCACCGGCGACTTCATCGATCCGGCTACGCGCACCATCCGCGTACGGGGCCTGGTGGCCAATCCGCAGCGCCTGCTCAAATCCGAGATGCTCGCCACCGCCCGCATCACACGCGAGTTACCCGCCGGTGTCATGGTGCCCACACCTGCGGTGCGCCTGGAGGGCGCCGTCCACTGGGTCATGGTGGAAGTTGCGCCCGGCACCTTCGAGCAGCGTGAGGTGGACGTAGGCTACCAAGGCCAGGGCGAAACCTTGGTGACCAGCGGCCTGGCCGCGGGCGAGCAAGTGGTCAATCAAAACATGCTGATGCTGGCACGCCAGTACCGGCTCGCGCTGGACGCCGTACGGCCTGCGGCAGTGCCTGCCTCCGCCGCCCGCGCCGGAGCGTCTCGGTGAAGCGACTCATTCACTTCGCGCTGCACCAGCCGCTGCTGGTGGTCCTGGGCTCTGTGCTGTTTGCGATCGCGGGCGTGCTGTCGTTCCTGAACCTGTCGGTCGAGGCTTTCCCCGACGTCACCGACACCCAGGTCACCGTGATCTCCCTGTACCCGGGCCGCGCCGCCGAGGAAGTCGAGAAGCAGGTGACCTTGCCGATCGAGGTGGCCTTGTCGGGGCTGCCCAACTCGATTCGGGTGTTCTCGCACACCCAGTTCGGCTTGTCCTTCACCGTCGTCACCTACGACGACAAGGCCGATGTCCTGGCCGTACGCGCGCAGGTCAATGAGCGCCTGCGCGGGGTCGACCTGCCGCCCGGTGTCGAAGCCAATATCGCACCCAACGCCACGCCGGTGGGCGAGATCATGCGTTACCGCGTCAAGGGCGATGGCTACAACACCACCGACTTGCGCGCCATCGAAGACTGGACAGTCGAACGCGCCTTGCGCCAGGTGCCGGGCGTGGCCGACGTGGTCGCCATGGGCGGTCTGATCAAGCAGTATGAGGTGCAGCCCGATCTGGATCGCCTGCGCGCCACGCGCCTGACCTTCCAGCATCTGCTCGATGCCCTGGGCCGCGGCAATGCGAATGCCGGCGGCAGCTACGTCGCACACGGCTCGCAGCAATACGCCATCCGTGGCCTGGGCCTGCTCAAGTCGGCCGACGACATCGGCAACATCGTCGTCGCCACCCGCGGCAGCACTCCCATCCTCGTGCGCGACGTCGCTCAGGTGAAGATCGGCGCGGTCCCGCCCCTGGGCACCGTGGGCCAGGACGATGACGACGACGTGGTCACCGGCATCGTCGTGATGCGCAAAGGCGAAAACCCCAGCGTGGTGCTCAAGGCGGTCAAGACCCGCATCGCCGAACTCAATGCCCGCGGCCTGCCGACCGGCGTGGAGATCGTCCCCTACTACGACCGCACCTGGCTCATGGGCAAGACCCTGTCCACCGTGTTTCGCAATCTGGTGGAAGGCGCCTTGCTGGTCTCGCTGGTGCTGTATCTGTTTCTGGGCAACCTGCGCGCCAGCTTCGCGGTGGTGGTGATCATTCCCCTGGCCCTGCTGGCGACGTTCATGGGTCTGAAGATCATGGGCGTGCCGGCGAACCTGCTGTCGCTCGGCGCCTTGGACTTCGGCATCATCGTGGACGGCGCAGTGATCGTCGTCGAGAACATCCTCTATCGACTCTCGCAGCAAGGCGAGGACATGAAGGAGAGCGAGCGACGGCAGGTGATCCTGGATGCGGCCAGCGAGGTCGGTCGGCCCACCTTGTTCTCGATGCTGATCATCATCGCGGCCCACATTCCCATCTTCGCGCTGGAGCGGCATGAGGGGCGGATCTTCGAGCCCATGGCGCTGTCGGTCACCGCCGCCCTGGTGGGCGCCTTGTTGTTCTCGCTCACCCTGGTGCCGCTGCTGGCGTACTGGATCCTGCGACGCAAGCTGCCGCACCACGACAACCGACTCGTGCTGACCTGCAAGGGCCTGTATGGGCCATTGCTCAAATGGGCGCTGGTGCGGCGCAAGTGGGTCATTGGATTCGCGCTGTCGGTGTTCGCGCTCTCGATGGTCGTCGCCTCGCGATTGGGATCGGAGTTCTTGCCCGAGCTCAATGAGGGCACGATCTGGGTCAACCTGCGCCTGCCCTCGAGCATCTCCAACGAAGAGGCGTCCCGAGTGCTGCGCGATGTGCGCAAGGCCTTGCGCACCATCCCCGAGGTGCGCACCGCGGTGTCCAAGGCGGGTCAGCCCGAGGACGGCACCGACCCCAAGACCATCAGCATGGCCGAGGTGTTCGTCGACGTCAAACCGCAGGAGGAATGGCGCAAAGGTCTGACCCGCGAGCAATTGCTGAACGAAATGGACGCCGTGGTGTCGGCGATTCCAGGGATGCAGCCGGTCTTCTCGCAGCCCA
>CANHSE010000175.1 GCA_947463025.1 Comamonadaceae bacterium
AACAAGTGGGCGGGCTCGGCACTGATGCAGGACGAGCCGCTGGCCGTGTCCATCGCCAGTGCAGTCGTCCAGGCCTGCGCGCCGCACGGCGTGCCCGTCACCCTCAAGATGCGTACCGGCTGGTGCGACACGCACCGCAACGCCGTCACCCTGGCCCGTGCCTTCGAAGACGTGGGCATCCAGATGCTCACCGTCCATGGCCGCACTCGCGAGCAAGGCTATCGGGGCCAGGCTGAATACGACACCGTGGCCGCGGTCAAGGCCGCGGTGCGCGTGCCGGTGGTCGCCAATGGCGACATCGACTCGCCAGAAAAAGCCCGCGACGTGCTCGCCTATACCGGCGCCGACGCGATCATGATCGGCCGCGCCGCCCAGGGCCGTCCCTGGATCTTTCGCGAGATCGCGCATTTCCTGGCCACGGGCACTCATTTGGCGCCGCCGCTGGTGGTCCAAGTGCGCAAGCTGCTGCTCGAGCACCTGCAGGACCACTACGCCCTGTATGGCGACTTCACCGGCGTGCGCAGCGCGCGCAAGCACATCGCCTGGTACGTGCGTGATCTGCCAGGCGCAGAGGCCTTTCGCGCGCGCATGAACACCTTGGACGACTGCCAGAATCAGTGGCAGGCCGTCGCCGATTTTTTCGACGAACTCGCGGTCGCCAGTGACCGCATGCCAGCCTCGCTGTCCGCAGCGCCCGCTCCAGTCGATCCAGAACAACACGATCCATCGGATCGCATCAGCGCGGAGGGCGCGTGAGCAAGAAACACATCGAAGAATGCGTACGGACCAGCCTCGAGGGCTATTTCCGTGACCTGCGTGGCACCGAACCCGACGGCATGTACGACATGCTGGTCAAGGCCGTCGAAAAACCCCTGCTGGAAGTCGTCATGGCCAAGGCCGAACAGAACCAGTCGCGCGCGGCCGACTGGCTGGGCCTGAACCGCAACACCTTGCGCAAGAAACTCATGGAGCATCGGCTCCTGAAATAACCGCCACCATGAACGCACTCATTTCCGTCTCCGACAAGACCGGCATCGTCGACCTGGCGCGCGCCCTGCACGCCCTGGGCGTGGGCCTGATTTCCACTGGCGGTACCGCCAAGCTGTTGGAGGCTGAAGGCCTGCCCGTCACCGAGGTGGCCCAGGTCACCGGCTTTCCGGAGATGCTCGATGGCCGCGTCAAGACCTTGCATCCCAAGGTGCACGGTGGCCTACTCGCACGCCGCGACATGCCCGAACACATGGCGGCCTTGAAGGCCCACGGCATCGACACCATCGACCTGCTGGTGGTCAACCTCTACCCCTTCGAAGCCACCGTCGCCAAGCCCGGATGCACCCTCGAAGATGCCATCGAGAACATCGACATCGGCGGCCCGGCCATGGTGCGCAGTGCCGCCAAGAACTGGAAGGATGTGGCGGTGCTGACCGACGCTTCGCAGTACGCGCCGGTGCTGGCCGAACTAAAGTCCGCGGGCAAGCTCTCCGATGCCACCCGTTTTGCGCTGTCGGTCGCTGCCTTCAATCGCATCTCCAATTACGACGCCGCCATCAGCGATTACCTCTCCAGCCTGCAGGCCGATGGCAGTCGTGCGTTGTTTCCGGCCCAATCCAACGGCCGCTTCGTCAAGCTGCAAGACCTGCGCTATGGCGAGAACCCGCACCAGCAGGCCGCCTACTACCGCGACCTGCAGCCCGCCCCCGGCTCGCTGGTCACCGGCGCGCAGCTGCAAGGCAAGGAGCTCTCGTACAACAACATCGCCGACGCCGATGCGGCCTGGGAATGCGTCAAGACCTTCGACGTACCCGCCTGCGTGATCGTCAAGCACGCCAATCCCTGCGGCGTGGCGGTGGGCGCCCATGCGCTCGAGGCCTATGAGAAGGCCTTCAAGACCGATCCCACCTCGGCCTTTGGCGGCATCATCGCCTTCAACCGCCCCCTTGATGGCGCCGCCGCCCAGGCGGTGAGCAAACAGTTCGTTGAGGTGCTGATCGCTACCGACTTCACGCCCGAGGCCCTGGAGGTGTTCAAGGCCAAGGCCAATGTGCGCCTGATGAAGATCGCGCTGCCTGCGGGCGGGGAGACGCCCTGGGACAAGGGTCAGAATGCGGTGGACATCAAGCGTGTGGGCTCCGGCCTCTTGATGCAGACCGCCGACAACCACACGCTGCAGATGTCGGATCTGAAGGTGGTCTCGAAGAAGCAGCCCACCCCGCAGCAGCTGCAAGACCTGCTTTTTGCCTGGAAGGTGGCCAAGTACGTCAAGTCCAATGCCATCGTGTTTTGCAAGGACGGCATGACGATGGGCGTGGGTGCCGGCCAGATGTCGCGCCTGGACTCAGCGCGCATCGCCAGCATCAAGGCGCAGCACGCCAGCCTGTCCCTCAAGGACACCGCGGTGGCCAGTGACGCCTTCTTCCCGTTCCGTGACGGTTTGGACGTCGTGGTGGATGCCGGCGCCAGCTGCGTCATTCAGCCGGGCGGCTCCATGCGCGATCCTGAGGTCATTGCTGCTGCCGACGAGCGCGGCGTGGTGATGGTGTTCTCGGGGGTGCGGCACTTCAGGCATTGAGCCTGTGCGTCGAAGGGGCGGACGCTTCCCGAAGCCCCAAGCCCCTTTGTACCGTCAGCAGCCGTCGCAATCGCAATCGCAATCGCAGCCGCCGCCACCACTACCGTTGCTGTCGCTGCTGCAGCAACAGCAACAGCAAGACCAATGGTCACAGCAGGCCCCGTCGCCGCTCGCCTGCTGTGATTTCTCTTGCGCGCTTTTGTTATCCAGCTTAGCGGTTGACGGTTGTGTGCCTGGATGGAAGAAAATGGCTTCAGTCCCGTCTCGCATATTTTGTGCCGACGGCCCCTTGCTTTTTGCGCTGAAATCCGCGCTTGAAATTTCCCCAGCACCTGCACCGCCGGTCCTAATCCCTTTGTCGATCATGTTTCCTCCTGAAGATAGTGTGTGTGGATTACTCCGCCATCAAGCTCTGACGGGTGAGTTGCTCTCTCAATTCCTGCGAATTGCGGGCGATGTGATGCAGCGCCTGGGCGACTTCGACGGCAGGCAAGGCGACGTTGCGCGCCACCCGTCGCAGGGGCTTGCAGACCACCACATCACGTGCTGATCGGGCTAGCGCGAAGCAGGGGTTCCTGTTTTCAGACAGCCCCTGGTTGGATCGCATCAGGGTACGTAGAAGCACGCCGCGCGAGACGGGATAACCCTGTCCCAGCACCGCGACCACTTGGATCAACGCGGGTTGCGTCGTGAATCGCAGGTGGAGCGTGGGTCCCTCCCGCAGGTGCAGCCTGTATTCATCGAAGTCCGGAATCCGCTGAATCCTTGCGTCCAGCAGATTCGCTATTTCGGTGCAGAGGTCATCGGCACCAATGGCGGGGGTAGCCTCGAGTCCGAAGGCGGGTAGGGCTTCCAGTCCAGGCACGATTTCGCTGGCGAGAGCCTCTTCGGCGTCATCGGAGCTAGACAGATAGGCTTGCCAGGTATGGCCATGCCGTACGAAGCGCTCGAATGCGCGCAGGAACGGGACTTGCTCGATACCGGCCAGTGTGATCCGGCGAGTCAAGAGGACGGTGCCGTCCGCCGCCACGCTGAAAACACTGGTGCCGGTGCCGTCGGTGAACAGGTTGGCGCACAGCAAGGCTTCCAGCCAGGGGTCGGCATCCTGCGCATCCAGCTTGCCAATCGAGGCGCGAAGCAGGAACCCCTGCGAGGGCTCATGGGGCACAAGGTCGGTGGCGAGTCCCGCCGCGGCGACCTGGAAGACACCGCCAGATTGCGCCTCCACGTGGGGTATACCGAGGGCCTGTCGCAGCCAATCGATGACGGTGTTGAACTCCACCAGATGCTCCCTGAAGAGCGTCCTTAGTCGCATGGAGACGCGCCGAGTTCAGCCGCAGGCTGACGTTGCCTTGAACGCGTTGTGCGCGCCGTTCAGGCGCCAGCCAACCAGCGAAACACCAGCGGCACCCCCACCGCCTGCAGCACCACCTGCAGCCCCAGCGCCAGTCCGGCGTAGGCGCCGGCTTCTTCATCGACCTGCAAGGCGCGCGCCGCACCAATGCCGTGTGAGGTCGTGCCCAGGGCGTAGCCGCGCGCCAGCCAGCCCTCGGCATCGGTGGGAATTCGCAGCAGCGCGTACAGGTACTTGGCGCTGATGGCGCCCACGAGACCCGTGAGCACTGCAAACACCGCCGCCAGCGCCGGCACACCGCCGATTTGTTCCGCGATGCCCATGGCCACCGGCGCGGTGACCGACTTGGACACCAGCGACAGCAAGATGTCCGGTGGCAGCCCCAAGGCCCATCCCATCACCACCGACGACGCGATCGCTGCCGACGCCCCTAGCGCCGATGCGGCCAGCAGCCGCAGCCACCGCCGGCGCACCACCTCGCGCCGCTGCCACAGCGGCCAGGCCAGGGCGACCACCGCCGGCCCGAGCAGAAAGTGCACAAACTGCGCGCCCGCGAAATACACCGGATAGCTCACCCCCGCCACCAGCAGCCCGGCGCTGAGCACGACCACCGCCCACAGCACCGGATTGGCCCAAGGCGCCTGATTGAGCCGTGTGTAGAACGCGAGCGCCAGCACATACACGCTCAGCGTGGCGGTCAGACCAAACAACGGCGTCGCCGACAGATACACCCACAGCTCGACGAAATTAGCCACGACCGGCCTCCTTCGTCTGCGCGTTATCGGGCGTGTCTGGGGGCGGTGCGAAGCGGCGCAGGGCCAGCGCCGTCACTGCCAGCCCGATCCAGGTGGACACGACGATCACCCCGAGCAGCTGCAGCCAATACGTACCGAGCAGGGGCAGGTAGCTGGTGATACCCACCGCCACCGGGATGAACAAGAGCGACAGGTGCGACAAGAGAAAAGGCGCGCACGCGGCCACCGGCTCACGCACCAACCGCCAGTTCAAGGCGACCAGAAGCAGCAGCATGCCGACCACTGGGCCTGGTACCGGCAGGGCCAGCCCGCGCGAGAGCAGCTCGCCGAGCGATTGCAGAACCAGAAGAAGCGCGAAACCCTGGATGGCGCGCATCAGGGGTTCGCGCCGTGGCCTCAGGCCCGGGCCATCTGCGCGAACACCTCGCGCGCCGCCGCCACGGTCGCTTCGATGTCTTGGGCGGTGTGCTCCGCGCTCACGAAGCCCGCCTCATAGAGCGCCGGCGCGATGTACACGCCGCGATCGAGCAGGCCGTGAAACAGCGTGTTGAACTTGGGCGAATCGCTGGTCATCACCGTCTGGTAGTTCTGGGGCAGTTGAGGCAGCAGGAAGAAGCCGAACATGCCGCCTTCGCAATCCGCGCTGAACGGAACGCCTTCGGCCTTGGCCGCCGCCGACAGCCCGTCGACCAGCGACCGCGTGCGCGC
>CANHSE010000176.1 GCA_947463025.1 Comamonadaceae bacterium
AGAGCGGCGGGGCATGAAGTCGTGTGCTTCCTGCGCCCCCGCACCGACCCCGAGGCCCTGGCCCGTCAGCTCCCCGGTGTCACCTTGCGCTTTGGCGATGTCACATCGGCCGACTCCCTGGCGCAGGATGCTTTTCGGGGCGAGCGGTTTGACGCTCTGGTGTCCTGTCTGGCCTCGCGCACCGGCGCGCCGCGCGATGCCTGGGCCATCGATCACGATGCGCATGTCTTGGCCCTGGCCGCTGCACGTCAGGCTGGCGTTGCCCAGATGGTGCTGCTGTCGGCGATTTGTGTGCAAAAACCCCTGCTGGCCTTTCAGCACGCCAAGCTTGCCTTTGAACGCAAGCTGATGGACTCGGGCCTGGCCTGGTCCATCGTGCGCCCCACGGCGTTTTTCAAGTCGCTCTCAGGCCAGATCGAACGTGTGCGCCAAGGCAAGTCGTTCCTGGTGTTTGGCGACGGCACCCTGACCGCCTGCAAGCCGATCAGCGACGACGACCTGGCGGCCTTCATCGCCGCCTGCATCGATGACCCCGCCCGCCACAACCAGGTCCTTCCGATCGGCGGCCCGGGCCCGGCCGTCACCCCGCGCCAGCAGGGGGAGCATCTTTTCAAGCTGCTCGGCAAACCCCCGAAGTTCAAGCAGGTGCCGGTGGGACTGCTCGACGCCATCATCGCGGTCCTTAGCGCCCTCGGGCGTATCGTGCCCGCCCTGGCTGCCAAGGCCGAACTCGCGCGCATCGGCCGCTACTACGCCACCGAGTCCATGTTGGTCATAGACCCTGTCACCGGCCGCTACGACGCCGACGCTACGCCGTCCACGGGCAGCCAAACGCTGTTCGATTTTTACGCGCGGGTGGTGACCCAGGGCGAGCGTGCGCCCGAACGGGGCGATCACGCGGTGTTCTGAATGCCGGCGCTCAGGCCGAGGGTTTGAGCAGCACCACCAGCGCCCCTGCGCCGCCTTCCGAGGCACGGGCCTGCACAAAGGCCATCACCTCGTTTTTCTGTACCAGCCAGCCCTGCACCTTGCCTTTGAGCACAGGCGTCTTGCCCGGCGAGCCCAGGCCCTTGCCATGCACCACTCGCAGGCAGCGCAGGCCCTGGCGGTAGGCCTCGCGTATGAACTCCCCCAGCGCCTCGCGTGCATCGTCACGGCGCAGACCGTGTAAATCGATCTCGCGCTGGATGCTCCAGTCGCCTCGGCGCAGCTTGCGGGTCACGTCGGCGCCTACGCCTGGGCGGCGATAACTCAGGGCGTCATCGACATCCAGCAGGGTGCTGGTGTCGAACTCGTCGCTCAGGGCTTCTTGCAGCACACGCCGTTCGTCCAGCTTCAATTGAACCGGCACCGGTGGGGGCAGCTCGCGCACCAGCGCCACGCGAGGCGGCACGGCCAGCGGCTGGACCCGCCCCGCCGCCCGCGCAAACAGGTTCTTCTCGGCCTGCGCCTGGCGTTCGGCCTCGATCCGCGCCGCCTCCTGCGCCTGCTTGCGGGCGCGCGCCTGCGCCAGACTTTGCTGGATGCCTTGCAGGTCTTGGAGGGATTTGGCCTTCATGGGTGGTGGGGGCTTGGAGGCCCCGAGCCTACATCAGGCCCTGTTGCGCCATCGACAGCGCTTGGCCCGGCCCCACGATCACATGGTCCAACACCCGCACATCGACCAGCGCCAGCGCCGCGCGCAGGCCGCGTGTCAGGGCTTCGTCGGCGCGTGAGGGGCGCACCAGGCCCGTCGGGTGGTTGTGCGCCAGCACCACGGCGGCAGCCTGGTGATCCAGCGCGCGCACCACCACCTCGCGCGGGTAGACACTGGTCTCGGCCAGCGTGCCGCGGAACATCTCCTCCAGGGCGATCATCCGGTGCTGCGCATCGAGAAACAGCACCGCGAACACCTCATGCCCCCGGTGGGCCAGATGCAGCTGCAGGTAGTGCGCCAGGGCGTCGGGCGTATCGAGCACCTGGCGCGCGCGCATTTGTTCGGCCATCGCCCGACGCGCCAACTCCAGCACCGCCACCAGTTGCGAGCGCTTGGCTGGCCCCCCAGGCCCTTGACGCGCCCCAGGGCGCGGGCGTCCGTGTGCAGCAGGCCCGCCAGCCCGCCAAAGGTCTCTACCAGCTCCTGCGCCAGGGTCATCACCCCCTTGCCGGCCAGGCCGGTTCGTAGCAACAGGGCCAGCAGTTCGGTGTCCGATAGGGCCCCGGCGCCACGGGCCAGAAGCTTCTCGCGGGGGCGGGCGTCGGCGGGCAGATCGAGCAGGGCCATGGGTTTCTACAATGGAGGGAATCAGTTTAACGAGACCCTGTCCCACAAGACCCCCATGGCACCCCACGCGACCCGCATCACGGCAGGTTCTTTCCTGACCCTGCACTACCGGCTGTCCGGCCCGGCGGGCGACATCATCAATACGTTTGACGCCCAGCCCGCCACCCTCACTCTGGGCTCGGGCGAACTGTCGCCTGCGGTGGAGCAGCGCCTGATCGGCCTGGAAGAGGGCGCCCGCGCCACCTTCGATATTCCCGCGGGTGAAGCCTTCGGCGAGCGCAACCCCGACATGTGCCAGTGGGTGGCCCGCAAGCTTCTGAGCGAGATGGGCGACCCGCACGAGCAGTACGCGGTGGGCGACGTGGTGCAATTTCCCACGCCCGATGGCCTGGGCGCCTATGCGGGCTATGTGCAACAGGTGGGGTCCGATGCCAACGGCAAGGACGATGCCGTCTTGTTCGATTTCAACCATCCCCTGGCGGGTCAGCCCGTCACTTTTGAAGTGCATGTGATCGGAGTGCTATGACCCAAGCCGCCCCCGCCGAAATCCTGCTGGCCGAGCCGCGCGGCTTTTGCGCGGGTGTCGATCGCGCCATCGAAATCGTCGAACATGCCCTGGTCAAGTTCGGCGCGCCGATCTATGTGCGCCATGAGATCGTGCACAACACCTTCGTGGTCAACGACCTCAAGGCCAAGGGCGCCATCTTCATCGAGGACCTGGCCGACGTGCCCCCGGGCGCCACGTTGGTGTTCTCGGCGCACGGCGTGAGCAAGGCGGTGCAAGAGGAGGCGCAGCAACGGGGCTTCTCGATCTTCGATGCCACCTGCCCGCTGGTCTCCAAGGTGCATGTGGAGGTGGCCAAGCTGTCGCGCGAGGGCTATGAGTTTCTGATGATCGGCCACAAGGGCCACCCCGAGGTCGAGGGCACCATGGGTCAGTTAGACAGCGGCATCCATCTGGTCGAAGACGTGGCCGACGTCGCCCGCGTGCAGCCGGCCCAGACCGAGAAGCTGGCCGTGGTCACCCAGACCACTTTGAGCGTGGACGACGCGGCCGAGATCATGGCTGCCGTCATCGCGCGCTTTCCCAGCGTGCGCCGGCCCAAGCAACAGGACATCTGCTATGCCACGCAAAACCGCCAGGACGCGGTCAAGGTGATGTCGCGGCAGGTCGATGTGGTGATCGTGGTGGGCAGTCCCACCAGTTCCAACAGCAACCGCCTGGCCGAACTGGCGCGCAAGCTGGGTGTGCCCGCCTACATGGTCGATGACGCGAGCGAGCTGCAGGTAGAGTGGCTCGAAGGCAAGGCGCGTGTCGGTCTGACGGCCGGCGCCTCGGCCCCCGAGGTGCTGGTGCAGGACGTGATCACCCGCATCCGCACGCTCGGGGCGGTGGCCGTGCGGCGCATGGACGGCATCGAGGAGACGGTGAAGTTTCCGCTGCCCAAGGGGCTCAAGCTGGACGCTTCGCACTAGGGCGTTTTCAGGAGGTCCTGGCCGCTGCCACCTGCGCCCGCAGCGCCTCGCGCAGCCCCTCGGGCACCTGGTCGATCAGGTTGGCGTCCGCCAGGACCGCGGCCAGGCTCACGGAGACCGTGCGCAGGGCCGGGTCGATCTCGGTGTACAGAGCGGGCTCCAGGGTCACGGCCAGGCGGTTGGCTTCCTCGGAGGTCTGCTCAAAGACCTGGGTGCGCGGCGCTCCCGGGCTCCTGAGGTCCGCCCGGCGGTGGCAATGGTTGAAGACCAGGATGTTCTGGGGCACCTGCCCGATCAGTGCGAGGCTCACCTCCCGAAGGATGGAGGCGTCCAGGTTCTCGAAGGCTTCTTGATCGTCGTCTCGCAGGCGTTCGCCGATCACCTGGATCCAGTGGGTGATGGGGTAGACATCGGCTGGTATCGCGTCCAGTAATTCGGGATCCGCGTCGAGTGCGGCATCGGCCATCTCCCTTGTGAGGAGCGCGCGAGGAAGGTGCCTGATCACCTCGGGATTCGTGTCGAGTGCATTCATCCAGAATGCCGGATCGAGGAGGGCCTGCGGCGTGCACGCGATCACATCGGCGCAATGCTCGATCGCCGTCAGGTAGAAGGCGCTGGGATTCGTGGTTTGTGCAGTGGCACCGTCCTGCATCGCCTCCCAGGCCGTGACCGCGAGTCCGATTTCCGGCCGGGATAGGGTCTGTGGAAAACCGGTGCAACTCCCAGCCCCCGCTGACAGCCAGCGGGGTTCGGTTTCCGGGTCTTCCTCGTCGGGGTGCACGCTCTGGACGGGAATTTGTTCGGACAGCCAGGACAGCGTCGCGGGGTGCCGCTCGGCGAAGTCGAAGTAATGCCGCAGGGTGCGTTCCCCGGGCGGGATCGACCACATCAGGGAGGGGTTCTCGTCGAGCATCGTCTGCTGCACGCGGGCCAGCATCGGCTCACGCAGCGCCTCTGCCTTGGCGTATCCCGCGCCCCGCATCAGGATGGCGAGGTCCTGCCGGGCCTCGGCCAGCCCGTGGCTGGCGATGCCTGCGATCCGGGCCAGGAGTTCCTTGGGAATGTCCTGCAGCGACGCGGGACGAGGCGGTTGAAGCTTCGTCGTAACGTCCGCCTCTGAAGGCGGAAGGACCAGCGGGGGCGGCAGGGCGCCATGCTGCGCGGTGCGAGCGCGCACAGCACGCGCTGGCGGCTCGCCTTCTCCCTCCCACTCGGGCGATGGCGGGCGCTGGCGCTTGGCGGTGGACCGGGTCTTGGATTCGCGGTCCTCGGCCGTCTCCGGCCAGGAGGCACCCTGCCAGGGTGGAGGGGGGCGGGAGGACGAGGAGGAGGACGACGAGGAAGAGGAAGACCCGTGCGAGGGCGCAAGTGTCGGAAAGCGGTAGCTGGAGGACGAGGAAAGGGTATGCATGGTGGAGGCTCGGGTGGGCAGGCACATGACGGGCGGCCTGCAGTGCCAGGCGGGATTCTGGGTGCCGGGGGCTGCCTCTGGCAGCGTGTTCGCTGACGTGGTTCAGGGCGGTGCGACCGCCCCTCTAAAATCCCCCGATGCTCGACATCAGCCTCCTACGCAAAGACCTCGA
>CANHSE010000177.1 GCA_947463025.1 Comamonadaceae bacterium
AACAAGGGCGACACCGCCTTCATGACCATGTCCACCCTGCTCGTCATCTTGATGACGCTGCCCGGCCTGGCGCTGTTCTACGGTGGCCTGGTTCGCAGCAAGAACATGCTGTCGGTGCTGATGCAGGTCTTCGTGATCACCGCATTGATCTACGTGCTCTGGATCATCTATGGCTACAGCATGGCTTTCACTGGCGGCAATCCCTTCATCGGATCGTTCGACAAGCTGTTCCTCAAGGGCGTCACGCCAGACTCCGTGGCCGCCACCTTCAGCAAGGGTGTGGTGATTCCGGAGCTGTCCTTTGTCGCCTTCCAGGCCACCTTCGCGGCCATCACCTGCGCTCTGATCGTCGGCGCCTTCGCCGAGCGCATCAAGTTCTCCGCGGTGCTGCTGTTCTCCGTGATCTGGTTCACGTTCAGCTACCTGCCGATCGCGCACATGGTCTGGTACTGGGACGGCCCGGACGCGATCACCGACGCCGCTTCGCTCGAGAAGGTCACTGCCGCAGCCGGCTGGCTGTGGGGCAAGGGCGCCCTCGACTTCGCGGGCGGCACCGTGGTGCACATCAACGCCGGTGTGGCCGGTCTGGTTGGCGCCTACGTGATCGGCAAGCGCCTGGGCTACGGCCGTGAGTCGCTGACGCCGCATAGCCTGACCCTGACCATGGTGGGCGCCTCGCTGCTGTGGGTGGGCTGGTTCGGTTTCAACGCCGGCTCCAACCTGGAAGCCAACGGCGTCGCCGCCCTGGCCTTCATCAACACGCTGGTCGCGACGGCTGCCGCCACGCTGTCCTGGATTGCGGGTGAGGCCCTGTCCAAGGGCAAGGCCTCGATGCTGGGTGCAGCCTCCGGTGCAGTGGCAGGCCTGGTGGCGGTGACGCCTGCGGCCGGCTTCGTTGGCCCGATGGGTGCGATCGTGATCGGCTTGATCTCTGGCCTGGTGTGCCTGTGGGGCGTCAACGGTCTCAAGCGCCTGCTCGGTGCGGATGACTCGCTGGACGTGTTCGGCGTGCACGGCGTGGGCGGTATCGTCGGCGCGCTGCTGACGGGCGTGTTTGCCTCGCCCTCGCTGGGTGGCATGGGCATCTGCAACTACGTCACCAACAAGTGTGGTGATGCGGCGGACTTCCCTGGCATCGCGGCCCAGGTCTGGATCCAGTTCCACGGCGTGATCACCACGGTGATCTGGTCGGCGGTCGTGGCCTTCATCGCCTTCAAACTGGTCGATCTGGTGATCGGTCTGCGTGTGACCGAAGAAGAAGAGCGCGAAGGCCTGGACATCAGCAGCCACGGCGAGGCGGCCTACCACCGTTGATCGTTCGCCCGGCGCGCACGTTGTGCGCCGCGCTCACCGAAGGCCCGCCCCTGGCGGGCCTTTTTCGTGGTGCGCTGCCTCGGGGGCTGGTCAGGTGGTGCGCCGGAGCGTTAGCCACAGCGTGTCGCCGTGCCGCTCGAGGGCGATGCCGTCGGCGTCCGCCAGCGCCTGCACCTCATCATCGCGCAGGGGGCGGTACGCGGACGACTCCTGGACGCTCGGCGCGCCTCCGGTGGGCTGCAGGTCGAGCACCAGCCGCAGCTGACCGTCCGCGTCCTGGGCGTACAGCGTGACCTTGGCGGGCGCGCCGGCGGTCTGGGTCAGCCACAGCAGACAGGCGGGCAGCACATAGCGCAGCCGGGTGGCGCCCACCACGTCCTTGACGTTGTGCAGTTGGTTGCTCAATGTGAAGCCGCGAAACAGGAAGCTGCACCGTACGAGGGTGACGGTGTCGCGCACGATCTCTTGCAGCGACACCGTGCGGTCTGGTGCTGGGGCGAGCCAATCGATCAGGTCCAGGCAAGACTGGACCGCCGCGCGCGAAAAGCCGGCCAGTCGGGCGGCGGTCTCCTGCACTTGCGCCAGGTTGGGCGCGGGATCGGACAGGCGCCGCTCGAGCACGCCCGCGGCCATGGCCAGCGGTTGCAGCGGGGCCACCGCTTCGTGGCGCAACGAAGGCGCCAGATGCCGCAGCAGCGCATAACGCGCACCCTCGGCCAGACTGTGAGAGCGATCGGGGTCGGGCGGCGGCGAGGGCATGGGGCGTGCATGTTAGCGGCGCAGGTGCGCGCGCGGGTCACAAGACGTTGACGGCCCCGCCGCGACAGACCATCCCGGCACCCGCCCGGCGCGGGTCTTACGACCCCGCGTAACATCGCGGTCATGGATCCTGCTCTGCAACAGATCGTCGACCGCATCCGCGCTGCCAGCGCCACGCGCCAGCCCCTGCGCATTCGCGGCGGCGGCACCAAGGATTTTTATGGCGAGCCGAGTGCGCCCGCCGACGTGCTGTCTACCACCGCGCTGACCGGCATCGTGAGCTATGAGCCCAGCGAGCTGGTGGTGACCGCGCGCGCCGGCACGCCCTTGACCGAACTCGAAGCCGCATTGGCGACGCAGGGCCAGTGCCTGGCCTTTGAGCCACCGCACTTTGGGCCCGGCGCCACGGTGGGCGGCATGGTCGCCGCCGGCCTGTCGGGCCCGGCGCGTGCCAGCGTGGGCTCGGTGCGTGATTACGTGCTGGGTGTGACGATGGTCAACGGGCGCGGCGAGGTGCTGGTGTTCGGGGGCCAGGTGATGAAGAACGTGGCGGGCTATGACGTCTCGCGTCTCATGGCGGGCTCTCTGGGCACGCTGGGCCTGATCGCGCAGGTAAGTCTGAAAGTGCTGCCCGTGGCGCCGGCGGAGGCCACCTTGCGCTTTGAGATGACGCAGTCGCAGGCGCTGGAGCGCCTGAACGCCTGGGGCGGCCAGCCCCTGCCCCTGAACGCGAGTGCCTGGGTCGAGGACGCGGGCGTGCCCACTCTGTACCTGCGCCTGCGCGGTGCGGTGGCGGCGGTAGAGGCGGCGTGCCGCAGCTTGGGCGGCGAGCGCCAGCCCGAGGCCGCGGCCGACTGGACGCGCTCGCGCGAGCTGCGCCTGCCCTGGTTTGACGCGCGCGGGGGCCGTGACCTGTGGCGCCTGTCGGTGCCGCAGACCGCGCCGGTGCTGGATCTGCCCGACACCCCGTATGTGGAATGGCATGGCGGCCAGCGCTGGGTGCGCGCCGAGGCGAGCACCGCCGCCGCCCTGCGCGAGGCCGCGCGGGCTGTGGGGGGTAGCGCCACACGCTTCATCGCCGGCGATACCGACGCCGCGGTCGGCCGCATCGGCCGCTTCGACGCCTTGACCTCACCCTTGGATCGCATCCACCGCGAACTCAAACGCGAGTTCGACCCGGCCGGCATCTTCAACCCCGGGCGCCTGTACCCCGATTTCTGACCCCGTCCCTCGCATGCAAACCCAGCTGTCGCCCGAATTCAAGGACACGCCCGAAGGCCGCGAGGCCGAGGCCATTCTGCGCAAATGCGTGCATTGCGGTTTCTGTACCGCCACCTGCCCTACCTACCAGTTGCTCGGTGACGAGCTCGATGGGCCGCGCGGGCGCATCTACCTGATCAAGCAGGTGCTCGAAGGCCAGACGCCCACCGAGAAGACGCAGCTGCATCTGGATCGCTGCCTGACCTGCCGCAACTGCGAGACCACCTGCCCCAGCGGCGTGCAGTACGGCCACCTGATCGACATCGGCCGCCAGATCGTGGAGGACCGTGTGCCGCGCGCTGCCCCCGAGCGCGCGCTGCGTTGGGCGCTCAAGGAGGGCCTGCCCTCGCCGCTGTTCGCACCGGCGATGAAGCTGGGGCAAGCCGTGCGGGGCCTGCTGCCTTCTGTCCTGAAAAAGAAAGTGCCGGCGCCGCAAGCCGCGGGCCAATGGCCGGTGCGCCAGCACGCGCGTAAGGTGCTGATGCTCGCGGGCTGCGTGCAGCCGGCGATGGCCCCCAACATCAACAGCGCCACCGCCCGCGTGCTCGATGCGGCGGGCATTCAGACGCTGATCGCGCCGGCGGCCGGCTGCTGCGGCGGCGTCAAGTTCCATTTGAATGATCAAGCCGGCGGGCGTGACCAGATGCGCGCCAACGTCGACGCGTGGTGGCCCTATGTGGAAGGCGGCCAGGTCGAGGCGATCGTGATGAACGCCTCGGGCTGCGGCGTGACGGTCAAGGAATACGGCCACTTGCTGGCGCACGATCCCGCGTATGCCGACAAGGCGCGCCGTATCAGCGAGCTGACGCAAGACCTGAGCGAGCTGCTGCCGGCGCTGGTGCCCGCGCTGCGCGGGCGCGTCAAGCCGCCCGCAGGCACGTTGGCCTATCACCCGCCTTGCACCTTGCAGCACGGACAGCAGCTGCGCGGTGGCGTGGAGCAGCATCTGGGCGAGCTCGGATTTGCAGTGCGCGTGGCGCCGATGGAATCGCACCTGTGCTGCGGATCGGCCGGCACCTATTCGGTGTTGCAGCCGGAGATCTCGGAGCAACTGCGCGATCGCAAGCTGGGTCACCTGGCCGCGGTCGAACCCACCGCCATCGTGTCGGCCAACATCGGCTGCATCACCCACCTGCAAAGCGGCACGGGCACGCCGGTGCGGCATTGGGTGGAGGTGCTGGACGCGGCCTTGGTGTGAGGTTCAGGCCGCCCACACGGAACGCTCAGTGCACCGTGCCAGGCACTTCGATGTTGTCAATCAGCCGTGTGCTCTCCAGACGCGCGGCGCCCAGCACGACCAGCGGCGCGGCGGGGCCGTCGCCGGGAATGCGCAGATCGTCCTGGCGGCGCACGGCGAGGTAGTCCGGCGTCCACCCGCGTTGGCGCAGCGTCTCCATGGCCTGCGCTTCGAGGTCGGCTAGGTCGCGGCAGCCGGTGCGCAGGGCCTGGGCGATCTGACGCAGTTGGTCTGAAAGCTGCGCAGCTTCCTTGAGCCCCGCCGGTGACAAAAAAGCATTGCGCGACGACAGCGCCAGGCCATCGCTGGCGCGCTGCGTCTCGCCCGCCACGATGTCGATCGGCAAGTTGAACTGCCGCACCATCGACTGGATCACCCGCAGCTGCTGGTAGTCCTTCTTGCCGAACACCGCCACGCGCGGTTGCACGCACGCAAAGAGCTTCAAAACCACCGTGCACACGCCCACGAAGAAGCCCGGTCGGTGCACGCCTTCCAGGATGTCGGCCAACGCGGGCGGCGGTTGCACGCGGTAGGCCTGGGGCTCGGGATAGAGCGTGGATTCGGCCGGCGCGAACACCACGTCGCAGCCCGCAGCCGCCAGCTGCTCGCAGTCGGCCGCCAGCGTGCGTGGGTAACGATCGAAATCTTCATTCGGCAAAAACTGCAGGCGGTTGACGAAGATGCTGGAGACGGTGACATCGCCCTGCTGGCGCGCCAGCTTGACCAAGGCCAGGTGTCCGGCGTGCAGATT
>CANHSE010000178.1 GCA_947463025.1 Comamonadaceae bacterium
CGCCCGCTTGGATCCAGGCACGGCAGGGGCGATCCCGCGAAGGGCGAGTCGATGCCCTCGAAGTACCACCAGGGCAGCCCGTTTTGAATCATCACCATCGCCCCGTCCGGACTCAGACGCGAGACGATGTCGGCCGCGGCGTCCTCCAACTGCGTCGACTTGAGCGTCACGAAAATCAGGTCGTAGGGGCCACGGCATTCTTCGGCGGATGCGGCCCGCACGGGCACTTGCTGCGGCGGCTGTCCCTTGCGTTCAATCGTCACGCCGACCGACTTGAGCGCGGCCAACTGCGCGCCGCGGGCCAGCAAGGTGACGTCTTCGCCGCTGGCGGTCAACAAAGCGCCCAGGTCGCTGCCGATGGCGCCCGCGCCGTAAATCAGGATACGCATGATCACTCCGACGAAAAATCAGTCTATGGCCCTGATCGCCTTGAAGATGCGATCAGGGGTGATGGGCAAGTCGGTGACGACCGCATCGAACGGAGACAAGGCATCGTTGACTGCGTTAACGACCGCAGCGATCGCGCCGGTCAGGCCCGCCTCCGCTGCGCCCTTGGCGCCCAAGGACGACGAGCGGGTGGGTGTGACCACGTGGCCCACCTGGATGTCAGGCATCTCACCGGCCATGGGCGTCAGGTACTCGGCCATCGTGGCGTTCATCAGCTGTCCGGTCTCATCGTAGAGACAGCCCTCGAACAAGGCCTGGCCGATGCCCTGCACCACCGCACCGCGCAGTTGCTCGTCGACGATGGCCGGATTGATCACCACGCCGCAGTCATCGACGATCCAGTGTTGGAGCAAACGGACCTGTCCGGTGCGGACGTCGACCTCGACGAGGCTGGCCTGCACGCCGTTGGTGTAGATGCCGCCCTCGTAATCGCGCTGGGCGTAAAAACGGGTGACGGCCAGCTGCGGCACCGGGCCCGCGGGGAACAAGTCCGGCCGTACATACGCCGCATGGCAAAGCTGGGCGAGCGAGCCCACCGCTTGGCCGCTGCGCGTGTCCAGCAACTGCGCGCCACGCAGCTGCAGGTGTTCGACCGGCGTGGCCCACAAGAGGCTGGCGCAACGAATCACTTCCTCTCTCAAGGCACAGGCTGCCTGCAAGGCCGCCTCGCCCGCCACACCCGTGCCCCGAGATCCCCAGTTGCCGCCACTGATCGGGGCCGATGCGGTATCCCCCATCTGCATGCGCACAGACGACACTGGCAGGTCCAACGCGTCGGCCACGATCTGGGTCAGCGCCGTCTCGGCGCCCTGCCCGGTATCGGCGGCGCCGCTGGCGCACAGCACCGTGCCATCGGCCTGCAGACGCACCGTGCATCCGTCGTTGGCAGCGATCGGCGCGCCGCCTCGGCCGTAGGTGGCGGAGCCATGGTTGGAGTTTTCGATGAAGGACGCAAAGCCGATGCCTACGTAGCGCCCAGCGGCGCGCTGCTGCGCCTGCTCGCGTCGCAGCGCGGTGTAGTCCATCATCGCCACCAACTTGTGCATGCACGCTTCGTGCGACAGACCTTCCACCTTCGTGCCCGAGAGAAGCTGGGCCGGATAGTCGCCATCTCGATGGAAGTTGCGAAGCCGGAAATCAACTGGATCCACACCCAACTTGCGCGCAGCGCACTCCAGCGCCACCTCGGTCAAGAGGCAGGCAATCGGGTGGCCCACGCCCCGGTACATGCCATACGGGGCTTTGTTTTGAAACGCCACGCGCACATGGGCGTGCAGCGCCTCGAAGCGGTAGGGCGCTCCGAGCAAATTGACCACATGGCGTACCTCGTTGACGCTGCCACGCGGATGCTTGGAGTACGCGCCGATTCCGAGCAGGCCGTCGACCCCGAAGGCCCGAATGCGCAGATCAGCGTCCACCGCAATCGACACCTGCGCGCGATGGGCGCGCGCATGCACATCACTGCTAAAAGACTCCAGTCGGTCCGCGATGAACTTGACCGGGCGCTCCAGCAGCCGCGACAGGATCGCGGCGGCAAATTCGTCGGGGTAGGCGTGGATCTTCAAGCCGAAGCTGCCGCCCGTTTCCACCGCCACCACGCGCACCCGGTTTTCCGGCAAGCGCAGGTGCTGGGCCAACACGCTTTGCATCATGTGCGGCACCTGGGTCCCCATCCAGACCGTGAGCTCGCTGCGGCCTGCGTCCCAGTCGGCCACCAGCCCCCGCGGCTCCAAACTCACGGGCGTGACGCGCGTCGTCGACACGTCCAGCGTCAGACGAAGTGGGGCGTCTGCCATCTCGCGCGCGTAGTCACCCCGATCGACGCGCGCTTCGTAGGCCAGATTGCCTTTTTCCAGCTCGGGGTGAATGACCGGGCTTTGCGCGGACAAGGCGACCTGCGGATCCACTACCGGCTCCAGCGGTTCCCACGTCACGTCGATCAAGGCCAGCGCATCTTCGGCCAGCGCACGGGTCTGGGCCGCCACCATCACCACAGGCTCGCCTTGCCAGCGGGCGACGTCACACGCCAAAGGCCACTGGGGCGCAGACACCATACCGGGCAAGTGACTCAGGACGCCCATGAAGGGCTCGCAGTGCGCACGCAGCTCGGAGCCGGTCATGACAGAGACGACGCCGGAGGATTGCCGAGCGGCCTGCGCGTCGATCGAAACGATACGGGCATGGGCATAGGGGCTGCGCAAGAAGCACACGTGCACCATCCGAGGCCATTCGAGGTCGTCGCTGTAACGCGCTCGTCCTTGCACCAAGCGGTGGGCGCCCACACGCGGCAAGGCGGCGCCGATGCCCTCGTGTCCTGCGGGAGTCGAATCGGCCGCCAATTCAGTCTCCGCCCGTCAAGGTTTGCGCAGCGTCCATCACCGCATTGACGATGGACTCATACCCTGTGCAGCGGCAGTAGTTGCCAGACAGGTACTCCCGCACCTCCTCACGCGTGGGGTGGGCCTGCGACTTCAGGAGTTCCGCCGCCGTCAACACCATGCCGGGGGTGCAAAAGCCGCACTGCATCGCGTGGCAACGCACAAAGCTGTCTTGCAAGGCATGGACCACGGGGTCGTCCGAGAGTCCCTCGATGGTTCGCACATCGGCCGCATCGGCTTGCGCCGCCAGCGTCAGGCAGCTGCGCACCGCGCGTCCATCGACCTGCACCGTACAGGCGCCACACACCCCGTGCTCACACCCGATGTGCGTGCCCTTGAGCCCTTGCGACTCTCGCAAAAAGTCGCCCAGGTGCTGGCGCGCATCGACCTGCGCGCGCACGGGCGCCCCATTGACCTGCAGGTGAATGGTCACCTCCATGCCTGGCGCTGGGTCACTGAAAGAGGTCATGCACGACTTCCTCGAGCACCGAGCGCCCGATGTGTTTTTTGGCGGGGCCCGAGCACCACAGATCGGCGTTGGGGGTGATGTCGCGCTCGTAAGCCGCCAGGGCCAAGGCCACCGCCTGTGAGACCGTATCCGCAGTTTCGATCGCAGCGCAGATGCTGGACGCCAGCACCGGGCGATCGCCGATGCCAAAGAACGTCAGGCCTGTCTGTGTGAGGCCGCGCCCTCCGCGGCGCGCCACACCGGCCAGACCCACCATCGCGTAATCCCCGCGGCGGCGCGCCACTTCTCGAAAGCCCGTGCGCAGACCGTCCATGCGCGGGAATTCAACCGCCACGATCATCTCGTCGGGCGCGCAAGCGGTTTGCATCAATCCCACGTAGAACTCGCGCGCTGGCACCACCCGAGTGCCCCTTGCGTGGCTCTGAAGGATCAGCCTGGCACCGGCGGCGACCGCACAGGCAGGCAACTCGGAGGCGGGATCGCCCACCGCCAGGCTGCCGCACACCGTGCCCTGGTTGCGGATACCTGGGTGCGCGATCCAGGGTGCCGCGCGATGCAGCAAAGACAGGTGCGCCCGCACCGGCGGCGACGTGATCAACTGCGCATGGCGCATCAGGGCGGGCAGACGCACCCAGTCATCGGACACCTGGGGCTCACCCGACAGCGCCGCCACCCGATTGATATCCACCAACACGGCCGGCGCACTCAGACGCAGCGCGAGCGCGGGCAGCAAGCTTTGGCCGCCGGCCAGGATGCGGGCCTCATCCCCATAGGCGGCCAGGGTCTCGAGGCCATGCGCGATCGATTCAGCCCGCACGTATCGAAAGGGAGCCGCCTTCACGCTCGTTCCTGCCAGGTCGGATTTGCACGCATTCGAGGGTTTGCCCGCGTTCAACAGGTATTGATTGACATCCGGTAGTTACTATAGAGTAAGTTCATTGCGATGTGAACCCGGGTTTTCTTGTCATGCAAGCCAAGTGGCGTCAATGCGTTCTCCAAAAGCTCGCCGAGGCAGACGCGGGCACGCCCAAGCATGTCGGCCTCTATGCGGGCTTGGTCCAGGCCATCGAGTCGGGCCTGCTCAAGCCCGGCCAAAAGCTACCGACCGAGACCGAACTGGCCGACGCCCTGCCTCTGAGCATCGGCACCATCCAGCGCGCCATGGGCTCGCTGGTCGGCGACGGCCTCGTGCTGCGTCGCCGCGGAGCCGGCTCGTTCGTAGCGCAACCCCAGAAGCTGCTGGAGCATCCGCTGCACTGCCGCTTCGTCGGCGCACAGGGCTTCCTGCCTGTCTATTCGCAGCTGGTGGGGCGCAAGTTGATCGCGGCGCGTGGGCCCTGGTCTGCGCCACTCGAGCAAACCGGTAAGCGCATTCTGCGGATCGACCGCAAGCTCTCCATCAACCGCGAATTCCATGTCCTCAGTCGCATCTACATCGACGCGCTGCGGTTTCCCCTGCTCATGTCCTGTGCGCCTTCGGACCTGGCGAGCCACAACATCAAGCTGCTTCTGGCCAGGCACTACCGCATCGGCATCTCACACATCGAGCAGTCGCTGCACCTGCTGCCGTTTCCCGCGCCGGTGCGCCGCGTCCTCGAAGCAGAAGGGGCCGGGGTGCGACTGGATCTTCTGGCCATCGAACCGAGCGGCAAGGCCGCCCTCTTTCAAGAGCTTTACGTGCCGAGCAATCCCTACCGGCTCGTGGTGTCGGAGAAGTTCGACACGAGCGACTGGCAAACAGCCGAACCGCCAACAAGAGCGGCCCGAGTGACAAGCAAACCCTGAAACCTAGAGGAGATACCGCATGAAGAAACTTCACCAACTGGGCGCCGCACTGGCCGCCGCGTGCGCGCTGTGGTCGGCTGGCCCCGCGCTGGCCCAGAGCCCCGATGCCTACCCCAGCAAACCGATCCGCATCGTGGTGCCTTTCGCG
>CANHSE010000179.1 GCA_947463025.1 Comamonadaceae bacterium
GCGAAACATCGTGGCGATACGGATCTCGCGTTTGGTCTTGAGCTTGCTGCCTTGCACCCGTGAGACGGTGGTGTGCGTACCCAGGGCATTGCGAATCACGTGCAGCTTGTTGTCCCACACCGCTTTGGATAGAGGCGGGGCGTTGCGCATGAACCGCGTCTTGAGCGCCATCACGTAGTCGTAAAGCGCCGTGTCACTGCGTACCGTGTGCGCGCGGGGATACTTCAGAAGCAGTCGCTGCCCGATGTGGCCAGCGGCCAGCAGCGGTTGCACCTGGGCTAGCAGCTCGCTCGGGTAGCCAGCCAGGTAATTCGTCGGGGTCGCAACCAGTGATCAGCCTTCGCGTCGCAGCGCCGGAAACAGAATCACATCCCGAATGCTCGGCGAGTCCGTAAGCAGCATCATGAGCCGGTCGATGCCGATGCCGCAGCCACCGGTGGGCGGCATGCCGTACTCCAAGGCACGCACGAAGTCGTGGTCGAAGAACATGGCCTCGTCGTCGCCCGCGTGCTTGGCGTCGACCTGCGCCGCAAAGCGCGCGGCCTGATCCTCGGCGTCATTGAGTTCCGAAAATCCGTTGCCGAATTCGCGCCCGGTGATGTAAAGCTCAAAGCGCTCGGTCACCTCGGGGCGCTGGTCATTCGCGCGTGCCAGCGGCGAGATCTCGGTGGGGTGCTCCATGATGAAGGTGGGCTGCCACAGCTTGTCTTCCACCGTCTCTTCGAAGTACATCACCTGCAGGCCGGCCAGCGTGCGGGTGGACAAGCGATTTTTTTCTTCGTTCAGGCCCAGCTTGCGCAGCGCGGGGATCAGCCACTCGCGGTCGTCGGCGCCGGCGCCAGCGTCGGTGTACTTGGCGATGGCCTCGCGAATGGTCAGGCGCTCAAAGGGCGCCGCCAGATCGACCGGTTTGCCGTGGTAACTCAGTTGCAGGGTGCCCGCCGCCTTCATCGCGGCATCGCGCACCAGGGCTTCGGTGAAGTCCATGAGATCGCGGTAGTTCCAGTACGCCGCGTAGAACTCCATCATCGTGAACTCGGGGTTGTGACGCACCGAGATACCTTCGTTGCGGAAGTTGCGGTTGATCTCGAACACCCGCTCGAAGCCCCCCACGATCAGGCGTTTGAGATACAGCTCCGGCGCAATGCGCAGGAACATCTGCTGGTCCAGCGCGTTGTGATGCGTCTCGAAGGGCCGCGCGTTGGCGCCGCCCGGAATCGGGTGGAGCATGGGTGTTTCCACCTCGAGGAACTGGTGGGCCACCATGAATTCGCGGATGCCGGTAATGGCCTTGCTGCGCGCGATGAAGCGCTGGCGCGCCGCCTCGTCGGTCATGAGGTCGACATAGCGCTGGCGGTATTTGACTTCCTGGTCGTGGATGCCGTGGAACTTGTCCGGCATCGGCCGCAGGCTCTTGGTCAGGAGGCGAATCTTCGTGGCGTGAATCGACAACTCGCCGGTGCGGGTCTTGAACAGGGTGCCCTCGCAGCCCACGATGTCACCCAAGTCCCAGTGTTTGAAGGCGGCATAGATCTCTTCGCCCACGCTGTCGCGGGTGACATAGATCTGCAGGCGGCCCGTCGCGTCTTGCAAGGTGGCGAAGCTGGCCTTGCCCATGACGCGTTTGAGCATCATGCGGCCGGCGATGCAGGCGGCCTGGCCTTCAGCCTCCAGCTGTGGCGCCTCTTTGGCGCCATGCGCCTCGAGCAGCGCGTGGGCCTGGTCGGTGGGCTTGAAGTCGTTGGGGAAGGCCACCGGGCCGCCTTGTCTCTGGGCCTCGCGCAGGGCCTTGAGCTTCTCGCGGCGCTCGGCGATCAGTTGGTTCTCGTCGGCGGCGGGGGCGGTGGCTTGGGGGGCGGTGTCGGACATGGGGCGGGTGGGGGTAGTGCGGGGGCGCCCAGGGGGCTGGGGCCAAACCCCGCATTCTAGTTTTCCGGCAAAGGGCCTCCGGTAGGCTGCCGGGATAATCCACCCATGCTGTTGAAAGCCGGTGTCCTCTCTCTGGCCCTGCTCCTGGCCAGTCGGCTTCTGGGGCTGGGGCGCGAGTCTGTCCAAGCGGCTGCTTTAGGTACCTCGGGCCTGGCGGACGTGGCCGTCCTGATGCTCACCTTGCCCGATTGGCTCACGGGCGTGGCCGCCAGTGGCGCCTTGGCCTATGTGCTGGTGCCGGCCTGGGCCGGGCGCGAGCCGGCGGCCGTGGCCGGCCTGCAGCGGCAGGTGGCCCGGGTGCTGATGGCGCTGGGGGTGGGGACGGCGCTGCTCTGGGCCCTTTTGGCCCTGCAGGGGCCGCTGGTCAGCGTCCTGGCGGCGGGCCTGCCGGCCGATCTGGGTCCGGTCGCGGCCCAGGCCCTGGTCTGGAGCGCCATCGCCTTTCCGCTGGCCCTGCTCGCCGCCCTGTGGGGCACGCGTTTGCAGCATGAACGTGATTTCGTAGGCTTGTACGCCGCCAATCTGGTGGTCAATGGCGCGTTGATCGTGGCCCTCTTGGTCGCGGGACAGGCCCTGGCGGCGCGCGATGCGGTCGTGGCGCTGGGCGCTGGTTTGCTGGGGGCCATGGCCTTGCGCCTGCTTTGGCAGGCGTGGCGGCTGCCGGCTCGTCCCCTGGCGCCTGTTGCGGGTGCCAACGCCACTGCGGTGATCCCGCTGCCTGTGGTCTCGGTCTGGACCTGGGCGGTTCTGAGCGCTGGCCTGCCCCTGGCCTTGCCCTTTCTGGCGCGATCGCTCGCGTCGCAAGGTGGGGAGGGCGCGCTGGCCACCTTCAACTACGCCTGGAAGCTGGTGGAGTTGCCGTTGGTGCTCGCGATCCAGTTGGTGGCGACGTTGGCGTTTCCGGCGGTGGCTCGCGCAGTGACGCAGGGCCTGCACGACCCGGCGGCGCGCGAGCCGGTGCGCATCGCCTTTGCCCTGGCCTTTGCCCTGGCCTGCGCCTGTGCCGCAGGCTTGCTGGTGGGGGCCGATGCGTTGGCCCGTCTGCTGTTTGGCTGGGGCCGCATGCCCGAGTCCGCGCTGGTGCAGGTGGCCCAATGGGGACGCGTGGCGGCCATGGGCCTGCTGCCCCAGGCAGTGGCGGCGGTGGCCCTCACGGTGTTGGCGTCGCAGGGGCGCATGCGGCCGGCTGCATCCCTGTATGGGGCCGCCTTGCTGGCGCTGTTGGGGCTGGCGGCGGCCGAGCCTCGCGATGGTGCGGCGCTGATGGCGGTGCTTAACGCTGTGTACATGTTCGTCGCTCTGGGCCTGCTGATCACCCTGGGCACGGGGGCGGCCCGCTGCCTGCCGGTGCGCGCCATGGTCTGGCCCTTGGGGGCCTTGCTGGGGGTGGCGGCCTTGCTGCGTGCCACGGGCGGCGCGGGGGGGCTGCCGATGGTTGCGGGCCTGGCGCTCGCCGTGCTCGCGGCCCTGGCCGTGCTGGCGGCTGCCTGGCATGGTGCGGGGGCGATGCGACGAGCCCTGCGGCGATAATCACGCGCCCCGCGGCCCGCCTCATGCTCGACCTGCTTCAGTTCACCAACGACCCCGTATTGGCCCGCCGCTGCGATGCCCTGGAGGGCCTGCGTCTGGTGGTCGACCTCGAGCGTCTGGGCAAGGCCGAACGCCAGGCGGGACGCAACACCTTCATCAGTGCCCACACCCTCGAGGATGTGGGTCGGATCAAGTCACAGCTGCAACGTGCGCGCCTGATGGTGCGAGTCAATCCGCTGCATGACGGCACCGCGGGCGAGGTCGACGACGCGATTGCACAGGGCGCTGACTTGCTGATGCTGCCCATGTTCACCGACGCCGCCACCTTGCGCGAGTTCGCTCGCATCGTCGATGGTCGCCGGCCCTTGGTGCCGCTGGTCGAGACCGCCGACGCCCTGCGCAGCGCGAACCACTGGATCGACACACCGGGCCTGTGGGAGGTGTATGTGGGCCTCAATGACCTCCACATCTCTCTGGGCCTGCGCTTCATGTTCGAGCCGCTCGCCCTCGGTCTCCTGGAAGATCTCGCCGCCGCTACCCGCGTGCGCGGGCTGCGCTTTGGTTTTGGGGGGATTGCGCGTCTGGACGAGGGCCTGCTGCCCGGGCGTGCGGTGCTGGGGGAACACCTGCGTCTGGGCTCGCAGGCGGTGATCCTCTCGCGCACCTTCCACCGGCCCGACGCCGAGATTTCCTTCGAGGTGAGTGTGCAGGCCTTGCGCGATGCCGAGCGCACGCTGATGACGCGCGATCTTGCGCAGGTGCAAATCGATGCCCTCGACACGGCCGACCGGATTCGTCGGATCGCATCCGACATGGCGGTGGCCCCATGATCAAGCGCGCGATGGACCTCGCCGCGTCGTTGGCGGCGCTGCTCGTGCTGTCGCCTTTGCTGGGGGCCACTGCGCTGGCGGTGATGCTGGAAAGCGGCCGGCCGGTGCTGTTTCGCCAGGTGCGCGTGGGGCAGGGCGGACGCGAGTTCGGCATGTACAAGTTTCGCAGCATGGTCCAGAACGCCGCCGCGATCGGGCCGTATCACACGAGCGCGGACGACCCGCGCATCACCCGCGTGGGGCGTTTCATTCGCCGCACCAGCCTGGACGAACTGCCGCAGTTGTTCAACGTGCTTCTCGGCGATATGAGTCTGGTGGGCCCGCGCCCGGACGTGCCCGCTCAACGCGCGCTGTATGCGCCGGCCGATTGGGATCTGCGTTGCAGCGTGCGCCCCGGCATCACCGGCCTGGCGCAGGCCCGCTTGCGTTCCGCGGCCACCGAGACGCAGCGTCTGGCGCTGGACCTGCAGTACGTGCGTGAACACGGGCTGTGGCTAGACCTGCGCATCATGGCCTGGACCTTGGGACGCCTAAGCGGCCGCGGGAGCAACTGATATGGGGACCCCCACGCTTGTCACTGCGTGTACTTCACGCCCCCCCGAGGGGGCTTCAGCCTCCTTGAGGCGGCTCGGCGGAGGCTGATATGTGCGGCATCTTCGGCTACTGGCATCGCGATCGACAGGCTCTGCCCGAGGCTGCGCTTGCGGCCATGGCCCGCAGCCTGGTGCATCGCGGGCCAGACGATGAAGGCATCTGGCAAGTGCCGGCGCGCGGCGTGGCCATTGGCAATCGGCGCCTGTCCATCATCGACATCGGCGGTGGCC
>CANHSE010000180.1 GCA_947463025.1 Comamonadaceae bacterium
GCATGGCGCGCGGGCCGGCCTGGGTCCGCTGGACGGTGCGCAGCGTTTTGGTGGTGCTGCGCAGCATTCCCGAGTTGATTTGGGCGCTGGTGTTTGTGCGCGTGGTGGGCTTGGGGCCCACCGCTGGCGTGCTGGCCATTGCGCTGACCTATGGCGGCATGCTGGGCAAGGTGTACGCCGAGATCCTGGAAAGTGGCGAAGCCCATGCCACCCAAACCCTGATGCGCAACGGCAGCGGTCGGCTGCAGGCCTTTGTGTACGCGCTGCTGCCCAGTCATGCGGCCGAGCTCGCGTCCTACACCGTGTACCGCTGGGAATGCGCCATCCGCTCCTCGGTGGTGCTGGGCTTCGTGGGCGCGGGCGGCCTGGGGCAGCAACTGGACAACTCGATGAAGATGTTCAACGGTGGTGAGGTGGCCACTTTGCTGCTGGTGTTCATTGCGCTGGTGGCGCTGGCTGACCGCATGAGTGCCTGGTTGCGAAAGGTGCTGGCATGACGTCTTTTGCACGCGAAGCGGCCAACCCGCCTTACAAATTGCCGCCACCGATTTTTGGTGCGCGCTGCCGCGCCTGCTGGTTCACCGCCGCCCTGCTGGTGTTGGTGGTGGCCAGCTTTGTGTCGCTCGACTTGGATTGGGCGTCATTTGCGTCTGTGGAAGCGGCGCGCAGCATGGGCCGCTTTGTGGCGGAGTTTTTTCCGCCCGATGTCTCGCCGGTGTTTGTGAACAAGGTGGCCTGGGCCGCCTGGGAAACCTTGGCCATGTCGGCGCTGGGCACAGCCATGGCGGCCCTGCTGGGCCTGGCGCTGGCCGTGCCCGCCAGCCGCTTGAGCACCCAAGACCCGGCCTGGCTGCGCAGCCCCACGCGCTGGCTGCTGAACGCGCTGCGCGCCATCCCCGAGTTGGTGTGGGCGGCCTTGCTGTTGATCTCTGCAGGCCTGGGGCCCATGGCCGGCACCCTGGCGCTGGCCCTGCACACCAGTGGCGTGCTGGGACGCTTGTTTGCCGAGGCCATGGAGAACGTGCCCACCGGGCCAGGCGACGCCTTGCGCACCCAGGGGGTGGGGCCCCTGCGCGTGTTCGCGTACGCCACCTTGCCGCAGGTGCTGCCGCAGCTCATGAGCTACACGCTGTACCGCTGGGAGAACAACATCCGCGCCGCTGCCGTGCTGGGCGTGGTGGGTGCGGGGGGCTTGGGCCAGTTGCTGTCCTTCCACATGGGCCTGTTCCACATGAACAAGACCGCCACCATCCTGGCCGCTATGCTCCTGATGGTGGCCTGCGTGGATGCGCTGAGCTTTGCAGCGCGACGCCGGCTGACGCGTTGATTCACGAAATGACGTCGTCTGTTTTGCTGTGAAGGGGCCCTTGGGCCATCTACCTTTGACTTTAGGAGTTCATCCGATGTTGACCCCAGCCCGTGTTTACGCCCGTTGCATACTTGCTTTGGGGGCCTGGACTCTTTTGATTCCGCTGGCATTCGCAGCGGGCGATGACGTGACCACCCCACCTGCGCCAACTCCCACGCCGCGTTGTCCTGAAGGCCAGATCCATGATCGCAAGGCTGGCAAGTGCGTGCCGGTAAAGTCCAGTGCCTTGAATGACGAGGATCGTTACCAGGCTGTTCGAGAGTTGGCGTATCTTGAAAAATACGCTGCGGCGGCGCAGGTGCTTGACGCCATGTCCGACCAGCGCGACGACCGCGTACTGACCTACCGCGGTTTCCTCAAGCGCAAACTCGGTCAAATGGATCAGGCGATCCAGTATTACCGAGCAGCGATTGATAAAAACCCGAACAACCTCCTCGTTCGCTCTTACATGGGCCAGGGCTTCGTGGAGTCGGGCGACCTGGCCGCGGCGCGCCGCCAGCATGTTGAGATCCTGGCCAGGGGAGGTCAGGGAACCTGGGCTGAAGTGTCTTTGCGTGACGCACTGGCTAGCGGTCGAACCTATCGATACTGAGCGGAGCCTGCTGGCTTCACCCTGGTGAAACGCGCATGGCTTCGTACGATGTTTTCGCATCGAGCGCTATTTTGAGAAAGCACCCCCACGTATGACTCGCAAAGCCCTCTGGTGGTTTACCTTGACATCCTTGGTTTTGATCGGACCCAGCATGGCTCAAACCGTCAGCGAACCCCCCTACACCCTGGTGAAAAACGACCCGCCGTTTGAAGTGCGCGATTACGGCGTGCTGACCGTGGCGGAGACCCTGATCGAGGGCGACTTTGACATTGCGGGCAGCCAGGGGTTTCGCCGCGTGGCCGGGTACATCTTTGGAAAGAACCAGAACGCCAAGGGGGAGAGCGAAAAAATCGCCATGACTGCCCCCGTGACGATGGAAGCGCAAAACCAGCAGTGGCGTATGCATTTCGTCATGCCACAGGGCATGACCCTGGTGAACTTGCCCAAGCCGGTCGATGCCAGCGTGCAGTTGCGTGAGGTGCCCGCTCAGCGCATGGCCGCGGTGCGCTTCAGTGGATTGACCACGGCCGCCAGCATCGAGCGCCAGACCCAGTTGCTCAAAGACTGGCTGGGCCGCAATAACTTGGCTTACGAAGACCGGCCCCAGCTGGCGCGCTACAACGATCCGTTCACCCTGCCGTGGAACCGGCGCAATGAAATCTTGATTCCCTTGAAAGGGAAGTGAGTGGGGCCGATTTAGAGATCCCCGCCGAGCCAATCCTCGGCGGTATCGAGCAGCAGCCCACCTGCGACGACGCCAGCCGCGACGCCCAGACCCACGCCGGCGCCCAGGACACTCGTCTGAGCCAGCAGGCCACGGCCCCAGGTACCGCTGCGATCGCCGCCACCGCCGCTATTGCCGTCCTGCGACGCCGCGGGGGTCGGGTGGGCGCCCTGAAGGTCCGCGATGCGGGCTTGCGCCGCCTGCAAAGCGGACTCCAGCGCCATCGCGCGCTGCACGAGCAGGTACAACGCATCGGGCTGGCGTGCACAGTGCTCCAGGATCAGGGTCTCGGCGGCGAAGTCCTTGTTCTGGGCACGTGTTCGC
The DNA here is from genome assembly GCA_947463025.1 of Comamonadaceae bacterium. Classification (GTDB taxonomy): domain Bacteria; phylum Pseudomonadota; class Gammaproteobacteria; order Burkholderiales; family Burkholderiaceae_C; genus Ramlibacter. Next base: position 3,010 of record CANHSE010000180.1, read on the forward strand.
AGCAGCGGCTGGAGGAACTGCAGCAATTCGTCTCGTTCGTGTCGGTTCATGCGTTGGGACGGGTTGGTTGGAAGCCTATCGGTCGCTCGCTCACCTTACACCAATCGGATGGGGGGCCGCCTTGGCTGCGAGGAACGATTCAGACCCCATGCCCGATGGCGGCGGGCTTTTCGGTCGGGAGGTTGAGCGTGACAAGCCAACAGATCACCAGCATCACGGCCGAGCCCAGCAGCGCGTAGAGCAAGCCGCCCCATTGGTACAGCAGGCCTGACATCAAGGTGCCGAAGAAGCGGCCCAGTGCATTGGCCGCGTAGTAAAAGCCCACATCTTCGGCAGATTTCTCGGAGCCGGCATACGCCAGCACCAAGTAGGAGTGAACGGATGAGTTCACGGCGAAGGCCACGCCGAACAGGCCCAGACCGCCCACCACCACCCACTCCAGGTGGGGCACCTGGGCCAGCACCGCGCCAGCCAGTGCCATCGGCACCAGAGCCAGGACCGCCGACCACCCGCGCGCCGCTGGGACCTCGCGGGTCAGGCCGTCGACGCTGCGTTTGACGATCTGGGGGGCCAGCGCCTGCACCAGACCGTAGCCGATGGTCCACGCCGCCACGAAGCCGCCCACCATCGAAAAGGTCCAGCCCACCGAATACAAAAACACCGGCACGCCCACGACAAACCACACATCGCGCGCGCCGAACAAAGCCACCCGCGCCGCCGCCAGGCCGTTGATGCCCGCGTTCTTGGCGAACAACTCCTTGGCCGACCGGGACGCCTTGCTCTTGCCCATCATCGGTGGCAGCGCAGTGACCACGCCCACCAGCACCAGGGCCAACAGACCCGCCATGGCCCAGAGGGAGCCCTGAAAGCCGAGGGCTTGCAGCATCAGCCCGCCCAGAAAGAAGCCGACCCCCTTCATGGCGTTCTTGCTGCCGGTGAACCAGGCCACCCATTTGAACAACTGGCCCGCGCCTTGTTCCTGGGCCTGGGCCTGCGTGACCTTGATGGCCGATTTGCTCGCCGTCTTGGTCAGGTCTTTGGCGACCCCGCACACGCCTTGGGACAACACCACCCACGCCACGGACATGGCGGGCGTCCAGGTCGGATCGAGCATCGACAACAGGGTGAAGCCACAGATCTGCGTCACCAGGCCGACGGTGAGCATGCGCGCGATGCCATAGCGGGTGGCCAGCCAGCCGCCGATCAGGTTGGCCAGCACGCCGGCCGCCTCGTACAGCAGGAACAGGAAGGCGAGCGTGAAGGGGGAGTAGCCCAGGCTATAAAAGTGCAGCAGCACCAGCATGCGCAGCGCACCATCGGTGAGCGTGAACCCCCAGTAGGACGCCGTGACGATGGCGTAGTGACGCTCCGCCTGGTTCATCAAATGCCCACGTGTTCGAGCTGGCAGGCCAGGTCCACCATGCGGGTGGCGTAGCCGATTTCGTTGTCGTACCAGGCATAGACCTTGAGCAGGGTGCCGTCGGTCACCATCGTCGACAGTGCATCGACGATGGAACTGCGGGTGTCGCGGGCGTAGTCGGAGCTGACCAGCGGGCGCTCTTCATAGCCCAGGATGCCCGCCAGGGGAGAACCCGGCTGGGCCGCAGCTTGGAACAGGGCGTTGACTTCTTCGACCGTGGTGCTGCGCTGCAGCTCGAAGACGCAGTCGGTGAGCGAGGCATTGAGCGCCGGCACGCGCACCGCGTGGCCATTGAGTTTGCCCTTGAGCTCGGGATAGATCAGGGCGATGGCCGTGGCACTGCCCGTGGTGGTGGGCGCGAGGTTGATCATGGCGCTGCGCGCGCGGCGCAGATCCTTGTGGGCGGCGTCGACCACCATGTTGGTGTTGGTAGGGTCGTGCAAGGTGGTGATTTGGCCGTGGCGGATGCCGATGGCCTCATGGATCACCTTGACGACCGGGGCCAGGCAGTTGGTCGTGCAAGACGCCGCCGTGACGATGCGGTCGCGGGCCGGGTCGTACAGGTGGTCGTTGACGCCCACCACGATGTTCAGCACGTTGCCCACTTTCACCGGCGCGGCGAC
>CANHSE010000181.1 GCA_947463025.1 Comamonadaceae bacterium
ATGCGCTTGCCCCAGAACACCTGGTTTTTCTGATTGAGCAGGATGATGCCGACGTTGGGCCTGAAGCCGTCACGGTCAAGCATAATCAAACCCCAATTCTTGAACTGAGTTCATTATGCACGGCACTGCTCGCGCATCAAGAGGACTCATCCGTTCCTTCCCTCGCTCCTTCCTCGCAGTTGCCTGATGAAAGCCTCGCAGTTCCTGATTTCCACGCTCAAAGAAGCGCCCGCCGACGCCGAAGTGGCCAGCCACCGCCTCATGACCCGCGCCGGCATGATCAAGAAATTAGGCGCCGGTATTTACACCTATATGCCTATGGGCTTGCGTGTGATCCGCAAGGTCGAGGCCATCGTGCGCGAGGAGATGGACCGCGCGGGCGCCGTCGAATGCACCATGCCGGTCGTCCAGCCGGCGGAGTTGTGGCAAGAGACGGGGCGCTTTGCCAAGATGGGTCCCGAGCTGCTTCGAATCAAGGACCGCCACGACCGCGATTTCGTGATTCAGCCGACCAGCGAAGAAGTGGTGACTGACATCGCTCGCCAAGAGCTTCGCAGCTACAAGCAGCTGCCCAAGAATCTTTACCAAATCCAGACCAAGTTTCGCGACGAGCGTCGCCCGCGCTTTGGCCTGATGCGGGGGCGCGAGTTCATCATGAAGGACGCCTACAGCTTCGACCGCGACGTCGTGTCCGCCAAGGCCAGCTACCAGGTGATGGCCCAGGCCTATCGCCGCATCTTCGACCGCTTCGGCCTGCGTTATCGCGCCGTAGCGGCCGACAGCGGCGCCATCGGGGGCGACCTGTCCGAGGAGTTTCAGGTGATCGCCGCGACCGGCGAGGACGCCATCGTCTACTGCCCCCAGAGCGACTACGCCGCCAACCTCGAAAAGGCCGAGGCCTTGGCCCCGGCGGGCCCGCGCCCCGCGGCGTCGCAGGCCCTGGCCCAAACCCCCACGCCGGGCAAAAGCACCTGCGCCGACGTGGCGCAGCTTTTGGGCGTGCCGCTGACAACCACCGTGAAGTCTCTGGTGCTGGCCACCGACACCCTGGACGACGCCGGCAACGTCGTCAAAAGCCAGGTCTGGTTGCTGCTGGTGCGCGGTGACCATGACATGAACGAGATCAAGGTCGGCAAGTTGCCCGGGCTGGATGTGGGCTTTCGCTTCGCCACCGTGCCCGAGATCCTCGAGCACTTTGGCACCAAGCCCGGCTACCTGGGTCCCCTGAACCTGAAAAAGCCGGTGAAACTGGTGGCCGACCGCGAGGTGGCGGTGATGGCCGACTGGATCTGCGGCGCCAACGTCGAAGACTTCCACATGACCGGCGTCAACTGGGGCCGCGACCTGCCCGAGCCCGATCTCGTGGCCGATATCCGCAACGTGGTCGAGGGCGACCTCTCACCCGACGGCAAAGGTTCTCTGGCCATCGAGCGCGGCATCGAGGTGGGCCATGTGTTCTACCTCGGCGTCAAGTATTCCAAGGCCATGAACGCCACCTTCCTCGACGAGAACGGCAAGCCCCAGTTCATGGAAATGGGCTGCTACGGCATCGGCATCACCCGCCTGCCGGCCGCCGCCATCGAACAAAACCACGACGAGCGCGGCATCATCTGGCCCGACGCCATTGCGCCCTTCACCGTGGTGGTCTGCCCCATTGGCATGGACCGCAGCGAGGGGGTCAAGGCCGCCGCGACTCAGTTGCACGACGACCTGGCGGCCCTGGGCGTTGACGTCCTGCTTGACGACCGCGGCGAGCGCCCGGGTGCGATGTTCGCCGACTGGGAGTTGATCGGCGTGCCGCACCGCGTGGTGATTTCCGACCGCGGCCTCAAGGAGGGCCAGGTCGAATACCAGCACCGTCGCGACACCGCAGCCACCCAAGTGCCCGCTGCCGGCATCCTCGATCACTTGCGCAGTCGCATCCAGCTGTGACCGCACGCAGACGGTGGCTCCGCTGGGCCATCGTCGGCCTGGCCGGTCATGGGCTGTCGATCCCGGTACGGGCCGGCGCGCAGCTCGAGGAGCCGCTGGTGGACTCCGTGCGCACCGCCCTGAGTTCGGCCATCGCCAATGCCGCGCCACCGATTCCGGAGTTCGCCTCTGACGCGGCGCGTCGCACCTACCAGCAGTGGCTGCGCGCCATGGACAGTCGCCTGCAACGCTACAAGCCCCGGCCCGAAGTGCGCGAAGAGTTTTTGCAGACGCTCTGGTACGAATCGCGCCGCGCTGGCCTGGAGACGTCCCTCACGTTGGGGCTGATCGAGGTGGAAAGCGCGTTTCGCAAGTTCGCCGTGAGCCCGGTGGGTGCACGCGGCTACATGCAGGTGATGCCGTTTTGGAGTCGGGTGATTGGCGACGGCGACGCCAGCCGCCTGTTTCACATGCAGACCAATCTGCGCTTTGGCTGCGTGATCCTGCGCCACTACTTGGATCGTGAACGCGGTGACCTGTTCATGGCCTTGGGCCGCTACAACGGCAGCCGCGGCAAATCACCCTACCCGCAGGCGGTGCTGGCCGCCGCCCAGCGCTGGACGCAGACGCCTTAGTTGCCCAGGACTTGCTTGAGTTCGCCGCTCTCGTACATCTCCATCATGATGTCCGAGCCGCCGATGAACTCGCCCTTGACGTACAGCTGCGGGATGGTGGGCCAGTTGCTGTATTCCTTGATGCCTTCGCGGATCGCCGGATCCTCGAGCACGTTGACGGTGGCCACCGTCTTGGCATCGACTCCGCAGGCCTTGAGGATCTGGATCGCGCGACCCGAGAAGCCGCATTGCGGGAAATTGGCTGTCCCCTTCATGAACAGGAGGACGTCGTGGGTCTTGACCAGTTGGTCGATGCGTTGCTGCGTGTCGCTCATAGAAGGTCCTTGCAGGCCCGGGGCCGTGTATGGGTCTGCCGGGAATTATCCCAGTTCGCACTGCCCCTGCTGGCTGCGGGGCGTTGCGGGGTCTGCGTGCCCGCTGCCCCAGCGGCCCCCGCTGCATCGCGCGATGCCGGCCAGGTCCTGGCGGCTGCCGACCTCGTCAAACCCCGCCGCCGCCAGCAGCGCGCGTACGGGCTCGGCCTGGTCCCAACCGTGTTCGAGTAGCAGCCAGCCGCCCGGCGCCAGGTGCGCGGGCGCTGCGGCCACGATCGCGCGCAGGTCGTGCAGGCCATCGTCCCCGGCGGTCAGGGCGGACAGGGGCTCGTGCGCGAGGGCGCGCAGGTGCGGGTCGTCGGCCCGGATATAGGGCGGGTTACTGACCACCAGGTCGTAGCCCTGGCCTGCGCCTGCGAGCCAGTGGCCGTTGCGCCAGTCCACGGCCAGGCCCAGGCGTTCGCCATTGGCGCGGGCCACCGCCAGCGCCGCTTCGCTGCGGTCCACCGCCTCGATGCGGGCATCGGCGCGCTGGTGCTTCAGAGCCAGGGCGATCGCGCCGCTGCCCGTGCCCAGGTCGATGACGGCGGGGGCCTCGCGGCCTGCCAGCACCTGCAGCGCCCATTCCACCAGGGTCTCGGTGTCCGGGCGCGGCACCAGCACCCGCTCATCGACCGCCAGCATCAGGCCAAAGAATTCTTTCTCGCCCACCAGATAGGCCAGGGGCTCGCCACGCAGCCGACGGGCGCACAGGGCCTCATAGGCCTGCGCCTGGGGGGCCGAGAGGGCGTCCTGATCGTGCGCCAGCAGCCAGGCGCGTTCGTCCTGGCGGCGGCTGCTGGCGTGCAGCAGCAGCAGCTGTGCGTCCAGGCGCGCCAGCCCCAGGGCGGTGGCGCATGCGAGGGCCTGGGCCAGGGTCATGCGGCCTCGAGCTCGGCGAGTTGTTCGGCCTTGCGCGCCAGCAGCAGGCCCTCGACCATTTCATCGAGCTCGCCCTCCATCACGAAGCCGAGCTTGTAGAGGGTCAGGTTGATGCGGTGGTCGGTCACCCGGCCCTGCGGAAAGTTGTAGGTGCGGATGCGGTCGCTGCGGTCGCCGCTGCCAATCAGACCCTTGCGGGTGGCCGCTTCCTTTGCGGCGCGCGTGGCGCGCTCGGCCTCTTGAATGCGCGCAGCCAGCACCTGGAGCGCCTTGGCCTTGTTGCGGTGCTGCGAGCGATCGTCCTGGCACTCGGCCACGATGCCGGTGGGTAGGTGGGTGACGCGCACCGCGGAATCGGTCTTGTTGATATGTTGCCCGCCGGCGCCCGAGGCGCGGAAGGTATCGATACGCAGATCGGCCGGGTTGATCTGCACGGCCTGCGCCTCGTCGGGTTCGGGCAGGGCCGCCACCGTGCAGGCGCTGGTGTGGATACGGCCCTGCGTCTCGGTGGCCGGCACGCGCTGCACGCGGTGGCCGCCCGATTCGAACTTGAGCTTGCCGTAGGCGCCGTCGCCCACGATGCGCACCACCACCTCCTTGTAGCCGCCCACCTCGCCTTCGCTCTCGCTTACGAGTTCGCAGCGCCAACCCTGGCGCTCGGCGTAGCGCGTGTACATGCGAAGCAGGTCGCCGGCGAAGAGGGCGGATTCGTCGCCGCCCGTGCCAGCCCGGATTTCCAGGAACACATTGCGCACATCGTCCGGGTCGCGCGGGATCAGGAGCTTTTGCAGATCTTCTTCGAGCGTGGGCAGCTCCTGTTCGATCGCGGCGATCTCCTCGCGCGCCATCTCGGCCATCTGCGGGTCCTCCATCATCTCCTGCGCGCCGGCCAGGTCGGTCTCGCGTTGGCGAAAGCGCGCATACAGCGCAGCCACCTCGCTGACCTCGGCGTGCTCGCGGGTGAGGGCGCGCAGACGGTCCATGTCCTGGGCCACCTCGGGCTGCTGCAAAAAGAAATCAAGCTCCTGCAGGCGCACCGGGTAGCGTTCGAGTTGCTGGCGGAGAAACGGTTTCATGGCGGATCCAGGGGCGCTGTGCCGACAGGGGCCTGCGGCGGTGTGCCGGGGCGATCGGGGAGGGGCCGCA
>CANHSE010000182.1 GCA_947463025.1 Comamonadaceae bacterium
GCCGCCCTTGCCGCCCACTTGCTGCGCGACGAAGTTGGCGAGCTCGCCGGCCTTGACCTGCCCCATGCGGTCTGCGGTCACGCCCGCAGCAATCTGCACTTTGCCGCCATCCACCGCCGCCAATACGATGGCTGCGGACTTGAGCTTGTCCTTGAGCTTGTCCATCGTCTCGCGCAGGGTCCTGGCATCGGCCCCGGCCAGCGTGGCAGCCAGCACCTTCATGCCCTTGACGTCCACGGCCTGCGAGACCAGCTCGTCGCCCTGGCTGGAGGCCAGCTTGCCCTTGAGCGCCGCGACTTCTTTTTCCAGCGCCCGGACCTGCTCCATGACCTGGCCAATACGCGCCTGCAGTTCGGTCGCAGGGGCCTTGAGCGTGGCGGCAGCGGCCTGCACCGTGGCCTCGACCTGCTGGAGATACGCCAGCGCGTTGGCGCCGCTGACCGCCTCGATGCGACGCACGCCGGCGGCCACACCGGATTCCGCCACGACCTTGAACAGGCCGATGTCGCCGGTGCGCTGCACGTGGGTGCCGCCGCACAGCTCGCGGCTGCTGCCGATATCGAGCACGCGCACGGTCTCGCCGTACTTCTCGCCAAACAGCATCATGGCGCCCGTGGCCTTGGCGGCGTCAATCGCCATCACGCGCGCCTGTGTGGCGTGGTTCTCGAGAATCTGCGCATTCACGCGGGCCTCGATCTCGCGCACCTGGTCGGCCGTCACCGGCGCGTTGTGCGTGAAGTCAAAGCGGGTCTTGTCGGCGTCGACCAGCGAGCCTTTTTGCTGCACATGGTCGCCCAGCACGTCGCGCAGGGCCTTGTGCATCAGGTGGGTCACCGAGTGATTGCGCATGGTCGCGGCGCGACGCGCCATGTCGACCTGGGCCGTCACCGCATCGCCGACTGCCAGCGTGCCCTGGGCCACCGTGCCGTGGTGGCCATACACGTCGGCCTTGATTTTCTGGGTGTCTTCGACCGCAAAACGGGCTGAGCCGACCACCAGCGCGCCCGCATCACCCACCTGGCCGCCGCTCTCCGCGTAGAAGGGCGTGGTGTCCAAGACCACGACGCCGATCTGACCCGACTTGATCTGGGCCACCGGCGTGCCCTCGACGTACAAGGCTACCACCTTGGCCGGGGCCTCGAGACTCTCGTAGCCGACGAAGGTGTTGGCAGCGCCCGTGTACTCCAGGGCGCGGTCCATCTTGAACTTACCGGCGGCGCGGCCTGCGGCCTTTTGCTTGTCCATCGCGGCCTGAAAGCCCGCCTCATCGACCGACACATCGCGCTCGCGGCATACGTCGGCGGACAGGTCCAGCGGGAAGCCGTAGGTGTCGTGCAGCTTGAAGGCCACCTCGCCGGGCAGCACCTTCGCGCCGTCCTTCAGCGCGGCGTCGAGGATGTCCATGCCGTTTTCGAGGGTCTCGAAAAAGCGTTCCTCTTCGGCCTTGAGCACTTCGGTGATGCGCGTGGCCTGGGCTTTGAGGCGCGGATAGGCATCGCCCATGAGGACCACCAGATCCGGCACCAGTTTGTGGAAGAACGGCGTCTTGCGTCCGAGCTTGTAGCCATGACGGATGCCCCGGCGCACGATGCGTCGCTGCACATAGCCACGGCCTTCGTTGGAGGGGATCACGCCGTCGGACACCAGGAAAGCGGTGGCGCGCACATGGTCGGCGATCACGCGCAGCGAGGGGTTGGCCAGATCGGTGCAGCCGGTCTCGCGCGCGGCGGCGCGGATCAGGGTGTCGAACAGGTCGATCTCGTAGTTGCTATGCACGTGCTGCAAGATGGCGGCCAGGCGCTCCAGGCCCATGCCGGTATCGACGCAGGGCGCGGGCAGCGGACGCAGCGAGCCATCGGGCTGCATGTCGAACTGCATGAACACGTTGTTCCAGATCTCGATGTAGCGATCGCCGTCCTGCTCGGGGCTGCCCGGGGGGCCGCCGGCCACGTCGGGGCCGTGGTCGTAGAAGATCTCGGAGCACGGACCGCAGGGGCCGGTGTCGGCCATCATCCAGAAGTTGTCGGAGGCGTACTTGGCACCTTTGTTGTCGCCAATTCGTACCACGCGCTCGGGCGGCAGACCGATCTCCTTTGTCCAGATGTCAAAGGCCTCGTCGTCGTCGATGTAGACGGTGGCCCACAGGCGCTCGGCGGGCAGCTTGTACACCTGGGTCAGGAGCTCCCAGGCCCACTTGAGCGATTCGCGCTTGAAGTAATCGCCGAAGGACCAGTTCCCCAGCATCTCGAAGAAGGTGTGGTGGCGGGCGGTGTAGCCCACGTTCTCCAGGTCGTTGTGCTTGCCGCCGGCGCGCAGACAGGCCTGCACCGACGCAGCGCGCACATAAGGGCGCTTGTCGGCGCCCAGGAACACGTCCTTGAACTGCACCATGCCCGAGTTGGTGAACATCAGCGTCGGGTCGTTGCCCGGCACCAGCGGGCTGGACTCGACCACGGTGTGACCCTTGGCGGCGAAGAAGTCCAGGAAGGTCTTGCGGATGTCGGCGACGGAGATGGCGGGCGTGGGTTTGGAGGCGCTCATGGTGTGCACGTGTGGAGGCCGGCAATTATAGGTTTGGCCCCCTGAGGCCCCAGGGCCGGGCCCGGGTCGCCCCGTACAGGCAAAATCCGGTCAAACCGCCTATCAGGAGACACCCCATGGACATGAAGACCTCCCCCCTGGCCCTGCTCAAGGACCCCAGCCTGCTCAAGACCGACAGCCTGATCAACGGGCAGTGGGTCAAAGGCGCCTCACGCTTTGACGTGCATGACCCGGCCACCGGCGCCAAACTGGCCGACGTGGCCAATCTGGGCGCGGCCGAAGCCGAGGCCGCCATCGCTGCCGCCGATGCCGCCTGGCCCGCCTGGCGGACCAAGACCGGCAAGGAACGCAGCGCCCTTCTGCGCAAGTGGTTCGACCTGATCATGGCCAACCAGGACGACCTGGGTCGCCTCATGACGGCCGAACAAGGCAAGCCCCTGGCCGAGGCCAAGGGCGAGGTGGCCTATGGCGCGAGCTTCGTCGAGTGGTACGCCGAAGAAGCCAAGCGCGTGAACGGCGAGACCCTGCCGCAATTCGACAACAACCGGCGCCTCTTGGTGCTGCGCCAGCCGATTGGCGTGTGCGCCGCGATCACGCCCTGGAATTTCCCGCTGGCCATGATCACCCGCAAAGTGGCCCCCGCGCTGGCCGCTGGCTGCCCGGTGGTGATCAAGCCCGCCGAACTCACGCCCCTGACCGCCCTGGCCGCCGCCGAACTGGCGGTGCGCGCCGGCATCCCGGCGGGCGTGCTCAACGTGCTCACCGCCGACAGCGCCAACAGCATTGCGGCGGGCAAGGTGTTTTGCGCCAGTGACACGGTGCGCCATATCAGTTTCACCGGCAGCACCGAGGTGGGCCGCATCTTGATGGCCCAAAGCGCGCCTTCCATCAAGAAACTCTCGCTCGAACTGGGCGGCAATGCGCCCTTCATCGTGTTCGACGACGCCGACATCGACTCGGCGGTCGAGGGCGCGATGGCCAGCAAGTACCGCAACGCCGGCCAGACCTGCGTGTGCGCCAACCGCATCTACGTACAGGAAGGCGTGTACGAGCGCTTCGTCGAGAAGTTCACGGCCAAGGTCCAGGCGCTGAAGGTCGGTAACGGCTTTGAAGACGGCGTGGTGCAGGGCCCGCTGATCGAGGATGCTGCGGTCGAAAAAGTCCAGCGCCATGTCGCCGACGCGGTGAGCAAGGGCGGCAAGGTGACGGTGGGCGGCAAGAAGCTGAAGGGCCAGTTCTTCGAGCCCACGGTGATCGCCGGCGCCACGGGCGACATGCTGTGCGCGCGCGAAGAGACCTTCGGCCCGCTGGCGCCGATCTTCAAGTTCAAGACCGAGCAGGAAGCCATCGAGGCTGCGAACAACACCGAGTTCGGCCTGGCCAGCTACTTCTACAGCCGTGACGTGGGCCGTATCTTCCGCATCGCTGAGGCCCTGGAGTACGGCATGGTCGGCATCAACGCCGGCATCATCGCCACCGAGCATGTGCCCTTTGGTGGCGTCAAGCAGTCGGGCCTGGGCCGCGAAGGCTCGGCCCACGGCATGGACGAATACCTGGAGATGAAGTACCTGTGCCTGGGTGACGTTCTGAAGTAAGGCGCGCTCGCGCCTGAGACGGCGCGGGGCGATCGCCCCGAACGTCGTCCTACACCGGCCGCGCCCCCTCGCCGACGAGGGGGACGCCGCGCCCACCGGAAAGTGGGGAATCTCATTTCCCACGATCGGAGCTTTTCCCCTGGAAGACACCGTTTCCGAATGGAGCGCTGCGCTGATGTCCTCGCTCACCACCGCGCTGGGCCTGCTGTTTTCGGCCATCCCCAAAGTGCTGGGCTTTGCCCTGATCCTCCTACTTGGCTGGCTGATCGCCTCGCTGGTGGAAAAAGGCGTGGCCGCCCTGCTACGCACCATCCGCTTTAACGACCTGTCCGAACGCTCGGGCCTGGCCGAGTTCGTGCGCAAGATGGGGGCGGACACCGACTCGTCGGGAATGATCGGCGCGGTGGCCAAGTGGTTCATCCGCCTGATCGCGCTGGTGGTGGCCTTCGACGCGCTGGGGCTGCCGGCGGTGTCCGACGTGCTGCGTCAGTTGCTGCTGTGGCTGCCCAATGTGGTCGTCGCCTTGGTGGTGCTGGTAGTTGGTGGACTGGCGGCGCGCGCCCTGCGAAACCTGGTGCGTGGCGCAGCGGCCGAAGGGGGGCTGGGCAATCCGAAGTTCCTGGCGCAGGTGGCGCATACGCTGGTGTGGGCCTTCGCCATCGTGGTGGCCGTCAACCAGATCGGGATTGCCACCGATCTGGTCAACACCCTGTTCATGGCGGTGGTGGGCGCAGTGGCCTTGGCGCTGGCGCTGGCCTTTGGTCTGGGCGGGCGCGAAA
>CANHSE010000183.1 GCA_947463025.1 Comamonadaceae bacterium
CCCTGCCAGCGCACCACACAGACCAAGCCGCCGGCACCGTTGTCGCGGCAGGCTTGCGCGAGTTCGCCAGCCGCGAAAGCCTGCAGCAGCGCCTCCTGGCTGTCAAAAACGCGCGCGGGCGCTTCGATGATGTGGCGATCCTCAGGGACTGCGGACACCTTGATCACGCTGCGCCCCAGATTGCCCGTGAGCAGCCGCACGCCGCCGCTGGCACTGAAAGGCGCAGACGCTGCGCGCACCACCTGCTCGTCGCCCGAGGGGCCGGTCACTTGCCAGCGCAATGCGCCGTCTTGCAGGTGCGGGATCTGCGTGAACTCGCGCAGCCCCCCCGCGCGCACCGTGACGACATCGGCATGCATCAGGCCCGCGTCCATCAACTCGCGGATGATGAAGCCGGGCCCGCCTGCCTCCTGAAACTGGTTCACGTCGGCGCTGCCGTTGGGATAGACCCGTGCCAGCAGCGGCGCGACCGCCGACAGGTCGGCGAAATCGTCCCAGTCGATGGTGATGCCGGCGGCACGGGCCACAGCCACCCAGTGAATCAGGTGATTGGTGGAGCCGCCGGTGGCGAGCAAGGCCACCATGGCGTTGACGATGCTGCGCTCGTCGACCAACCGACCGATCGGGGTGTAGTGACGACCCGGCAGGATGGAGATCAGCGTGCGCACGGCCTCACGCGTGAGGTGCTCGCGCATCTGCGCGTGCGGCGGGATGAAGGCGGCGCCAGGCACATGCAGACCCATGGCCTCCATCAGCATCTGATTGCTGTTGGCGGTGCCGTAGAACGTGCAGGTGCCGGGGCCGTGATAGGCCTTTTGCTCGGCCTCCAGCAGCGCCGCGCGCCCCACCTCGCCGCGCGCAGCCTGTTCGCGCACCTTGGCCTTTTCGGTGTTGGACAGGCCGCTGGCCATGGGGCCACCCGGGACGAACACCGTGGGCAGGTGACCAAAGTGCAAGGCGCCAATGAGCATACCGGGCACGATCTTGTCGCAGATCCCCAGCATCAGCGCGCCATCAAACACATCATGGGAAAGCGCCACGGCGGTACCTTGTGCGATCACGTCACGTGAGAACAGCGACAGCTCCATGCCGGCGGTACCCTGCGTCACGCCATCGCACATGGCGGGCACGCCGCCTGCCACCTGCGCGGTGGCGCCATGCTGGCGGGCCTCGTCCTTGATCAGGGTGGGATAGCCGGCATAGGGCGCATGCGCCGACAGCATGTCGTTGTAGGCGGTGACGATGGCCAGATTGGGGGCGCGCTCGGCGACCACCTTGAACTTGTCCTGGGCGGGCAAGGCGGCGAAGGCATGGGCCACGTTGGCGCACCCCATGCGGTCGGCGCCGCGCGGGCGGTTAGCCATCTCGTCCAGCAGACGCAGATAGGCGCTGCGCCCGTCCTGGCTGCGTTCTCGGATGCGGTCGGTGACGGCGGCCACCGCGGGATGTAGCGTCATGGGAAAAGCCCCGAATCGGGGCGCGTGAAAACAGCCGCCCATGGTGCCACAATCAACCGCCATGAGTACCCCGTCCCAAGCCATCGCCGACCTGCGCAAAAGCTATGAGCGCGCCGAACTGAGCGAGGACGCCAGCCACGCCGACCCGCTGCACCAGTTCGAGCAGTGGCTGAACGAGGCCATCGCCGGCGAGTTGCCCGAGCCCAATGCCATGACGCTGGTCACCGTGAGCAGCGATCTGCGCCCCAGCACGCGGGTGGTGTTGATCAAGGGCTACGACGCGCGCGGCATCGTCTGGTACACCAATTACGACAGCCGCAAGGGCCGCGAGCTGGCGGGCAATCCGCAGGCGGCCTTGCAGTTTCATTGGGTGGAGCTCGAGCGGGTGGTGCGCATCGAAGGCCGCGTCGAGAAGGTGTCGGCGCAAGACAGCGACACGTATTTCCACAGCCGCCCGCTCGATTCACGCATCGGCGCCTGGGCCAGCCCGCAAAGCGAGGTGATCGCCGGGCGCAGCGTGCTGGTGGCCAATGCCGCCAAGTTCGGTGCGCAGTTTCTGCTGCAACCGCCGCGCCCACCGCACTGGGGCGGGTACCGGCTGGTACCCGATCGCTGGGAGTTCTGGCAGGGGCGCAAGAGCCGCCTGCACGACCGCCTACGCTATGCGCTGCACGATGGCCGCTGGCTGCGCGAACGCCTGGCGCCCTGATTCACTGTGAGGCCTTAAACGCGCGCGAACGCGGCGAAGGTCTTGCGAAATTTCGCCACCTTGGGGGCTGCCACGGCGAGGCAATACCCCTGGTTGGGATTGCGCTCGAAGAAATCCTGGTGATAGGCCTCTGCGGGCCAATAGGCCGTCAGCGGCTGGACCTCGGTGACGATGGGCGCGCCCCCGAACACCTTGTCCTGGCTCATCTCGCGTATCAGGTCGTTCGCCACCTGCTGTTGCTCGGGGGAGGTGAAGTAGATACCGCTGCGGTATTGGGTGCCCATGTCATGCCCCTGGCGGTTCAATTGGGTCGGGTCGTGCACGACGAAGAAGATCTCCAGCAGCTGCCGGGTGCCGATGATGCTCGGGTCATAGGTCAGGCGCACGACCTCGTTGTGGCCCGTGGTGCCACTGCACACGTCTTCGTAGGTGGGCTGGTCGGTGTGCCCGTTGGCATAACCGGACTCGACGTCGGTGACACCACGCACCTCCACATAGACCGCTTCGGTGCACCAGAAACAGCCGCCGCCCAGGACTAGGATCTGTGGTTCGTTCATGAAGTTGCTTCCCTTGTAAGCCCTGGAATGTAGCCCCCTGCCGCTCAAGGGATCGCCCGCTACCATCGCAGACCTATGCAATTCGGGGATTTCAAAGCCTTGGTCAGCCCGCTGGTCCTGCCACCCGCCGGGCCCTTGCTGCTGGCGCTGCTGGGGTTGCTGATGATCGTGGGCCTCAAGCGAGCACCGCGCGTGCGCCGCGTCGCATGGGCGCTGGTGCTGGTCTCGCTACTCGCGTTGTGGCTGCTGTCCTGCCACGCGGTGGCCCTGCGCCTGACCGGCTGGCTGCTGCCCCTGCCCGCACCCATCACGGACAAAGCGCTCGCGTCGATGCGCCCGCAGGCGGTGGTGGTGCTGGGCGGCGGTGTGTTGGCGCAGGCGCCGGAATACGGCGCGGCACAACCTAACAGTGCCACGATGGCCCGCCTTCGCTACGGCATCCGCCTGGCGCGCACCCACCAGCTGCCCCTGGCGTTTGCCGGCGGAGTGGGCTGGAGCGGGCGCGGCACGGCCAGCGAGGCCGAGACCGTGAAGCACTCGGCCACCCAGGATTTCGGCTTCGAGATCCGCTGGCTCGACGACCAATCGCGCGACACCCGCGAGAACGCGCAGCGGATTGCCGGCCTGCTGCAGCCCCAAGGCGTGCGCCGGATCGCGCTGGTGTCGGATGCCTGGCACCTGCCCCGGGCGACCCTGGAGTTCGAGAGGGCGGGTTTCGAGGTGCTGCCAGCCCCCACCCGGCTGCCCCTGCCCGTGGCCCGCCCGGCCCTGGAATGGCTGCCCTCGGCCGAGGGCCTGACCGCCTCGCGCCATGTCCTGCGCGAGTGGTTGGCCTGGCGCGCCGCCCGGTTTTCCGGCCCCTGAAGCACGGCCGCAGTCCCCCCAAGGCCCGTCCCGTCGCCTTGACCACCCGATCAGCTGACATTACATTACTAACCAGTCAGTCATTAACTCCCCGCCCGCCATGCAAGCCAAAGCCGACGACGGCCACGTCAAACGCGAGCGCCGCAAGCAGGCGCGGCCGGGTGAGTTGCTGGACGCAGCCCTGGCGCTCTTCGTGGAAAAGGGCTACGCCGCCACGCGTGTGGAAGAGGTCGCAGCGCGCGCAGGCGTCTCCAAGGGCACGCTTTTTCTCTATTTCGAGAGTAAAGAAGAGCTGTTCAAGGAAGTGGTGCACGAAAACCTGGCGGGCCGCTTCGTCGAATGGAACGAGGAGTTCGAGCGTTTCACCGGGGACAGCGCCGACATGCTGCGCCACTGTCTAAGTGCCTGGTGGGAACGTATCGGCGCGACCCCGGCCTCGGGGATCACCAAGTTGATGATCAGCGAGTCACACAACTTCCCCGAGCTGGCGACCTATTACCAACATGAAGTGATGGTGCCGGGCCAGGCCTTGATCCGACGGATTTTGCAGCGGGGAGTCGACCGGGGCGAGTTTCGCGTAGACGACATGGACTACGCGATATACAGCGTGATCGCGCCGATGATTTTCCTGATGATGGACAAGCACTCACTGGGCACCTGCGTGCCCGCGCAGCAGGCGCTGGATCCTCTGCGCTTCATCGCGATGCAGACCGATGTCCTGTTGCAAGGTCTGTGCGTCCGCGGGACGGGTGACGGAGGACGCGGATGAAGAAAACAACAATGATCGGCATCGCCGCGATCGTCGCGGCCCTGGCTGTCGGCGCTTTCTTGTGGCGGGGCGGCAAGCCACGCACGGCGGCGCCGCTCACTGCCCCGGCGGAAGCGTTTGTCGAACTAGCTCGCAGCGATGTGGTCGATGCCGAAACGACTGCGCTGGACCAGGGCGTCGCCCTCACCGGGAGCTTGCGTGCGGTGAGTTCGGCTGTGGTGAAGGCACGCGTGGCTGGCGAGCTCCAAGGACTGGCTGTGCGCGAAGGCGACACCGTGCGCGCGGGCCAGGTGATCGCCTCGATCGACCCCACCGAATACCAGGCACGTGTGCGCCAGTTGAAGCAGCAGGCCGACGCCGCCCGCGCGCAGGTTGAAATCGCCAAGCGCAATTTCGACAACAACCAGGCCCTCGTGGACAAGGGCTTCATCTCACGCACCGCCCTGGAAAGCTCGCAAAGCAGCCTCACCGGTGCGCAAGCGACCTACCAGGCGGCCGTCGCGGCGGTCGATGTGGCCAACAAGACGCTGGACGATACCGCCTTGCGCGC
>CANHSE010000184.1 GCA_947463025.1 Comamonadaceae bacterium
GGCTCCACAGTTAGGGCTGCTTGGTTCCCCACCTGACCCGGTTGGCCGCTTCACCATGCGGGGAGGCCCGTCACCGGTGATTGTAGGCGAGGGCGAACCGCCGGGCGGGTAGGGGGGTGGCCTCGCCCCGTAGAATCACTTGCATGTCGTACCTCGTCCTGGCCCGTAAATACCGTCCGCGCACCTTTGGCGAGATGGTGGGCCAGGAGCATGTGGTGCAGGCCCTCACCAATGCGCTGACGCAGCAGCGCCTGCATCACGCCTACCTCTTCACCGGCACCCGTGGCGTGGGCAAGACCACCGTCTCGCGCGTGCTGGCCAAGTCCCTCAATTGCCAGGGCGCCGACGGTCAGGGCGGCATCACCGCGCAGCCCTGCGGCGTGTGCCAGGCCTGCACCGACATCGATGCGGGTCGTTTTGTGGATTACACCGAGCTCGATGCCGCCTCCAACCGCGGCGTCGACGAAGTCCAGCAGCTGCTTGAACAAGCCGTCTACAAGCCGGTGCAGGGGCGCTTCAAGGTCTTCATGATCGACGAGGTGCACATGCTCACGGGCCACGCGTTCAACGCGATGCTCAAGACGCTCGAAGAGCCGCCCGAATACCTGAAATTCGTGCTGGCCACGACCGATCCGCAGAAGGTGCCGGTGACCGTGCTCTCACGCTGCCTGCAGTTCAACCTGCGCCCCATGGCGCCCGAGACCGTGCATGAGCATCTGGTGCGCGTGCTCGAGGCCGAGGCGGTGCCCGCGCAAGCGCCGGCGCTGCGTCTCTTGTCTCGCGCCGCGCGCGGCTCTATGCGTGATGCGCTATCGCTCACCGACCAGGCCATCGCCTTCGGCAGCGGCCGCATCGAAGAAGCCGCCGTGCGCCAGATGCTCGGGAGTGCCGACCGCAGCCACGTGATGCGCCTGATCGAGGCCCTGGCCGGCGCAGACGGTGCCACTGTGGTCCAGACCTGCGAGGCCCTGCGCCTGCAGGGCCTGAGCGCTGCCTCCACCCTCGAGGACATGACCGCGGTGCTGCAACGCATGGCGGTGATCCAGGCCGTGCCTTCGGCTGCCGAGGGCGCCGACCCGTCCGACCCCGACGCCGCCGAGATCGTGCGCCTGGCCGGCCTGCTGCCTGCCGACGAGACCCAACTGCTTTACAGCCTGTGCCTACATGGCCGCAGCGAGCTGGGCCTGGCCCCCGATGAATACGCGGCGCTCACGATGGTGTTGCTGCGGCTGCTGGCCTTCAAGCCCGGCGCCTTGCAGGTTTCGGCTTCGGCTGAAAAAAAAAGTCCGCCTGAACCTCTGAGCCGGCCTGCCGCCGCGGCGCCCGCGCCGATCCAGGCTCCGACGCGCCCACCCGTACCCACGACCCAAGCCGCCACCGCGCCTGCGGTCGCAGCCCCGCCCGGTCAGGTGCTGCCCGTCGTCGAGTCCCACCCACGCCCCGACGCCAAGCGGCCCGGCCCCGCCCCGAACGGCCGCCCCGCCAGCCCGGTGATGGGCGTGCCGGTGCGCGTGCAGACCGAGCCGGCGCGCGAAGCCGCAGCCGCTCGTCCCGCCACCGACTACGTCGCCACCCCCGAGGGCGACTTCTGGCACGCCACCGTTCAAGCCTTGTCCGCGTCTGAGGCGATCACCGCCCTCGTGCGCGAGCTGGCCCTGCAATCGCAGCTGGTGGGGCGCGACACCGACCACTGGCTGCTGCGGGTCGAGCGCGAATCCCTGAACCAGCCCGCCGCGCGGGAGCGCCTGCAGCAGGCCTTGCACGCGGCCGGTCATGCCGTGACGCTGGGCGTGGAGGTGGGCGCGGTCACCGACAGCCCCGCGCGCCGCAACGCCCATGCCGTCGCCGAGCGCCAGCGCGCTGCCGAGGCCCTGATCCTGGGCGATCCCTTCGTCCAGAAAATGATGCAGGACTTTGGGGCGAAAATCGTCCCTGGCAGCATCAAGCCCGTTCACACCAACGACTCCCACAGCTAAAGGAAAACACACATGTTCAACAAGGGGCAACTGGCCGGCCTGATGAAGCAGGCGCAGGCCATGCAGGACAACCTCAAGAAGGCCCAGGACGAACTGGGCACCATCGAGGTCACCGGCGAGTCCGGCGCCGGTCTGGTCAAGGTCACCATGACCTGCAAGCACGACGTCAAGCGCGTGGCCATCGATCCCAGTCTGCTGGCCGACGACAAAGACATGCTCGAAGACTTGGTGGCCGCCGCCTTCAACGCCGCGGTGCGCAAGGCCGAAGAGACCTCCCAGGAAAAAATGGGCAAGCTCACCGCCGGCATGCCCGGTCTGCCCCCGGGCATGAAGTTCCCGTTCTGAGTGGCCGATCCAACGTGAGAGCGCAGCGCCGGGCCGCCCCAAGCAAGCTCGCACCCCCTCGGGGGGCAGCGACGGACACGCAGTGCCGAGCGTGGGGGCGCCATTGAGCCAGAGTCTTCCCGCGCTGATTGAGGCCCTGCGCCGACTGCCGGGCGTGGGCCAAAAGACCGCCTCGCGCATGGCCTACCACCTGCTGCAGCACGATCGCGAGGGCGCGCAGATGCTGGCCCAGGCCCTGCAGGTCGCCACCAGCCGCACCCGCCACTGCGCCCTGTGCCACACCTTCACCGAGGACGAGGTCTGCGAGACCTGCAGCGACCCGCAGCGTGACCGCAGCAAGCTGTGCGTGGTCGAAACCCCGGCCGACCAGTCGGCGTTGGAGCGCACGGGGGCCTTTCGGGGCCTTTACTTCGTCCTCATGGGAAAGCTCAGCCCGCTCGATGGCATCGGCCCCAAGGACATCGGTTTGGCCAAGCTGTTCGAGCGCGCCACTGCCGGTGAGGTGCAGGAGGTGATCCTGGCCACCAACTTCACCGCCGAGGGCGAGGCCACGGCCCATGTGATCGGCGAGGCGCTCAAGGCCCGAGGTTTGTCGGTGACGCGTCTGGCGCGCGGCGTGCCGGCTGGCAGCGAACTCGAATACGTCGATCTGGGCACCATCGCTCACGCGCTGGTCGACCGGCGCTAGCGCATCTGCTTTTCGGCTCGAAAGGACGCCACCCCATGACCCTGACCTCTTTGACGCTCTCCCACATCTGCGTGCTCGTCGCCGCGCTCTTGCCCATTGTCTGCGCCGGTCTGGCCAAGCGCGATGGCTTTGGCCGATCGCCGCGCGAGGGCGGCTACGACAACGTCAACCCTCGGGCCTGGCAGGCGCGCCAGGAGGGCCCGGCGGCCTGGGCCTACGCGGCGCAAGCGAACAGCTTTGAGGCCCTGCCGTTTTTCATTGGCGCCGTGGTGATCGCCCACCAGACCGGGGCGGCCCCTTTCGTGGTGAATGCCCTCTCGGTGGTGTTTGTCACTTTGCGTATCGGCTACATCGCCGCCTACCTCACTGGCCGGGCCAGCCTGCGTAGCCTGCTCTGGGTGGGCGCACTGGGTGTGAACATCGCCTTGCTGTTTTCCAGCCTGTTTTAGGGAAGTTCCCGACCTTCGGTGAAAACCCCGACGGGGATCGCCCCGATGCGCCTTGGGGCGGTGCGTCGTACGCTGTTGGCATGTTGGAGTCTGGCCGCTTCATCCGTCGACGTACCCTCCTGCAGGTTACCGCGCTGTCGGCGTCCGTGTGGGTGGCGCCCCTCGTGCACGCACAGCCGCGCCTGGAGAAAACACGCATCGGCATCGCCGTTCCGGGCAAGGGGGAGTTGCACTACCTGCCCCTGACCATCGCCGAGCAACTCGGTTATTTCAAGGCCGAGGGCCTGGAGGTCGAACTGATCGACGGTGCCCCTGGTATGGCCGATGTCTCGTGCGGCACCTACGACCAGGTGATCGCCTCGCAGGCGCGCGGGCAAGGCGCCCAGGCCTTCGTGCTGCAGGGGCGTACGCCGGCGATCGCGCTGGGCGTCTCGACACGCGCGGTACCGAACTTTCGCGGGGTGAGCGACTTGCGCGGGCTGCGCATTGGCATTTCCGCGCCGGGATCGGCCAGTCACCTCATCGCCCACCGCGTGATGGCGCGTGCCGGTCTGCCACCTAGCGAGGTCAGCTTCGTCCCGGTCGGCACGGCGACGCTGGCACAAGGAGCCCTGCGATCCGGTCAGATCGACGCCTTGTGCAACCACGATCCCGCCATGACCGTGCTCGAGCAGCGCGCCGAGGTGCGCATCGTGAGCGACACCCGTACCCTCAAGGGTACCGAGCAGGTGTTTGGTGGTCCCATGCCGGCGGCCTGCCTGTTCGCGCCGCCGGAGTTCATTCAAAAGCATCCGCAGGTGTGCCAGGCCCTGGCCTATGCGACGGTGCATGCCCTGAAGTGGCTGCAGACCGCGGGGCCGCGCGACATCGTCAAGACCGTGCCTGAGCCCTATCTGCTGGGGGATCGCGCCTTGTACCTCGCCTCGTTTGAGAAGCTGCGCGAGTCGATCTCGCCCGACGGCATCCTCAGCCCCGAGGGCGCCCGGACCGCGTTGCGGGCTCTGTCGGCCTTCGATCCGGGGGTGGCTGCGGCTCGAGTCGATCTGGCCCGCAGCTACACCAATCTGTTTGCCACCCGCGCCAAGGAGCGATTCAGGGCCTGAGCCCGCGGGTTCAGCGCGTGGGCTTGGCCGCCGCGACCTTGGTGCCGCCCTTGTTCGGGCGCGGTTTGGCGGCCGTTTTGGTGGCGCCGCCGGCCTTGGCGGCGCGCACCGGCAGTTCCAGGGTGATCGTCTGACCCGGCTTGAACTGGGCGGAGGCCTCCACCGCATTCCAGCGCGCCACATCGGCGGCCTTGACCCGGTAGCGGGCGGCGATGGACGCCACGGTGTCTTGCTGGCCCGCCTTGACCGTGGTGCGGCGCACGCTGGCCTCGGGGGCCA
>CANHSE010000185.1 GCA_947463025.1 Comamonadaceae bacterium
CCCGCACGCTGGCCGGCCTGCAGGTGATGTACTTCGAAGAGACGGTGGAAGACAAGCTGTGGCAGCCCACCTTCATCATGGAGCACCCCACCGAGATCTCGCCGCTGGCGCGTGCCAATGACCAGCGCCCTGAGGTGACCGAGCGCTTTGAGCTTTACATCACCGGACGCGAATTCGGCAACGGCTTTTCCGAGCTCAATGACGCCGAGGATCAGGCCGCACGCTTCGCGGCGCAGGTCGACGCCAAGCACGCGGGCGACGACGAGGCCATGTTCTTCGACCACGACTTCGTGCGCGCCTTGGAGTACGGCATGCCGCCCACCGGTGGCTGCGGCATCGGCATCGACCGGCTGATGATGCTGCTCACGGATTCGCCGAGCATTCGCGACGTGATTTTGTTTCCGGCGTTGCGACGCGAAGGCTGATCACTGGTTGCGACCCCGACGAGTTACCTGGCTGGCTACCCGAGCGAGCTGCTAGCCCAGGTGCAACCGATGCTGGTCGCTGGCCACATCGGGCAGCGACTGCTTATGAAGTATCCCTACGCGCACACCGTGCGCAGTGACACGGCGCTTTACGACTACGTAATGGCGCTCAAGACGCAGTTCCTGCGCAACGCCCCGTCCCTGTCCAAAGCGGTGTGGGACAACAAGCTGCACGTGATTCGCAATGCCCTGGGTACGCACACCACCGTCTCACGGGTGCAAGGCAGCAAGCTCAAGACCAAACGCGAGATCCGTATCGCCACGATGTTTCGCGATATGCCCGAGGCGTTTCTTCGCATGATCGTCGTACACGAGCTTGCACACCTGAAAGCATCGGACCACGACAAGGCGTTCTACGCCCTGTGCACTTGGATGGAGCCCGATTACCACCAAGTTGAATTCGACCTGCGGCTTGCGCTGGCGCATCAGGCGCTGCATGGGGACCTGGACTGGGCGTGAGGCGATCAGGTCCGCCCAGTCGATGGCAGATTACACCTTTGTAACTATTTATTTCTATAGCATGACGAAAAGTTGATGAGGTAGTTGACTCATCGCCGAGTTTCTGTCGGTAGTTTGCTGACAAACATGGAGCGTGGGATGACGTCAAGCACAGCGATACGGCACGGCATTGTTCTTTTCGAGCGCAATGCTCTTCGCAGCACACGTGGGCAGCGCACAGGCGAGGGTTCGGTGAAGCCATGAACGACCCCGACATCGCGCTCCCGGCTCACACGTTCAACAGCTACGTCGACGTCCTGGGCCATCACGCTCAGTACCGCGGCGCTCAGCTCGCTCTGACCGAACTGTCCAACCTCAAGGATGAAGGCCGTCGCTTCACATTTTCGGAGCTGGATCGCCGATGCCGCGCGATCGCGGCCCACCTGCAGGCGCAGGGCGCAGCTGGCGAGCGCGCCGCGCTGGCCTTTGACAACGACGCCGATTACCTGGTGAGTTTTCTCGCCTGCGCCTACGCGGGTGTGATTGCGGTGCCCCTGTTCGCACCGATCCAGCGCCACCTGGCCGAACGTTTCAAGGCTGTCACCCTCGATTGCGACGCGCGCTTCGTACTGACCACGCGCGCCGTCAGCGACCGCATGCAACGAGCGGACACAGTCGCAACGCCCTTTTCGCCCTTGACACCCATTTACGTGGACATGATTGAGGACACGCTGGCGCCACGCTGGGCACCCGTCCATCCCGCCTCCAGCGACCTGGCCTACTTGCAATACACCTCAGGCTCTACCGGCACGCCGCGCGGCGTGATGGTCACTCACGGCAACCTGATGTACCAAGGGCGCTATATCCAGGCCGGCTGTGACCTGCAAGGCAACGACCGCGCGCTCTCCTGGTTACCTCTCTATCACGACATGGGCCTGATCGTGGGCGGGCTGCAGCCCTTGTTCAGTGGTTTCCCGCTCTGGCTGGCCACGCCCCATGCGGTGGTGATGCATCCCGAGCGTTGGCTCAGGGCTATCGGGCAATTGCGCATCACCCATACGGGCGCGCCCAATTTTGTCTATGACCTGTGCTGCGACCACGTGGATCTGGCACGTCTAGCGGACACAGACCTGTCTTGCTGGGCCGTCGCCTACAACTCCGCAGAGCCTATTCGCTCCTCCAGCATTGATCGCTTCGTACGCCAGCTCGCGCCGCTGGGTCTACCCCCCAACGCACCCCATCCCGCCTACGGTCTGGCCGAAGCGACCTTGGCAGTCAGCATCAAGCCTCGCGGCTGCCCACCGACGGTCGCCAGTGTGGACGCGGTGCAACTGGCGCTCGGCGTCGTTCGTGCGCCCACAGAAGACGCCCCGCAGCGCAAGTTGGTCAGTAGCGGACGTTTAGCACTGGAGACACGCGTCGCCATCGTGGACACCCGCACGGATGAAGCCTGCCCCGCGGGCGTCATTGGCGAGGTTTGGGTGGCAGGCCCCACGGTCGCACAAGGCTACTGGCAAAAACCAGCTGAGACTCAGACGATGTTTCAAGCGCATACGCGCGACGGACAAGGCCCCTACCTGCGCACCGGCGACCTCGGGTTCATGGACGAACACGGCGAGTTGTTCATCACAGGCCGCGTCAAGGACTTGATCATCGTGGCGGGAAAAAACCACTACCCGCAGGACATCGAAGAGACCGTGGAGTCCGCCAGTACGGCGATCCGACCGCATGCGGTCGCGGCGCTGGCCATGGAGGGCGAGGCTGGCGAGACTGTGGTGGTCCTCGCCGAAGTGCACCGGCGCTTGGCCTCCACCTTCGATGCGCGCGCGACGGCCCAGGCCATACGCACGCGCGTTTCCGAAGCGCACCAGGTGCCCGTGGCTGAAGTCGTCCTGCTCGAGCGGGGGCAACTTCCCATGACCACCAGCGGAAAGATTCAGCGTCGCGCCAGCCGTGACCTGTTGGTGGCGGGCGCCTTCTTGGTCGTGGGGCGCTTTAGCGCCTGACGCATCCACCGAAAAGCCTGCATCACCCCAATTTCCCGGCTCTGAACGTCTTTCCTGGATCGCCATGACCCTGAATGCTTTGCCCGTCGTCCGCCCTACCGCGTCTCTGGAGGAATTTAGAAACTGGATCCGCCTGGAAATCAGCGCGAGCATCGGACTCGCATGCGCTGATCTGGACTTGACCCAATCGATCCATACCCTGGGTATGAGTTCGGTGCATGTCGTGCGACTGGCCGGAGAAATCGAAGAACGCCTCTCGATCGAGGTGGACCCCATCGCTTTCTACGACTTTGAGTCGATCGAGACGCTCTGTCAGGCCATGTGGGAGATCCATGAGCGCCGCATACGCCGCATCCTGGGGCAAGCCGCCGCAGCGTCATCGGGCGGCGTCGGCGCACTCAAGCACCGCCCGCCGCTCCCTACACGCTACGCCACGCCACGCACCGACTGGGAACAGCGCGTGTGCGCGATCTGGCGCGACGTGCTGCAAGTCGAACAGGTGGGCATCCACGATGACTTCTACGAACTGGGAGGCGATGCCGCAAAAGCAACCGAGGTCTGCGATCGCCTGGGTGATCTGGGTGTCCGCGAATCGGTCAGCCGAGTCAGCCAGACGGCGCCGACAGTCGCCCTGATGTGCCACGCCATCGAGGTGGCTAGTGGAAAAAATCCGGCGACGAACGCTCTCTGGTGCCTGGACGATGACGCGCAGCTACCCGATGACATCGCGCTGCCTGGCGGTGGTCACGTGCATCACACGACACCCCCGAGCCGGATCCTGCTCACAGGCGCCACCGGCTATCTGGGCGCCTTCCTACTGCACGAATGGATGCAGCAAACGCAGGCACATGTCGTATGCCTCGTGCGTGCTGCGAGTGTCCAGGATGGCCTGGAGCGGGTACTGGCCAATATGCGCAGTCACCAACTGGAGACCACAGGACTAGAAAGCCGCATGACCGTGGTCCTGGGCGATCTGACTGCGCCCTGGCTGGGACTGGAGCCCGAGGCATTCCGGACATTGGCCCGCGGAATCGACGCGATCGTCCACAGTGCAGCCCTGGTGAATTTCCTGTCCACCTACGAGCGCCTGAAGGCCAGCAATGTCGACGCGACCCTCACGCTGCTTCGCTTGGCCTGCGCGGACGCACCGCGCGCCATTCCTTTTCACTACATCTCGACTCTCGGCGTGGTCATGTCGGCTGCCTACGATCGCAAGAAGGCCATCCTGGAGACCGAGCCGCCCCGCCATGCCGACGATCTCTTGAACGGTTACGAACAAAGCAAGTATGTGGGTGACCGCATGGTCTGGACGGCGATGCAGGAACGCAAGATCCCGGCGGCGATCTACCGCCCGCCCCTGATCAGCGGCCCCAGTGATGGTCGCTACCACAAGCTCCACGAATTCTTGCCCCAGGGCCTGAAGGGGTGCCTGCAAATGGGAGCCTTCCCCGCCCTGGACAGCCTGCTGGAGCTGGCGCCGATCGACTTCGTCAGCAAGGCCGTGGTTCACATCGCACGCGATCCAGCCCACTTGAACAAGGCCTACTACGTCACCCACCCGCACAGCCAGCCCATGTCGGCGTTCATTGCCTGGTACCAGAGCCAGGGCTATCCGGTACGAGGCCTACCCTGGGACCTCTGGAAAAAAGAGTTCCTCGGGCTGGGGCCAGGCCGCCTTCGCCACAACGCACTGGCGTCCTTCGTCGATCTCCTGCGCCCCTTGTCGCAGCAGGAAGCCCACTTTCCACGGGTTGACAGCTGCCAGTTCCAGGCGGCGATCGGCAATCTGTCATTTCGACCGCCGCCGGTCCTGGAGCTTCTGGCCCGCTACACACGCCACTTCATTGAATCGGGCTTCTACGACGACGTACCA
>CANHSE010000186.1 GCA_947463025.1 Comamonadaceae bacterium
AGCGACGACGTTAAACTGTCAATAGATAAATGAGTTTTTTGCGAGGTATCTATGTCGTCCTTTATTGACAAGATGCGTGCTTGGAACGCGAAGAGGGTGATTCGTAGGCGGATTGCCAAACGACCCGTGTCTACGCCCCATGGCTTCGTAATGAAGGGGCCCTCGTATGTGACATCGGAAGATTGGGAACAACAAGAGATCCGATTGTTCAAAAAGATTCTGCTGCATACCGACAAATTCATAAATGTTGGCGCTAACGTCGGCCTTTACGTTTTGTTGGCAAGAAAAAGCGGATTGCCGACAATTGCATTAGAGCCTGTCCCTGAAACAGTTCAGTTTCTTTTGGAAAATCTGGAACTGAATTCCCTTTCTGATGGCGTTACCGTAATTCCAGCTGCTGCAGGCCAGCACCCAGGAGTAGTTACCATTTACGGCCTAGGAACCACTTCATCTCTAGTAAAAAACTGGGGAGGCAATCCGAATTCTTTGGCTCAAAAAGTGCCGGTCGTTCGCCTGGATGATGTTATTCAAAAGCCGAACCAAAACGAGCAAATTTTGGTGCTGATGGACGTTGAAGGCTATGAGTATCAGGCACTACAGGGCTCCTTGGAGTTAATGTCAGCTTACCCACGCCCTATTTGGATAATTGAACTTATTTCAGGTTCAACACCAGAAGGAAAGGAAGGTGAGGCGAATAACGTCTTCCGCTTGTTCGCAGAGTATGGCTATCGCGCAAGAACCGCCAATGACGCGATGGATCCAGCCGACAGATATATTCAAGGCGTCAATAACTATATTTTTTATTCTGACGAGATCGAGCAAGCACTAACATAACCTCATCGCACACCATTTTCTTGTGCGTCAAAAATTGTTTTGATGGTGGGCGCAATTGAATTAATGAGCTTGTGGCCTGATCCCCACCGTGCTGCGCAAAAAAGCCACCTGACACCGCGGCATCAGATGGCCACCAGGTGCCCAGGGTCAGGAAGCAGAGGAAGAGCTTTCCACTGAGATCGCCAGCAGGGCGAGCAGGGCCTGCAAGTCCTGACGTTCCTGGTCAGCGCTATAGCGAGTCTGCAAGGTATGAAGCAGACCCGGCTCAGGCGGCGCCGCATGCCCGGCATCGAACTGACGCGCCAATGACGCTACGGCCTGCGCATAGCCCAAGACATCGCCCATCTCGATTTCGGTGAACGCCTGCGGCAGCCAAAACTCCTTGCCGCCTTGGCCCGTGTAACCCACCACCTGGTTGCCACACAGCGCCGCCTCCAGGGGCGGCAGACCCAGTCCTTCGAAGTGACTGAAGGACATGAAGATCCGAGACCGCTGCAAGACCTTGGCCACTTGCGCCTCACCCAAACGGTCGATCGCCTCGATCCGCCAGTGCGGTGGCAGCTGCTCGCGCAGGAAGAACAGCACCTTGCTGGAATGGTCTGCCAGCTTGCGCGGCATGTAAGTGATCAGATTTTCTTTATCAACGCTCGGGTCCACACAGAAGCGCTGGGCATCGATGCTGCAATGCATGCGGTGGATCGGCGCATGGGCTTGGGGGAAGGCCATTTCGACACAGCGCTGCGCATCTTCCGACACCACCAGGATGCAGTGAGCCTGCGCGTAGGCCTGCGCCAAATCCTCACGCGCACCCTTGTGGATGAAGTAGCCGTTTTGCACATAGATCGCATAGGGCACGCCCAGACGATGCAGTTGCACCCCGTACTTGCGTACCCAGAGCTCTGGAATGATCACCGTGTCGACAGCTGGATCGAAGACGCGTGATACGTCAGTCAGAGTGGGCTTACCCACCCACTGCAAACCGAACCACTGCCGACGCACGGGCACCTCGCCGTCAAACCAGGGGGCCTTGGATCGCCAGGTGTTGGGATGCATGACCACCGACTGGCCCTGACCCGTGCGGCGCAACAGCGCGTCGGCGAGGGCCGCTTGACGGTAGATGACCTTCACCCCGCCCACCGGCTTGCCGACCGCCGGGCACAGCCACACCAGGTTCATGGGGTGGGCCGCTCCGCCGCCGCCGACGCGCGCTGGCGATCCAGATAAGCGAGGATCAGGAAGCCCACGCACAGCATGCTCCAGGTGATCAGGAAGTGGCGAAACGAGTTGCGCCCCAAGACCACGATAGAAAGACCAAATTCGAGCATCAGGACGGACAGCATCATGCCCAGCGTTGCCAGACCTTGCGTGAGCGGAGCGCCCGCAAACACCCGGCGGATGCACAGGAAGCCGACGATGAAGCCCAGATAAAGAGACAGCCGCGTGAATACGCCCAGAACCCCATGGTTGATGCCACCTTGCAGCAGGTCGTTCTCGGTTTGCGTCCAGTGTCCGGCGACCCCGGCCGCACTCAGGCGCCGACCCAGCTCCTGAATCGCTTCATCCTTGCCCCAACCGGTCCAGGGGCGATCGGCAATCATGCCGATGGCCTGGTACCACTTTTCGAAGCGGATGCTCACCGAGCCATCGGTGACCTTGCCAGTCGTGAACCAGGTGTAGCCACCGGCCAGGGCCTCAGCGATACGGCCTGTGACCAGCTCGGCGGGCAGCAGGAAGCTAACCCCCACCACTGCCGCCACCAGAGCCGCCGATAACGCCAGGCGTCGCGTCCAGTGCGCATGCGCGAAGGCCAGCCAGGCCCAGAGCACCAGTAGCATCAGGATGGACAGCCAGCCACCCTTGGTTCCACTCAGGAGCGATGCGAACATACCTAGGGCAGCGGCGGCCAACATGATCGCGCGCAGACGAAGTTGCTGCGTGGCCTGCAGCCAGAACAGGCTGCCAAAGCCGGCGAACATCGCCAGAGCCACCGACAGGTCACCGAAGATGATGATGTTGCTCATCGCCCCCCCGGCGCGACCGACTTGCAAGTAGAAGGTCTGATAGGCCGCGACCAAACCCGCGAGGCTGGCGCCCGCCGCAGAGCCTAACCACAACATCGCCGCCGGCGGGCGCGCCACGACGATGGCATTGACCATCAAGGGGGCGAGCAGCACTGGCACGAAGGCCTCAAATGACGAGGCCTTGTCGCCGTGCCAGACGATCATGCCCACACCCAGCACTGCGAAGGCGCTCATGCCCCAGACAATGGGGCGACCGCCCGCTGCGCGCAACGGCTGCCAGACCCGCGCGGAGATCCCGCGGACATGCCACAGGCCGTACAGAGCGAGCCAGAGCGTGAGCAAGGAATAGGCGCCGGGCACCACCAGCACACCGGCCATCAGCGCGCCGGTGATCCAGGGAAAAACCGTGGACGCGTCTGATGAAGCTGCAGGGGAGGAATTGATCAAAGTCATCGAACGAAAGAGGTTTGTCGCAAGGCGTGCCTTTAGCGCCGCTGATGATGCAAGTACGGCACGTATTCTCTCCGCTGCCCCCACAACACCCCGAGCCGCCGTAAGCCTTTACGCCATTCCCCGCGCAGCCGCCGCCACTTCATCTGCCAGTGCACCTGGGCATTGGGGGGCGAGGGGCTGGCATGAAGTTCGCGCGCGATGTGCGAGACGCCCGCCTCCATGGCCGGCAGTCCATAGTCGGACAACATGCACATTTGAATGACACGCGCCGGATACAACTGCCACGCCTCAAACGCCCTCGCCTCGCTCATGAAGGCATCCGCCAAACCCGCGCCTTCGCGTTCGTGGTGCTGCAAGAGTTTGCGCGCGCCCTGAGGCCACAGCAGATAGGCCCCCGCACCGGAGCTATTGAGGTGCAGCCGTCGAAGGGTCCAAGGCCCGCAAGGCCGCGCCTGGCCGATCTGCTTCTTACCGACCGCCTCGAGGTTGATGCAATCGATGCCGTCCAGGGTGGCCAACTGGTCGATCACCTGGGGCCAGTCCTCGCTGAGGATCACATCATCCTCGAGCACCACTGCGGGTGCTTGACTCGCGGCAATCATCCGCCAGATCTGCAAGTGACTGAGAAAACAGCCCACCTCGGTCTTTTTCAGCGGGCGCTGCCAGTGGAAGGCATGACGCAGAAACTCTTCGTCGCTGAAGGCGTCGACACCCAGCGCCGCCTGCCACACCGGTGAAAAACCCAAGGTGTGGGCCTGCGCCTCTTGAAAGGCACGCCGCGCCGTGGCACTGGCCAAAGAGATGATGTAGACGGAGGTGTTCAAGCGGCCTCCCCGCTCGCCGTCCAGCGCAGTGCACCGCGCAGACGGCCCCACATGCGGCCAATCAAGCGGGGCGAAAAAGCGAGCACACGCAAGGGCAAGGCCAAGGCGGTCTGCCAGACCAGTCGGGTGCGCAGCGCCCGCGCGGCATCCAGGCCCTGGTGCTTGGCCGCAAAAATCAATTTGGATTGGGCGTGGTGGTACCCGCGCCCATATTCGCTGCGCCACGGCGAGGCGCTCTTGACCGAGCCACGCGAGCGGTGCACCACCTGCACGGCGGGCACGAGCAACATCGGCAACTGCGCCTGGAAAAGACGCAGGCACAAGTCATCGTCTTCGTAATAAAGAAAGAACCGCTCATCGAAGAAGCCGACGGGCGCACAGACCTGTAGCCTCAGCAGCATGGCGGCGCCGCACAAGAACCCCACACAGATCGGACCGCTGGCCGGCGGGCCCTTCGACACCCAGTGCGTGCTGGGCCATCGGTAATTGACCTCGGCCCGGCCGCGCGCATCTGCCAACTGCGGGGCCACCACGGCAGCTTCCGGAAACTGCGCCGCGACGTCCAGCAACTGCTGAAGGTGCTCGGACCGCAGTTCGCAATCCGGGTTCAGGAGCAAGGCAAAGGGCGTGCGC
>CANHSE010000187.1 GCA_947463025.1 Comamonadaceae bacterium
ATGTGCAGATCATGGTGCCCTTTGTGCGCACGGTCAGCCAGGCCGAGCGCGTGGTCAAGCTGCTGGCGCAGCAGGGGCTGCAGCGGGGGGTCGACGACCTCAAGCTGATCATGATGTGCGAGATCCCCAGTAACGCCTTGCTGGCCGACGCCTTCCTGCAGCACTTCGACGGCTTCTCGATCGGCTCCAACGACCTCACCCAGCTGACCCTGGGCCTGGACCGCGACTCCGGCCTGGAGCTGCTGGCCGCCGACTTCGACGAGCGCGACCCCGCGGTGCGCTCGCTGCTGTCCATGGCGATTTCGGCCTGCCTCAAGCAGGGCAAGTACGTGGGCATCTGCGGCCAGGGGCCCAGCGACCATCCGGACTTGGCGCTTTGGCTGGCCGAGCAGGGCATTGCCTCCATCTCCCTCAATCCGGACAGCGTGATTGACACTTGGACGCGGCTGGCCCAGGCCTGATACAATAATGGGCTTTGCCTTGCCACACCGGTGAAATGTCGAGCGCCCTTTGGGTGCCGCCGGGTGGCTTTATCCAAAAGGAGTATCCATGCGACATTACGAGATCGTCTTGCTGATCCACCCGGATCAGAGCGAACAGGTTCCGGCCATGCTGGAGCGCTACAAGGGCATGATCACCGCCGGCGGCGGCAAGATCCACCGCGTGGAAGACTGGGGCCGTCGCCAGCTGGCCTATCAGATCAACAAGCTGGGCAAGGCCCACTACCTGTGCGTCAACATCGAGGCTGACCAGGCTGTCATGGCCGAACTCGAGCACGCCTTCCGCTTCAACGACGCCGTGCTGCGCCACCTGACCGTGGTGCGCAAGAAGGCCGACACCGCCCCGTCCGCCATGATGAAGACGGTCGAGCGCGAAGAGGCCCGCAAGGCCCAACAAGCGGAGTACCAGCCCTAAGGCAGTTTGCCCACTGCGTGAACCAGCTTGTCCTGAGTGCCCGTATCGCGCAGGTGAATGCCCTGCGATACACCCCGGCCGGACTGCCCGCCCTCGATCTGTTACTCGAACACGAGTCCGAGATGACCGAAGCAGGTGGCACCCGGCAGGTGAAAGTGGCGATCAAGGCGGTGGCTTTCGGTCCGATGGCCGAGACCCTGTCCCGACAAGCGGCGACCAGCGTCTGGCGTTTCGCCGGCTTCCTGGCCAACCCACGCAACGGCAAGCACCCTGTGCTGCATATCCAAGAGTTTCAGCCCGAATAATTTTTCAAGAGGTCCCACATGGCCACGTTCAAGAAGTTCAACAAGGACAAGCGTCCCAAGCGCAACACCCAGTCGCTGCTGTTCAAGCGCAAGCGTTTCTGCCGTTTCACCGTCGCGGGCGTCGAAGAGATCGACTACAAAGACGTCGACACCCTGCGTGATTTCATCGCCGAAAACGGCAAGATCACCCCGGCGCGCCTGACCGGCACCCGTGCCATCTATCAGCGTCAGCTCAACACCGCCATCAAGCGCGCGCGCTTCCTGGCCCTGGTCCCGTACAGCGACCAGCACCGCATCTAAGGAGCACCCCATGCAAGTCATCCTGCTCGACAAGGTGGTCAACCTGGGCGACCTCGGCCAGATCGTCAAGGTCAAAGACGGTTACGCCCGCAACTTCCTGATCCCCCAGGGCCGCGCCCGCCGCGCGACCGAAGCCAACAAGGCCGAGTTCGAAGCCAAGCGCGCCGAACTCGAAAAAGCCGCCGCGGCCAAGCTGGCCCAGGCCCAGGCCGAAGGCGAAAAGCTGGGTGGCACCGCCATCAAGCTGACCCAAAAGGCCGGCGTGGACGGCCGTCTGTTCGGCTCGGTCACCAACTTCGACATCGCCGAAGAACTGGCCAAGCAAGGCTACAAAGTCGCCAAGGCCCAGGTGCGCATGCCCAACGGCCCGATCAAGGCGGTGGGCGACAGCACCGTCTCGGTGGCCCTGCACACCGATGTGGTCGTTGACATCACCGTGACCGTGCTGGGCGAGACGGCCTGATCGCATCGCCTGCACCTCGAAAGGCCGCCTTCGGGCGGCTTTTTCTTTGACCGACCGAACCCCGGCAGTTGCCCACAGTCTCATCCCCCTTGGCCCCAGCTTGGACACCGCTTATCCACAGGGTTGTCCCATGACTGCGCCGTCTGGCCCGCATACCATTGACGATTCCTCGAGGAAATCATGTCTGCAGTCTTGAGTCCCGTCGATGACGACTTCCCGCGCGACCGCGAAGTGGCGCAATTGCGGGTGCCCCCGCACTCCATCGAAGCCGAGTCCAGCGTGCTCGGTGGCCTGTTGCTGGACAACGAAGCCTGGGACCGTGTCGCCGATCTGCTCAGTCCCAGCGATTTCTATCGCTACGAGCACCGCCTGATCTTCAAGGCCATCCAGGATCTGATCGACGCCAGCAAGCCGGCCGACGTCATCACCGTCTTTGAGGCCCTGCAAAGCCTGGGCAACGCCGATGAAGTGGGTGGCCTGAGCTACCTGAACTCGCTGGCCCAGTACGTGCCCAGCGCGGGCAATATCCGGCGCTATGCCGAGATCGTTCGCGAGCGCGGCATCCTGCGCAAGCTCGTCTCGGCCTCCGACGAAATCGCCACTGCGGCCTTCAACCCCCAGGGCAAGCCCGTCGACACCATTCTGGACGAGGCCGAGCAGCGGATCTTCAACATCGGCGAGGAAGGCTCGCGGATGAAGGAGGGCTTCCAGGACATGGGCACGTTGGTGCTGGACCTGATGGACCGGGTCCAGGAGATGGCCGACAACCCGAACGACATCACGGGCGTGCCCACCGGCTTTTACGACCTCGATCGCATGACCTCGGGCCTGCAAGCCGGCGACCTGATCATCCTGGCGGCGCGCCCCTCCATGGGCAAGACGTCCCTGGCCATCAACATCGCCGAACACGTCGCCCTGTACGAAGAACTGCCGGTGGCCGTGTTCTCCATGGAAATGGGCGCGTCCCAGCTGGCGGTGCGTATCGTCGGATCCATCGGCCGTATCGATCAGAGTCACCTGCGCACCGGCAAGCTGTCCGACGACGAGTGGCCGCGTCTGACCGAGGCCATCGAGAAGCTGCGCAACATCTCGCTGCACATCGACGAAACGCCGGGTCTCACGGTCAGCCAGCTGCGCACCAACGCGCGGCGCCTGGCGCGTCAGTGTGGCGGCAAGCTGGGCCTGATCGTGGTCGACTACCTGCAGCTCATGAGCGTCTCCAGTGGCATGAGCGACGAGAACCGCGCCACCGCCGTGGGCGAGATCTCGCGCGGCCTGAAGATGCTGGCCAAGGAATTGGGCTGCCCGGTGATCGCGCTGTCGCAGCTCTCGCGCGGTGTCGAGTCGCGCCCCGACAAGCGTCCCATGATGAGCGACCTGCGTGAATCCGGCGCCATCGAGCAAGACGCCGACGTCATCATGTTCATCTACCGCGACGACTACTACAACAAGGACTCCAAGGAGCCCGGCGTCGCCGAAGTGATCATCAGCAAGCAGCGTAACGGCCCCACCGGCACCGCCAAGCTCGCCTTCCTCAAGCCCCTGACCAAGTTCGAGTCGCTGGCCAGTGGCGGGGCGGGTTCCGACTACTTCTGATCAGAGCACTTCAGAGGCAAAGTCCGCCAGTCGCGAGCGCTCGCCCCGTGCCAGGGTGATGTGGCCCGAGTGCGGCCAGCCCTTGAACTTGTCCACCGCGAAGGTCAGGCCCGACGAGCCTTCGGTGAGGTAGGGCGTGTCGATCTGGGCCAGGTTGCCCATGCAGATGATCTTGGTGCCTGGGCCCGCGCGCGTGACCAGGGTTTTCATCTGCTTGGGCGTGAGGTTTTGCGCCTCGTCGATGATCAGGTACTTGTTCAGGAAGGTGCGTCCGCGCATGAAGTTCAAGCTCTTGATCTTGATGCGGCTGCGAATCAGCTCGTTGGTCGCGGCGCGGCCCCACTCGCCGGCGCTGGTCTCGGTCTTGGCCAGCACCTCCAGGTTGTCGTCCAGTGCGCCCATCCAAGGGCCCATCTTTTCTTCTTCGGTGCCGGGCAGAAAGCCGATGTCCTCGCCCACGCTCACCGTGGCGCGGGTCATGATGATCTCGGTGTAGCGGCGGTCGTCCAGCACCTGGGTCAGGCCCGCGGCCAGGGCCATCAGGGTCTTGCCGGTGCCGGCGGTGCCGGTAAGGGTGACGAAGTCCACCTCCGGGTCCATCAGCAGGTTCATGGCGAAGTTCTGCTCGCGGTTGCGGGTGGTCACGCCCCAGACCGCGTTCTTGAGGTGACCGAAGTCCTTGAGGGTCTTGAGCACCGCCGTCTTGCCGCGGATCTCGGTCACGCGGGCATACAGGCTGGGTTCACCCGGAGCTTCGAAATACACGAACTGGTTGATCAACAGGCTGGGGACGATGGGCCCGGCGATCCGGTAGAACGTGAAGCTGCCGCTTTGCCAGCTTTCCACCGTCTTGCCATGGCGGGCCCAGAAGTCGGGCGGCAGGGCCAGGGCGCCGGAATAGAGCAGGTCCAGGTCGTCGATGGTCTTGTCGTTGCGGTAGTCCTCGGTGGCCAGGCCCAGGGCTCGGGCCTTGACCCGCATGTTGATGTCTTTGGACACCAGCACCACCTCGCGCGGCGCATGCTGCTCGCGCAGGGCCTGTACCACGCCCAGGATCTGGTTGTCGGCCTTGCCCTGGGGCAGGTTGTGGGGCAGGGGGTTGGCAAAGGCCTGGGTCTGGAAAAACAGGCTGCCACCGGCCTCGCGGTGGCCGGTGGAATCGAGCTTGAGGCCCTTGCCGATG
>CANHSE010000188.1 GCA_947463025.1 Comamonadaceae bacterium
CTGGGCGGCACCTGCACCGGCGAACACGGCGTGGGCCTGCACAAGATGGGATTCCTGGTCGATGAAGCCGGCGCCGGCGCGGTGGACATGATGCGCACGATCAAGCGCGCGCTGGACCCGAAGAACATCATGAACCCGGGCAAGATTTTTTCGATGTGATCGCCATGAGTCAAGGACGCTCCATGACCTCCACGCGTACCCGCCTGATCAAAACCCTGCTGGCCACCAGCGCACTGGCCG
This sequence comes from Comamonadaceae bacterium, assembly GCA_947463025.1. GTDB lineage: Bacteria > Pseudomonadota > Gammaproteobacteria > Burkholderiales > Burkholderiaceae_C > Ramlibacter. The sequence continues at coordinate 241 of CANHSE010000188.1, forward strand.
CCAGCCTGGGCGCATACGCGCAGGCTTGGCCTGAGAGGGCCGTGAAGTTCATCGTGCCGCTGCCCCCGGGCGGCCCGAGCGAAATCGTGCTTCGAAGCGCGATGGAGAAAATGCAGGCGACGCTCAAACAGCCGCTGGTCTTGGAGAACAAGCCCGGCGCCGCCGGCAACCTGGGCGCGGCGGAAGTGGCGCGCGCCGCACCCGATGGCTACACCTGGCTGTTCACCACCGACACGCTGTTCACGGTGAACCCGCATGTCTATGAGAAGCTGGCCTTCAAGATCGGCGACCTGCAGCCGGTGATGCGCGCGAGTGCCTTTAGCCAGACGCTGGTGTGCAACCCCACGCTGGGCGTGAAGACCGTGGCCGATCTGGTGCGCCGAGCCAAAGAAAGACAAGTGAGCTACGCCTCGGGCGGCGCCGGATCGCCCGGGCACCTGAGCACCGAGCAGTTCAAGACGGCCGCCGGCATCCAGATGCTGCATATCCCCTACAAAGGTCCGGCCCCGGCAATGCAGGACGTGATCGGGGGGCAGGTCGATTGCGGCTTCCTGGCCGGGCCCACGGTGCTGCCCCATGTGCGTGGCGGCAAACTCGTGGCGCTGGCCGTGTCGGGCAGCCGCCGCTCCGCGCTTTTGCCGGAGGTGCCGACGGTGGCGGAGTCGGGCTATCCCGGTTTCGATTCCACCTACTCGCTGGTGCTGTTCGCGCCCAGGGGCACGCCCGCGCCGGTGGTGCAGGCCATGCACGCCGCGATGTCCGCAGCGCTGAAGTCACCCGATGTGGTGGAGAAGCTGCGCACGAGCGATCAGGTGGTGGTGACCGACTCGCCGGCCGACACGGTGACGCGCCTGACGAACGACTCGAACAAGTGGGGCGAGGTGGCGCGGCGGATCAATCTGCGGCTGGAGTGAGGCTCAGGCCGTTGGCCCACGCAACCGCTCAATCAGCCCATTGAGCGTGTCCAGCGAGCCGAAGGAAATCGCCAGCTCGCCCATCTCCTCGATACGGCCGGCGCGCTTGACGCGCTTTTTGATCCGCACCTCGACTTCGGCGGTGAGCAGGTCCGAGAGTTCTTCCTCGACCCGGCGCAGGTCGCGCGATTTTTCTTTCTTGGGCTTGGGCGAGACCAGCACAAATTCAGCGCTGAGTTTTTTGGCCAGGCTCTCGGCTTCGCGCACCGACAGTTTCTTGGCGGTGATCTGATTGGCGGCCGTGATCTGCGCCGCGCGCTCCAGCGAGAGCAAGGCGCGGGCATGGCCCATGTCCAGGTCGCCGGCCATCAACAGGGTCTGCACCGGGTCGGCCAGATTCAACAGGCGCAAGAGGTTGGACGCGGCGCTGCGCGAGCGGCCCACGGCCTGCGCTGCTTGTTCGTGCGTGAGGCCGAAGTCGCGAATCAGGCGCTGCAGGCCCTGGGCTTCTTCCAGGGGGTTGAGGTCTTCGCGCTGGATGTTCTCGATCAGGGCCATGGCCGCAGCGGCTTCGTCGGCGACATCGCGCACCAGCACCGGCACGCTGTCTAATCCGGCCAAGCGCGCTGCGCGAAAGCGCCGCTCGCCCGCGATGATTTCGTACTTGCCGGCATTCGCACCGCCGGCGAGCTTGCGCACCAAGATCGGCTGCATGATGCCCTGCGACTTGATGCTCTCGGCCAGCTCGTACAGGGCGCCTTCGTCCATGCGTGTGCGGGGCTGGTAGACGCCCGGGACCATGTCGGCCAGTAGCAGGGAGGCGGGTTGTCCGGGCGTGGCGGGCGGTACGTCGCCGCTGTCCTCCACGCGCGGGCCCAGGAGTGCCTCGAGTCCGCGGCCCAGGCCCTTGGGTTTTTTCGTTGCCATGTGGTGTTCTTCTTTCAGGTCTAAAAATCAGGCGGCCATCAGGGCCTGCAAGTGGGCGTGGCCTTCGGGCCAAGCGCCCAGGTTGGAGTCGGCGTTGAGGTGACCGGCGGGTCCTGCATCCACCAGACGCGAGCCCCAGGCCCGCGCCAAGTCTTGCGCGCGCTCGAAGCGGCAATACGGATCGTTGCGGCTGGCCACCAGCACACTCGGAAACGGCAGGGGCTGCATCGCAATGGGCGACCAACTGCGTAGCGGCGCTTGCAGCTCGGGGCGCTCGACATCGCCCGGTGCAACCAGCAAAGCCGACTGGATGCGATGAACGTTGCGGCTGAGGGTGGCCCAGGCCGCGGTGAGGATGCAGCCCAGACTGTGGGCGACCAAGACCACCGGCCCCTCACGCGACATCACGACTTCTTCCAGGCGTGTGATCCAGTCGCCGCGCAAGGGCGACATCCAATCGTGCTGCTGCACGCGCGTGTAGCCATGCAGCGCCTCCCACCGGCTTTGCCAATGGTCGGGCCCGCTGCTTTGCCAGCCGGGGAGGACGAGGACGTGGTCGGGCGACACCCGCGCTCAGATCTTCTGCACACGCGCCACCATCTCGCGCGCAAACTCGATAAAGGCCTGGCTGCCACGCGCCGCCGGATCGAACACGACGCCGGGCAGGCCGTAGCTGGGTGCCTCGGCCAGGCGCACATTGCGCGGGATCACGGTGTCGAAGACCTTGGGGCCAAAGTGCGCCTTGAGCTGGTCGCTCACCTGCTGCTGCAAGGTGATGCGCGGATCGAACATCACCCGCAGCAGGCCGATCACCTGCAGCTCGGGGTTGAGGTTGGCGTGCACCTGCTTGATGGTGTTGACCAGGTCGGACAAGCCCTCGAGCGCGAAGTACTCGCACTGCATGGGCACGATCACGCCATGGGCCGAGCACAGGCCGTTGAGCGTGAGCATGGACAAGGACGGCGGGCAGTCGATCAGGACGAAGTCATATTCGGCGTCGACCACGGCCAGGGCGTCCTTGAGCCGCTTCTCGCGGCGCTCGAGGTCGACCAGCTCGACTTCGGCGCCGGCCAGTTCGCGGTTGGCGCCCAGCACGTCGTAGCCACAACGATCGGCCTGGACGCGGGCCTCGGCAACGGTGGCGGATTCGAGCAGCACGTCATAGACGGTGGCGGTCAGCTGGCGCTTGTCCACGCCCGAGCCCATGGTGGCGTTGCCCTGCGGATCCAGGTCCACCAGCAGCACCCGCTGACCCACATTGGCCAGACCGGCGGCCAGGTTGACCGTGGTGGTGGTCTTGCCGACGCCGCCCTTCTGGTTGGCGACACAAAAAATCTTGGCCATCAAAATCCCGCCATCTGGGGCGCCATGTAACGAAAGTAACGACTCACTTTAGGCTCATCGGCCGGTGGCCAGCTTGAGGCCGAAGCCAATGAGGAAAACGCCGGCGGTCTTCTCCAGCCAGCGGCCGATCCAGGGTCGTGCCCGCATGCGCTCGGCCATGTAATGGACCAGCAGGACCACGATCAGGCCGTAGGCAAAGGTCAGGGCGGCGATGGTGGCCGCCATCACGCCAAAGGTCAGCAGCCCCTGGTGGTGGGCCGGGTCGACGAAGAGCGGGAAAAAGGCCATGTAAAACACGATGGCCTTCGGATTGAGCAAGGTGATCAGGCCGGCTTGGCGAAAGTAATGGCCAGCGGTGATGTTCAAAACGGGTGCGTCGCCCGGCTTGGCCAGCAACATCCGAAACCCGAGCCAAGCCAGATAGGCCGCACCCAACCACTGGACAGCAAAAAAGGCCGCAGGGTAAGTGACCAGCAGCGCCGCGATGCCGGCGACCGCCCCCCAAAGCAGCACCTGGTCAGCGGCCATCACCCCCAGGGTGGCGGCCAACCCGCCGCGCAGTCCACCCTTGCCGGTGGAGGTGATCAGGGCCAAGTTGCCAGGGCCGGGAATCGCCAGGAACAGGATGATGGCGGCGACGAACGCGCCGTAATCTGCAACGCCAAACATGGGTGGGGCGGAAAGAAACTTCGAAAAACGAAAGGACGGCCGAACCGTCCGGAGGGCCGAGTTTACGTGACCGGCCCCACCTTTTTGAGCCCAAGCAGGCAGCGCTCGGCATCCAGACCCGGAACCTGCAGAGGTTCCACGTGAAACACAGCCACCTCGGGCGGCAAATCCGCGATTTCCTCGGTGGGGTGCTTGCCCTTCATGGCCAGCCAGACACCGCCCTCCCCCAGGGCCGTACCCGAGCCGGCCACGAAATCGGCCAGGGAGGCAAAGGCCCGGGACAGGATCACGTCATACGGCCCGGCCAACCGCTCGACCCGCTCGTGCAGCCCGCGCAGCTGCGGCAGCTTCAGGGTCAGGGCGACCTGCTGGATAAAAGCGGCTTTTTTTCCCACCGTGTCCACGCAGTCCACAGCGAGATCCGGACAGCAAATGGCAATGACCGCGCCCGGCAGCCCGGCGCCCGAGCCCACATCCAGCAAGCGCAGGGGCCGGCCGGCGGCGTGGCGGCGCAGCGGCGGGATCACGGCCAGGCTGTCGAGCAGGTGATGGCTGAGCATCTCCTGCGGGTCGCGCACGGCGGTGAGGTTGTAGACCTGGTTCCACTTCTGGATCAGCGCCAGGTAGGCCAGCAGCTGCTCTTGCTGCGTCGGCGAGAGCGCCA
>CANHSE010000189.1 GCA_947463025.1 Comamonadaceae bacterium
TCACGCTCGACGCGGCCTTGCAAGCCCGTCTGCGCGACGCGGTAAAGACCGCGCTCTCACCCCGCTTCGTGCCCGATGACATCCTGCAGGTCGCCGAGATCCCGCGCACGCTTTCAGGCAAGAAGCAGGAGCTGCCGATCAAGAAACTCCTGCTCGGGCAGCCGATCGAAAAAGTGGTCAACCCCGACGCAATGGCCAATCCGGGGTGCCTGGCCTGGTATGTGGAATTCGCCCAGCGACGGGGGGCCTGAAGGCAACAAATTAGCAAGCAAGCTGTTGTTTTAATTGACTTTTCGCCGTAAAATTGATTTTTCAATAAAAATACCGAAAAGAGTCCGTCATGCTCGAGCGCCCGGCAGACGCCATGCGGCAATACATCGATGCCGTTGCCGCCTTCGAGGCTTGGGAGGAGGCGCTCAAGGAAGCCGAGCAGGTCCGTGGCGGCATGTACTGGCACAAGGGGTCGGGTGCCGGTTACCTTGTTCGTACGAGCCCCGCGGGAAGCGAAAAGAGCCTAGGCCCCCGCTCGGCACAGACCGAGGCCCTGTACGAGGCCTTCCAACGTCGCAAGGAGCGGGCGCAAGTGCGGCTTACCGGCTTGAAAGCGGCCGTTGCGAAGCACAAGCGCATGAACCGCGCGCTACGTGTCGGTCGGGTGGCGCCTCTCATCGTCCAGATCTTGCGGCGTCTGTCCGAGGCCCGGTTAGGCGAGCACTTTCGCGTCGTCGGCACGCATGCCTTGTACGCTTACGAGTCCGTCGCCGGCGTGGCCTTTGACAATGAAGCGGTCGCCACCCGAGACATCGATCTGCTCTGGGACGTGCGTCGCCGCATGGCTTTCGCAACGGCCTTGAGCCGGGTAGACAGTTCGATGCTCGGTGTGCTGCGCAAGGTCGACACCACCTTCAAGGTGCGCAACGCTCAGAAGTACACGGCGGTGAACCAGGACGGCTTTGAGGTCGACATCATTCGTCGCATGAAGCAGGAGGATGATCCGCATCCGATTCGCCTGAGTGACGACGAAGACGACTTCTGGGCCGCGCAAGCACCGCGAGCCCAGGAGCTGCTCGACGCGCCCAGCTTCTCCGCCGTCATCGTGGCCACCGACGGCGACATGGCGCGCATGAACACACTGGACCCGATCGCCTTTGCCCGCTTCAAGCGATGGATGAGCGAGTTACAGGATCGCGATCCGCTCAAGCGTCGACGCGATGCCTTGCAAGCCCAGTTGGTCGAGGCCGTCGCGCGAGACTATTTGCCTCACCTCAGGAGCCCATGAATCCGCCGACGTTCCGGCGTCTACTCACCCCACCCGCTTGCGATTGACCAGCACGATGCCCGCGGCCACGCCGACCAGGGCCAGCACCAGCTGCACGGTCAGCGGCTCGTTGAGCAGCATCACGCCGAACACCAGCGCGAATACCGGCGTGAGGAAGGTGAAGGACGACAGCTGCGTCGCTGGATAAACGCGCAGCAGCCCCATCCACACCAGGTAGCTGGCAAATGCGCCCACCACGGTCTGCAGGGCGATCGAGCCCCAGGCCAGCGCCGAGTACGACAGCGACCAGGTCTCGCCCAGCGCCAACGACAGACAGGGCGCAACCGCGGCGGTCACCGCCACTTGATAGAACAGGGTCTTCTCCGCGCTCGCGGTGGCCAGTCGGCTGCTGCGGATCACCAGCGTGGTCAAGCCCCACAACACGCCGGCCATCAGCGCCAAGGCATCGCCGCGCAGCTGTCTGGGCAAAGCCGTCTGTCCCCAGAACCCTTCGCTAAAGGCCAGGGCCACCGCGGCAAACGCGATCACCAGCCCCGCCCACTGCACGCCCCGCAAGCGTTCGGTCGGCACCAGGCGCGGCAGCAGCAAGGCCACCACAAAAGGCGAGCAATAGAGAAACACCGTCAGCCGCGAGGCGCTCGTGTCCTGCAGACCCAGATAGATGCAGCTGAACTCGCCCGCAAACAACAGGCCCGCCAGCAGGCCCCCGCGCAACGTGCCATCGCGCGCGAACAGCGGCACCCCGCGCAGCACGCACCACCCGACGAGCAACAGCGTCGCGAGGGCAAAGCGGATCGAGGCCTGCCACAGCGGCGGCACCTCGCCCACGATGGACTTGATCAGGATCTGCTGGAACCCCCAGAACAGGCAGCAAGCCACCACCACCAGCGCGCCGACGCGGTCAATATGGTCCTTGCGCTGGATCATGGGGGGCTTTTATCGGGGGGGCGGGTCAAGAACTGTGGAGTATGCCCAAGCGGGGGTCAAGAATGCCCGAGTAAAGGCAGCGCTTGCGCCCCCCGCCTAGAATTTGTGCGATGAACTCCCGCGACCCTGTCAGCGCCAAACCCTCCTTCAAGGAGCAGATGCTGGCTGCTCGCGAGGAAGCCATCATCCAGACCGTCAACCGCCTGCTGGCCGAAAAAGGCTTTGACGCCATGACGGTCGATGAAGTCGCCGCCGACGTGGGCATTGCCAAGGCCAGCCTCTACAAGCATTTCCCCAGCAAGGAAGACCTTGCCGCCGCCGCCATGGCCCGTGCCATGGAGCGCGCCTGCGATTTCGTGGCGGCCTTGCCCGAGGACGTCGCGCCGCGGGACAAGCTCAAGTCCGTCGTGCGCTGGACCCTGGAGATGCAGCTGGCGGGCCAGATGCCCTCGCTCCCCAGCCAGAACTCCAGCCTGCGCGCCGCCCTGATGGGCAACGTCAGCTACATGGACGGCCTGATGCGTGTGAGCGATCAGCTCGGGGCTTGGATCGAGTCGGCGCAGGCCCAAGGCACGCTCAACGCCGCCTTGCCGCCGGTGGCGGTGCTCTACACCCTCTTCGCCCGCGCCTGCGACCCCGTGGTCGAATTTCTCAAGGCTGGCGGCCAGCACTCGGACGAAGAAATCATCGGCTTCGTCCTCTCTACCTGCTTCGACGGCCTGAACAGCCGTTGACCCCGTCGCGCCTCAGCGCGCAATTTGCCCTGTTGCCAAATCGATCGAGTAGACCTCGCTGAAGGTGGCTTGCTCGCCCTTGGCCGCATAGCCCAAGGTGTTGGCCACGACGCGGCAGCCGTTCACCTCATAGTCCTGCGGGCAATGCAGGTGGCCGTGCAGCCACCACTGCGCGTGACCCAGCAAATCATCGAGCGCATTGCAAAAACCCGCCGTGCCGGGCGTGAGCCCGTAGCGCGGGTCGGCGCTGCGTAGGCTGGGCGCGAAATGCGTCACCACCACCGTGGTGCCCATAAAGGGCGTGGCCAGCGCGTCACGCAGCCAGGCCTGGCATTCACGCGCCAGGACCTGCAGGTCTTGGGCCAGCAGGCGTTGGCCCTCGCGCAGGGTCGAATGCTTGGACAGGTAGAAATCGGCCGCGCGCCAGGCTTTCTCGCGCGCCTTCAGTTGCGCCGCCATCGGGCCGTCGGTCGGCACCAGCGCCTCGAAATCGCTCCACAGCGTGGTCCCGACAAAGCGTACGCCCTGCATCACCCGCACCTCACGCTCCAGCCAGGTGATGCCCAGGCGCTCGCAGGTTTCGCGCAGCCGCGTGTGCGCCGCGTCGTACTCGAGCCCGTCGTACTCATGGTTACCCGGTACATACAGCACCGGCGTCGGCCAACCCTGGCGCGGCGAGAAGCGGCCCAGACCGAAGTCGGTGTCGAGCAGCTGGCTGCCCGCCTGGTAGGAGCCGATGTCGCCCGCCAACACCAACAGGTCAGCCCCGGGCGCGGGCTGGGGGCGGTAATGCGGGTGCACCTCGAGATGCAGGTCGGACAGCAGTTGGATCTTCACGGATGGGATTGTCCTGCCTATGCCCAGGGGCCCTCGCTGGCACGGGGGCTCCCAGCCTCCCGTCGCGCGCGCTGCACGTCAGGAAGCTGAATGCCGGTCAGGAAACGCGACGGACCGAAAGGGTACCCAGCGACGTCGGTCGGCCTCATCCTTCGCGATGCCTCGACTTTTCCCTTCACGAATTCCAGAAAGTGGCCCATGCACCCTTCCTCTTCCTTGCCTTTCCGTTCTTCATCCTCCTTTGCCAGTGCCATTGGCTACGGGGCACCCGTTGCGTCTTCATCCTCATCCTCTTCTTCCAGCTCGTCCTCGTCCTCATCCTCGCCTGGACAAGAGGCCGTCAGCCTACGACGCCGCGAAGTGCGGGAGTCGCCGATGCCCGAGTCAAAAAAGCGTCGTCGCTCACCTTCACTTGACCGTGGTCTCGGGGACGGGGGCTGCGAGCCCAAGCCCTTCAAGCCCTTGGGCTTACCCAAACCCTTCAAGCCCTTGGGCTCGTCCGAGCCCTTGGACTTCAAGTCCTTCAGGCCCTTGGGCCAAGTGCACCGCGCGGTTGAGGAAGTGACTGTGGAAGCTTGCGTCGATGCGGTGAACGTCCAGCCCCTCAGTTATGCGAGCTTCCCGCGGCACATGAAGTTGCATCCGAGCGTCATTGCGGAGCTCTTGGGGGGAGACCGCCAGATGTCCTTTCATATTCCCACAACCGGAATGGACCCAGCGGCCCGGCTTGGCTTACTCAGATCCGTCGCGAAAGTCAGTCATTGCGCCTCTCTGCGCTTTCCCCTGGAAGGGATCGACGAGCGTACAGCGGATGCCATCAGGGCCGACGAAAACCTCAATCCCGACAGCGGCGCACGCCTCAGTATGATTCCTTTGAGCGCCTACCCTTTGGAAAAGTGGCTGGAAATAGTCGGTCTGGAGACTGATTACGACGATGTGAGAGACGACGCTCTCTCCGACGTCCA
>CANHSE010000190.1 GCA_947463025.1 Comamonadaceae bacterium
AAATCGGTTTTCCGGGGCCGCATCCGCCCTACGACCCGACGCCGGACGCTTTGGCGGCCTATGCGGACGTGGACATCCCGGTGCCGAAGGTGAGCGAGGCCGAACTGCGCGCCCAGCCCTATGCGCAGCAGAAGCTGCGAGACAACATGGTCGAATTCAATTTCGACTCAGTCGCCTGGCGACGCGACATCAGCGAGGCCGACCTGCTGCGTCTGCGTCGCCACTATGCCGCCAACGTGAGCATGATCGACCACCAGGTCGGTCGCATCCTGGCGGCCCTGGACGCACGCGGCTACCTGGATAACGCGCTGGTGATCTTCACCTCCGACCATGCCGATGCCTTGGGCGAGCACGGCCACATTCAAAAGTGGACGATGTACGACTCGGTGGTGCGTGTGCCGCTGGTGTTCTGGTCGAAGAACCTGCCGATCGAGCACCGCACCCGCGACGATCTGGTGCAGATGTTTGACATCGCCCCCACGATTCTGGAGGCCGCAGGCCTGCCGGTGCCGGCCGACTTTGACGCCCAGACCCTGTGGGGGGCGGTGACCGGACGCGGCGACTACCAACCGCGCGACGCGGTCTATGCCGAACTCGCGCGCGATCACATTCAAACCGGCAGCGAATTCATCCTGATGCGCCGCGACCGGCGCTGGAAGATCGTGACCTACCTGGACGATGCGGCCGGCGAGTTGTACGACCTGCAGGCCGACCCCGACGAGGTGAACAACCTGTGGCAAGTCGAAGAACTGCGCGCCATGCGCAATGAGCTGGTGGCTGCGTGCATGCAGTGGCTGGCGCGCGGCATGCTGTCTTCCACGCGACTCCCGGGCCGAACACCGCAGAAGGCCATGCGGATCTGAGGGGGCCTCAGCGCGCGCGCGTCCCGCGTACGCCGCGCGCCCCGAAGTGGTCCTTGAGCACCTGGGTGAAGGTCTCGCGTCCGTGCTGCCGCCGCTCCAGGAGGCCCACATGGCGCTCCACGGTCACCCGTGGCAGCGGCACGACGCGCAGGGCCTTGTCGCGGCGCCAGGCCAGGTTGGCCAGCTGCGGCACGATGGAAATGCCAAAGCCCTGACGCACCAGTTCGACGATTGCCTCCACCGAATTGAGCTCCAGGCCCTCCACGACATCGGCGCGGCATTGCGCCAGCACCTCGTTGACCAGATGCCCCGTCCAGGTCCGGCGATCAAAGCGCATGAAGGGACACTGGGTCAGCATCTGCAGTGGCGAGGCGGGCAGCACGAAGTGCGGGCGCGTAGGCACGATCAGCACCATGGGCTCGCGGTACAGCGGCGTCCACACCAAGGAGGCAGGCAGGCGCGTCGGTGACTGCGTCACCACCGCTGCATCGAGCTCGCCGCGCTCCACCCGCGTCATGAAATCCGCCGACTGCCCGGCCAGCAGCGTCACCTCCAGGGCCGGGTGCTGGCGTTTGAGTTTCCACAGGGCATCGGCAAAGGCGCCCATGAGGGCAGACACCAAGGCACCCATCACCACGGTGCCCCCGAGCTCGCCAGGCGCGGGCTGCACCTGCAGCTGCTGCCAGCGCTCGACCAAGTCCTTGATGCCGGGCACCCGCTGGCGCCCTTCGGTGTTCAGGACCACCGCGCGCGCACTGCGATCAAACAGCGCCACGCCGAGTTCTTCCTCCAGCGCGCGCACCTGCAGCCCCACGGCCGCCGCCGTCAAACCCACTTCCTGGCCGGCTGCGGCGAAGCTGCCCAATCGGGCCGTGGCCAGGAAGGTCTGCAAGGTGCGGATGGACGGCATGCGCGGGTTTCCCCTGGTTAAGAGAAAGAAATACTGGGTCTCAGTAAGAAAAAGACTCGCTTTTACTTTGTCTGGACGGAGTTTATCCTGCGCAGATCAGGCACGCATCCGCACGCCCTCTTTCTGCCCGGTTTCGTCCATGGCCTTCATTCGCTACCTCACCGACATCCACCTCGATCACGGCGCCATCCGCCTGTTGCCGACCGAGTGCAGCCGCGTCGGCATCACGCGCCCCTTGATCGTCACCGACGCGGGCGTGCGCGCCGCCGGCCTGCTGGCCCAGGCCGAGGCTGCGCTCGGGGACCTGCCGTATGCGGTCTTCGATGGCACGCAAAGCAATCCGACCGAAGCCGGCGTGCGTGCGGCCCTCGCCGTGCTGGAAAAAGAGGGTTGCGATGGTCTGATTGCAGTCGGTGGCGGCTCCAGCATGGACCTGGCCAAGGGCGTGGCCATCCTGGCGCGCCATGCGGGCCCCCTCAAGCACTACGCCACGATCGAGGGCGGCAGCCCGCGCATCACCGAGGCGGTGTTGCCCCTGATCGCCGTGCCGACCACGGCCGGCACCGGCAGCGAGGTGGCGCGCGGCGCCATCGTGATCGTGGACGACGGACGCAAGCTGGGCTTTCATTCCTGGCACCTGATGCCGCGCTCGGCGGTGCTCGACCCGGACCTCACCCTGGGCTTGCCGCCCGCCCTGACCGCCGCCACCGGCATGGACGCGATCACCCACTGCATGGAAGCCTTCATGGCCCACGCCGTCAACCCGCCGGCCGACGGCATCGCCCTGGACGGCCTGATGCGAGGCTGGGCGCACATTGAGCGCGCCACCCAAAACGGACAAGACCGCGAAGCGCGCTGGAACATGATGAGCGCCAGCATGCAAGGCGCGCTGGCCTTTCAAAAGGGCCTGGGCTGCGTGCACTCCCTCAGTCACAGCCTGGGCGGTGTGAACCCCCGGCTGCACCACGGCACGCTCAACGCCCTGTTCCTGCCGGCGGTGATTCGCTTTAACGCCCAGGCGGATTCGGTGCGCCGCGAGCGTCGCCTGCAACGCATGGCGCAGGCCATGGGCTTGGGCACCTGCGATGACGACGGCAATGAGTTGGCCCAGGCGGTGCAGGCCCTGAACGCGCGCCTGAAGCTGCCCACCGGCCTGGCGGCCCTGGGGGTGACGGCGGGCGACTTCGATCGCATCATCGACGGCGCGATGGTCGATCACTGCCACAAGCTCAATCCGCGCGAAGCGAGCCGCGAAGACTATCGCGCGCTGCTCGCGCAATCGATGTAAGCCGCGACATGACCGACACCACCCTGAAGGTCAAGATCTGGCGCGGCACGGGCGCCGAGGACAACGGCCGCTTCGTCGACTACGCCGTGCCGCGCCAGGACAACCAGACGGTGCTCGATGTGGTCACGCACGTGCAGCGCGTACTCGATGCCACCCTGTCTTACCGCTTCGCTTGCCGTGTGGGCATGTGCGGCTCCTGCGCCATGACGGTCAATGGCCAGGCGCGCTGGAGCTGCCGCACCCATGTGGCCAAGGTGGTGGGCGACGACGGCGTGCTGGAAATTGCGCCGCTGTCCAATCTGCCGGTGGTCAAGGACCTGGCCACCGACATGCGCCCCTTCTTCGACAAATGGGCGGGTGCCCTCGGGCGCTTTCAGGGCGAGCAGACCCGCCACGAGCCGTTTGCCCGCGTGCGCCCCGACAGCCCTGAGCGTCAGGCCGTGGACGCCGGCATCGAGTGCATCGGCTGCGCGGTGTGCTATTCGTCTTGCGACGTGGTGGAGTGGCGGCCCGACTTCCTGGGACCCGCCGCATTGAACCGCGCCTGGACCCTGGTCAATGACGTGCGTGATACCGAACGCACCGAGCGCCTGCGCGCGGTCGCGGGCGATGCAGGCTGCCACAGCTGCCACACCCAGGGCTCGTGCACCGAGCGCTGCCCCAAGGGCCTGGCGCCGACGATGGCGATCGCGGGCCTCAAACGCACCGTCGCCCGCGCCGCGGTGAAAGGCACGCTTTGAGCCTAGCCCCGAACGTGCTGGCGCAGGCGCGCCGCTGGTATTGGCAACGTATCAGCGCGATGGTGCTGGCGATCTGCGTGCTGGTGCACCTGATCACCATGATTCTGGCGGTGCGCGGGGGCCTGACGGCCGCTGAAATCCTCGGGCGCACACAAGGCAGCCTGGCCTTCGCGGGCTTCTACACCGTGTTCGTGGTGGCCTGCGCGGTGCATGTCCCGATTGGTCTGGCCACGATCGCTCGCGAGTGGTGGCAGCTGGGTGAGCGCGCGGCGCAAATGCTCTCACGCGCCGCTGCGGCGGTGCTGCTGGTGCTGGGCCTGCGCGCGGTCTGGGCGGTGTACACCGCGGGGGCCTGATCGATGCGACGCAATGACTCCCGCGCCCATGCCCACGCCTCCTGGTGGGCGTTCTGGTTGCACCGTGTCTCGGGCTTGCTGCTGGCCCTGTTCCTGCCGCTGCACTTCATGCTGCTCGGCCAGGCGCTCATGGGCACCCCGGCGCTCGACGGCGTTTTGAAATTCACCGACCACCCGCTGGTCAAGGTGGCGGAGTGGGGGCTGGTGACGCTGCTGGCCCTGCACCTGACTGGCGGCGTGCGCTTGCTGCTGATTGAGTACGGACCCGCCTCGGGCCTGCGCAAAAACTGGATCGCCGGCGGCCTCGGACTGGCCACGGCCGCCGGACTGGCCTTTGCGCTGGCCCTCGTGGGCTGAAAACCTGTTGTCTTCCCTTTACGAAAAGGACCTTCACCATGACCCGTTTGAACCGACGTCACCTTCTGCTCACCGCCGCCCTGATGGGCCTGGGCGGCTCCAGCCTGGCCCAGGACGCCTGGCCTAACAAGCCGGTGCGGATGATCGTCCCATTTGCGGCCGGCGGCTCGACCGACGTGGTGGCCCG
>CANHSE010000191.1 GCA_947463025.1 Comamonadaceae bacterium
CCTCCGCTGCCCACGTCACGCCCTCGCCGACTCGCAACCCGCAGGATCCTGCGGCGAAAAGCGAACCGGCCTTGCTGTCCGTCAAGAACATCGAGGTCATCTACGACCATGTGATCCTGGTGCTCAAGGGCGTTTCGCTCGACGTGCCAAAGGGCCGCGTCGTCGCCTTGCTCGGTGGCAACGGTGCGGGCAAGAGCACGACCCTCAAGTCGATCTCCACCATTCTTGCGGCTGAGCGGGGCGTGGTCACCAAAGGCTCGATCGAGTTTCGGGGGCAACGCATTGACACACTGACACCCGGTGATCTGGTCGGCATGGGCATGGTTCAGGTGATGGAGGGTCGTCACTGCTTTGCCCACTTGACCGTAGAGGAAAACTTGCTCACGGGAGCGTACACGCGACCGCTGAACAAGGCAGCGCTTCAGGATGCACTGGAGCGTGTTTACCATTACTTCCCCCGCTTGAAGGTGCGCAGGCAGAGTCTGTCGGGCTACACCTCGGGCGGAGAGCAGCAAATGACCGCGATTGGTCGCGCGATGATGGCCAAGCCGTCCATGCTGTTGCTCGACGAACCGTCCATGGGTCTGGCCCCCCAGATCGTGGCGGAGATCTTCGAGATCGTGAAAGACCTCAACCAGAAGGAAGGCGTGAGCATCCTCCTGGCCGAGCAAAACACCAACGTGGCGCTCAAGTACGCCGACTACGGTTACATCCTGGAGAGCGGCCGCATCATGATGGATGGCGATGCCGCCAGCCTGGCCAACAACCCGGACGTGAAAGAGTTCTACCTGGGCATCTCGGGTGAAGGACGTCGCAGCTTTCGCGACATGAAGTCTTACCGTCGGCGCAAACGCTGGCTGTGAAGCTGTCGATGTCGGCTGGCGACTGGCCCTGAGGCGCTCACTTCTTCGTGTAGATCTGGTCGAACAGCCCACCGTCGGCGAAGTGCTCCTTGGCTGCGGCGGTCCATCCGCCTAAGGCCTGATCCACTGTGAACAGGTTCAGCTTGGGAAACTGCTTGGCGTACTGGGCTTGAGCCTGGGGCGAGATCGGTCGGTAGAAGTGCTTGCCGATGATGGCCTGGCCTTCGTCGGTGTACAGATACGCCAGGTAGGCTTGGGCGACGGCGCGCGTTCCCTTCTTGTCGACATTGCGGTCGACGACTGTCACCGCGGGCTCGGCCAGGATGCTCAGGGACGGATAGACCACATCGATCTTGCTGCTGAACTCCTTTTCCAGCAGATAGGCTTCGTTCTCCCATGAGATGAAGACGTCGCCCTGCTGACGCTGGGCGAAGGTGATGGACGAGCCGCGCGCGCCGGTATCGAGCACCGGCACATTCGCGTACAGCTTGCTCACGAACTCGCGCGCCTGGGCGGCCGAGCCGTACTTGCGCTTGGCAAACTCCCACGCCGCCAGATAGTTCCAGCGCGCACCGCCCGAGGTCTTGGGGTTGGGGGTGATGACCTTGATACCCGGCCGGATCAGGTCATCCCAGTCCTTGATACCCTTGGGATTGCCCTGCCTGACCACCAGCACGATGGTCGAGGTGTAGGGCGATGCGTTGTGCGGCAGACGCTTTTGCCAATCCTTGGGAATCAGCTTGGCCTCGGTGTGCAGGGCATCGGTGTCCCAGGCCAGCGCCAGGGTGGCGACGTCGGCCTCCAGGCCGTCGATGATGGAGCGGGCCTGCTTGCCCGAACCGCCATGCGACTGCTGGATCGTCACGTCCTGGCCGGTCTTGGCTTTCCAGTGTTTGGCAAACGCTCGATTGAACTCGACGTACAGCTCACGCGTCGGGTCATAAGAGACGTTCAAGAGCGTGACGGGGGCGGGCGCCGGCGTCTGGGCGCGCGCCAGCGCTGGCAAGAAAGCGGTGGCCAGAAAAGCCTGGACTGCCCGGCGACGAATGGGTTTCATCTGTGTTCCCTCGTGAATGTTGGCGAGGGCGGGATGATTCCCGCAGAGATCCCCAAACGGAACGAATCAATAATTCTTTCTAAATTACGA
This sequence comes from Comamonadaceae bacterium, assembly GCA_947463025.1. Classification (GTDB taxonomy): domain Bacteria; phylum Pseudomonadota; class Gammaproteobacteria; order Burkholderiales; family Burkholderiaceae_C; genus Ramlibacter. The sequence continues at coordinate 2,011 of CANHSE010000191.1, forward strand.
ATTCAACTGAAACGAAAAAGATGACCATCGACCGCTACACCAAGATCGTCCTGACCGTGATTGCAGTCAGCCTGGCCACAATCGCCCTGCAGCACGTCATACCGTCGGCCTTCGCGCAGCAAAGCGCGCGGCCGGTGAAAGTGGTAATTTGCGATTCGGAAGACACCGACCGATGCGCGCGGGTGGGCTTCTTGAACAACGACTCCGCCTACCGCCCGACGCCGCGACTGCTGGTTGGCAACTGAATCACCGCGGCGCGACGTATGACGCAGGACAAGAGAGACCGACCCGAAGTCGTACGGGTCCCTCAGAAAAAGCACGTGCTGGCCGACCTGATCGCCCAGTGCGATCCCCGTGCACCCCTACCCACCGACCTAGCCCTCTGGGATGCCGCCAAACCTAGCGGCGAGGAGGCCTGGCAAATGCCCGGTCGACGTCTGCGCAGCGCGCCGAACTAGGCGTTCGGGTCGGACAGCACCTCAGACAGCATCACGCGGCGGCCTTCACGCGCCGAGATGATGCCCGCGCGGATCACGCCGAGCGAACGGGTGGCGTACGCGCCCCCGGTCTCAGGGGTCCCCTGGCCGCGCACGGCCAGCGCGAACTCGTCGAGTTCATCGACAAAGGTATCGTTCTTGACGAAGGGCACGGACTCGGCTTTTTCGGTGCCGCGCTTGATGAAGCGCAGGCCGCCCTGCAGGTCAAAGAAAGCGCTGGCTTCCTTGCCGTAGATGTTCATCACGTAGTTCTCGGTGGCCGATGCGTAGCTGGCATTGACGGTCGAGAGCGCGCCATTTTCGTGCTGCAACATCAGCGAGGCCACATCGGGGTTGTCACCCGGCAAGACCAGTTGCGCCGCTTGCCCGCTGACGGCCACGATCGGGCCCATCAGGTACTCGAGCACGTCGACGTAGTGCACGCCAATCTGCAGCATCACGCCACCGGGCATGCCTTCGGCCTGGTAGCGCCAGGAGCTCAAGTCGATCTTGCCCAGGCGGTCGCGGCTGATGTTGGCCTCTGCGTTGACCAGCTTGCCGAACACGCCCGCGTCGATCTGCTTCTTGATCCAGCGAAACTGCGACTCGCGCCGACGCTGATAGCCCAAGGCCAGCACCACGCCGGCCTTCTCGCAGGCTTCCGTGATCGCGCGGCCTTCTGCCAGGGTGTTGGCGATCGGCTTGTCCAAGAACACATGCTTGCCGGCTTCAGCGGCCTGGCGGGTGGTTTCCAGGTGGACGTTGTTGGGCGTGGTGTTGATGATGGCGTCGATCGACGGATCCGCCAGGATCGCTTCGTAGCTGGCCGCCGCGGTGCAACGGTATTTGGTCGCAAAGGCCGCACGCTTTTCCTCAGAGCGCGTGTAGCAGGAGCGAATGACGAACTTGTCCGAACGCAGCATGGCGTCGGCCAGCACATCAGACCACCAGCCCATTCCCAGGCAGGCCACATTGATTGGTTTGAAAGACATCAGGTACTTCTCGGGTTAGGGGTTGGTTTCGGGTTCAGGGCGGGCGCGGAAAGCGGCTCGCGTCAGGCGCGCAAAGCCGCCAGCACTTCATCGAGCATCTTCTTGGCGTCGCCAAACAGCATGCGGTTGTTTTCTTTGTAGAACAGCGGGTTGTCCACGCCGGCATAGCCGCTGGCCATGGAGCGCTTCATCACGATGCTGGTGCGGGCCTTCCACACCTCGAGCACCGGCATGCCAGCGATGGGGCTGGTGGGATCGTCTTGGGCGGCCGGGTTCACGATGTCGTTGGCGCCGATGACGATAGCGACATCGGTATCCGGGAAGTCGTCGTTGATCTCGTCCATCTCCAGCACGATGTCGTAGGGCACCTTGGCTTCGGCCAGCAGCACGTTCATGTGGCCGGGCATGCGGCCCGCCACCGGGTGGATGCCAAAGCGCACGGTCACGCCCTTGTCGCGCAAGGTCTTGGTGATGTCGTTGACCGTGTGCTGAGCCTGGGCGACGGCCATGCCGTAGCCGGGGACGATGATCACGCTCTTGGCGTCGCGCAGCAGCTCGGCGGTCTCGCTGGCGCTGACGGGCACCACTTCGCCTTGCGGCTCGGCGGCCGCGCCATCGGGCTTGGCGGCCGGGGCGCCAGCGCCACTGCCAAAGCCGCCTGCGATCACGCTGATGAAGTTGCGGTTCATCGCGTTGCACATGATGTAGGACAGGATCGCACCTGAGGAGCCCACCAAGGCGCCGGTCACGATCAGCAGGTCATTGCTCAGCATGAAGCCGGTGGCCGCCGCTGCCCACCCCGAGTAGCTATTGAGCATCGACACCACCACCGGCATGTCCGCACCGCCAATGGCCATGACCATGTGGATGCCGAACAGCAAGGCGATCACGGTCATGATGATCAGCGGCGTCATGCCGCTTTGCACATCCGGCGCGCGAACAAACTCACGGCCGAACCAGATCACCACCAGCAGCGCGACCAGGTTGATCCAATGACGTGCAGGCAGCAGCAAGGGCGTGCCGCCGATCTTGCCGTTGAGCTTGCCGAAGGCAATCAGCGAGCCGGAGAAGGTCACCGCACCGATCAGGATGCCCACGTAAATCTCGACCTCGTGGATGGCTTTTTCAACGCCCTGGTACTGGACGGAGGTGTCAACGTAGCTGGCAAAACCCACCAGACAAGCGGCCAGACCCACCAGGCTGTGCATCAGCGCCACCAGC
>CANHSE010000192.1 GCA_947463025.1 Comamonadaceae bacterium
CATGGCGGCGGGCGGGCCACCGGGCTTGGCGCCGGCCTGCGGCCGCGAGGCTGCAGCGGAGGCACCGGCTGCGGCCGCACTGGCCGCGCCCGAAGCGGCAGCTGCCGGCGCACCCGCTCCCGGCCCGCCTGGCCCACCCGGCCCACCCGGCCCACCGCGCGGCACATCGATCACGCGCACCGCCATGCCATCACGCTGCAGCCTTTGCTGCCCCGCGGTCACCACGGTGTCGCCGGCCTTCAGGCCTTCGATGATTTCGGCCCTGCCGGGTTGGCGGATGCCGACCTTGACCTCGGTGCGCTGCACGATGCGACTATTGGGCTCGGTACCCGGCACCACCTTGAAGATGAACAGCCGGGGCCCCTGGGGCACGATGGCCTCCTCGGGTACGACCAGCGCTTCTTGCCGCTCGCCAAACACCGCCGTCACCCGCGCAAACATGCCGGGGCGCAGCTGCTGCTGGCGGTTGTCGATGCAACCGCGTACGCCGACCGAGCGGCCATTGGCATCCACCAGGGGATCGATGGCCTGGACCACGGCGGTGAACTTGCGCCCCGGCAAGGCATCAATGGCCACCACGGCCACTTGGCCCTTGCGCACCTTGGTCTGAAAGCGTTCGGGCAGACGGTAATCGACGAGGATGGCGTCCAGGTCCTCGATGTTGACGATGTCGGCGCCGTCCTTGAGGTAGTCGCCCACGTTGATGCTTCGGATGCCAGCGATGCCATCAAACGGCGCGAGGAGGCGAAGCCGGTCGGCCTGCGCGCGGGCCAAGGCTAATTTGGCTTCGGCCACCTGCAGCGAAGCGCCGCTTTCATCGACCGAGCGCTGGCTGATGAAGTTCTGGGCGACCAGATCCTGGTTGCGCTTGTGGTTGGCACGCGCGATGGAGAGTTCGGCCTGAGCCTGTGCCACCTGAGCGCGGGGCAACTCGTCATCGAGTTGCACCATGACCTGCCCGCGCTGTACCCGCTCGCCATCGCGAAAATTGATACGAGCCACGCGGCCGCTCACCTCAGGCCGCAGGATCACGCTCTGTCGCGAGCGCAACGTGCCCACAGTCAGAGCGTCGTCCACCAGACGTGTCACGGCGACCTGAGCCACTTCGACCCCAGGCACACGCACGGCCCCGGAAGCCGCCGAAGCCGGCGCGCTGGCAGCGGGCGCTGCAGGTCGGCCGTCGGCCGCTGCCGCGGTCTGCGCAGGCGCGGGTCGGTTCTGATACCACCAGGCAGCAGCCGAGGCGGCACCGATGCCGACAACGGCCACGACGAGGTACAGGGGTTTGGAAGCCATGCGACACGAACTTTCTTATGACAAGGCGAGCACTGCGAAATAGCCCAACTGCCCAATGTAGCAGTCTTGACCATCACGACCTCAGGGGCACCCCCTGCACCCCAGGGGTGTGCTCGCCTACAAGAAGCTCAACGCCCCTGCGCCAAATCGACACCGCGATTGGCCAATGCATCGGCGCGCTCGTTGCCCGGATCCCCGTTGTGACCGCGTACCCAGCGCCAGTCGATCCGATGCCCGCCCTGTTGCACCAGTGCATCGAGCTGCTGCCACAGCTCCACGTTTTTCACCGGCTGTTTGCTGGCCGTGCGCCAGCCCTTGGCCTTCCAGCCAGGCAGCCATTCGGTGATGCCCTTGAGGACATACTGGCTGTCCAGGAACAAGGTCACCTCGCACGGGCGCTTGAGGGCTGACAGTGCCTGGATCACCGCCATCAGTTCCATGCGGTTGTTGGTGGTGGCTTGTTCGCCCCCGAACAATTCCTTCTCGGTGCCGCCCGCCTTGAGCAGCACGCCCCAGCCGCCCGGGCCGGGATTGCCCTTGCAAGCGCCGTCGGTGTAGATCTCGATGGGATTCACGACTACCTTTTTGTTTTTTTGGATGCCCGTCTCAGGACTCGACATCGCGTCGGCGCTGGGTGCGGTGACCACGGTTCGCAAGCGGCACTGGGGCCGCCGCAAGTTTGGCGCGACGCTTCCAAGTGGCCCCCATCAGCTTCATGCCGCGCACGCGCTTGACTGCCACGATGAAATACGCGGCGCCCAGGATGGGCCACCAGCGCTCGCCCAATCGGTCCATCCAGTCGAAACGATCGAGCCACTTGTCCGTCGTGAAGGCGGGCCGCCAGCAACCAAAGCGCCCCACTTCCACTTCGAAGTTCAAAAGCCGCAGCCAATCGCGCAGGCGCCGATAGCCAATGAACTCGCCCGGCTCGGGCAGGAACAATTCGCCCACGCCCAGACGCCGCCACAGGTGCGCGCGCCGTTGGCGCAGGCCCCACAGGCTGGTGGGGTTGAGCCCGCAGATCACCACGCGTCCCTCTGGCACCAGCACGCGTTCGACTTCGCGCAAGGTCGCATGCGGATCGACGCTCAATTCCAGGGTGTGCGGCAGCAGCACCAGATCGAGGCTGGCCGCATCAAAAGGTAAGGTGTGGGTGTCAATGACGACATCGGGGGTGCGTCCGCCGGCGTCAGCGCCAGGCTCCAGGCCCAGCCAGCGATGGGGCATGCGGTTGGCGCGCAAGGCGTCGACAGCGGGCAGGCCCAATTGGATCGCGTGGTAGCCGAAGATGTCCGCCACCGATTCGTCAAAGGCGGCCTGCTCCCAGTCCAGGAGGTAGCGCCCCGCAGGGGAATCAAACCACTGCTGCATTCCTATAATCCGCTCGCTCATGAAGTTACTTCCCCTGCCGGCCTTTCAGGACAACTACCTCTGGCTGTTGCAAGACGGGCAACGGGCGCTGGTGGTGGACCCTGGGGACGCCGAACCGGTGCTTGCCGGATTGCGGCAGGCTGCCGCGCGGTTGGAGGCGATTCTAGTCACGCACCACCACGGTGACCACACGGGCGGCGTGCAGGCCCTGCGCGCGGCCACTGGCGCGGTCGTCTATGGCCCGGCCCGCGAATCCATTCCGAGTCCCTTCGAGCCCGTTGCAGGCGGCGACACCGTGACCGCCCTGGGCCTGCCCTGGCAGGTGATCGACGTGCCCGGGCACACCGCCGGCCATGTGGCTTACTACAGCCCGGACGTCGACGGCACGCCCCTGCTGTTTTGTGGCGACACCCTGTTCTCGGGTGGCTGCGGCCGGCTGTTCGAGGGCACCCCGGCGCAGATGCTGGCGTCGCTCGATCGATTGGCGGCGCTGCCGGACGCGACGCGGGTATGCTGCGCACACGAGTACACGCTGTCGAATCTGCGCTTCGCGCGGGCGGTGGAACCCGGAAACGAAAATCTGATCCATTACCTGTCGCACTGCGAGGCGCTACGCAGCCGACACCAGCCCACTCTGCCCTCGACGATGGGGCAAGAGCGGCAGATCAACCCCTTCCTGCGCACGCGTGAACCCGAGGTGGTTCGCGCCGCGCAGGCCTTCAACAGCGCAGACCCCGGCGACGAAGCCGCGGTCTTCGCCGCGATCCGCCTATGGAAGAACGAGTTCAAATGAGACCCCTGCCGCTGCTGACCCTCTTGGCCCTGACCCTGAGCCTGGCCGGTTGCGCCGTCGCTCCCTCGCTAGAGTCCGAGGCCAGCGTACCGGCAGTGGACGCCACGCCGGCTGCGGCGGCGGTCGTGGTCGCCCCCACGCCCCCCGCCACCCCCGCCACCCCTGCGAACGCAGATGCCGCGCGCACGCGCCCTGCCAACGCGGCGATGCCCGCCGGACCGCTGCAACCCATTACCGCCACCGAAGCGGCGAGCAGCAGCGTCGCCCTGCTCGAGGCACCGCCCGATCTGTGGGACCGCATCCGCCGCGGCTTTGCCATGCCCGCGCTGGAAGGCGATCTGGTGCGTCAGCACGAGCAGTGGTATTCCAGCCGCCCCGACTACATCCAGCGCATGACCGAGCGCTCACGCAAGTACCTGTTTCACATCGTCGAGGAGCTCGAGCGGCGCGGCATGCCCACCGAGCTGGCGCTTTTGCCGTACATCGAAAGCGCCTTCAACCCGCAAGCGGTCTCCAGCGCACGCGCCGCGGGCATGTGGCAGTTCATGCCCGCCACCGGCGCCGACTTCGAGCTGCGTCAGAACGTGTTCCGCGATGACCGCCGCGACGTGCTGGCCTCCACCCGCGCCGCCCTGGATTACCTGCAAAAGCTCCATGGCATGTTCGGCGACTGGCATCTGGCGCTGGCCGCCTACAACTGGGGCCAGGGCAGCGTCAGCCGCGCCATCGCACGCAACCAGCGTATGGGCCTGGGCACAACCTACACCGACCTGAACATGCCCAACGAAACGCGCAACTACGTGCCCAAGCTGCAGGCGGTCAAGAACATCGTGGCCAACCCGGCGCAGTTCCGGGCGGAATTGCCCCTGATCGAGAATCACCCCTACTTCCAGAGCGTGACCATCACCCGCGACATCGACGTGGCGCTGGCCGCGCGCCTGGCCGACGTGCGGCTGGAAGACTTCAAGGCGCTCAATCCCTCCCTGAACCGCCCGGTGATCCTGGCTGCCGGCACGCCCCAGATCCTGCTGCCCTGGAACAATGCCACGGTGTTCCAGCGCAATTTCGAGGGCCACACCACCGGCCGCTATGCGAGCTGGACGGCCTGGACCGCGCCCGCCACCATGAGCGTGGCCGAGGCGGCGCGCCGTGTGGGCATGAGCGAAGCCGAATTTCGCAGCATCAACA
>CANHSE010000193.1 GCA_947463025.1 Comamonadaceae bacterium
AGGTTGCTCCAAGCCTGTGCGTAATCGGGCTTGAGATCGACCGCGCGCTGGTGGCTGGCAAGCGCCTGCTCATACCGTCCAAGATCGTTCAGTGCATTGCCACGATTGGTCCAGGCCTCAGCGTAATCCGACTGGAGATCCAGGGAGCGCTGATAGCTGGCCAACGCCTCGTCGTGGCGTTTCAGCGCGTTGAGCGCCACACCATGATTGCTCCACACTTGCGGCGAATCGGGCTTCAATGCGAGCGATTTCTCATAGCTCGCCAGTGCCTCCTGACAACGCCCGAGATCCTTCAACGCGTTACCGTGGTTGCTCCAGGCCTGCGCCTCGTTGGGGCGCAGCTGGATGGCGCGATCCGCGTGCGTTAGTGCAAGCTGGGGCTGGTCCAGTCGGAGCAAACAGGCCGACAAATTGTTGTGGACTTCTGGGATATTGCCATCTTGGGCGAGACACCTCTCGTACAAATCCTGGGCTCGCACGAAGTCGTCTTGATCGAGGAAGGTATTGGCCAGGTTGTAAAGATGACTCAGATCATCGGGCCGAATCGCCAAGGCTTGCCGATAGCTATTCTGGGCATCCCCGACCCGCCCCAGCGCACGTTGGGCATTGCCCAGGTTCGTCCATGCCCCATCGTTACCCGCGTCAAGTCGCGTAGCTTGCTCGCACGCTTGGACCGCCTCGGGGTGGCGCCCCAACAGATTCAAGCAGTAGCCCAGATTGGACAACGCATTGGGCTGGCGGGGTTGGCTGTCGAGGCTTTGCTGGATCCACCCCAACGCCTCTTGCGTTTTCCCCAGCTGCAAAAGCGCGATTCCCAGGTGATGAAGCGTGTCTGCGTGCCGGGGGTGATCCCGCAGGATCTTTTGGTACAGCGCGACGGCGGTCGACGCCCCCTCTCGCATGTGTTTGCCAAGCGCCTCGGCAAATAACGGGTCTGGATGGACAGCAGGCATGTGGATGGACGAACGACAGGCCCGCGCGCATGTCGTGCGGGTCGAGCCTGCGTATTGTCTCAGCTCGATCGCCTGCCGCGCCAGGCCGCGAAAAGCCCTCAGGGCCCGTGTGAGCGGCGGGCGCCTAGCCGCCCCAAAGCGGCCAGCTCAATCCGATGAACGCCGCAATCCAGAGCGTCTCGGACATCAGCATCACCACCGGGAGCCAGCCCAGTTTGAGCATGTCGGCAAAGTCGGTCTTGACGCCAGCCGCTGCGATGGCCAGCACCAGGCAGGCCCGCGAGGCGTGGCTGGCCGAGTCCGACACCTGAGGCGGAATGATCTGCAGGCTGCCCAGGATCACCAGCACGACGAAGGCGATCAGAAACCTGGGGATCAGCGGCACCGCGCGATCGCTGGTCGCCACCTGCGCCTGGCGAAACAGCAAAGAAATCACCAACACCACGGGCATCAGCAGCACCACCCGAAACAGCTTGACCACCGTAGCCGCATCCACCACCTGGGTGTCGCCGCCCGTGGCCAGCAAACTGGCCGCGGCCACCACCTGGGCCACGTCGTGAATGGTCGCCCCCAGGAAGATGCCGCTATCGAGTGAACTCCATTGCAACCAGGTCGTGAGCAGCGGGTAGGCCACCATGGCCACGGTCGATAGGAGCGTCACCCCCACCACCACGAGCAGGGTGTAGCGCTCGTTCTCACGACTCTGGGGCAGCACCGACGCCACGGCCAGTGCCGCCGAGGCGCCGCAGATGCCCACCGAGCCGCCCGAGATCAGGCCCTCCTCCACCGGACGGCCCAGCCGCCGCGCCAGCCACCAGCCCAGCATCACGGTGGAGACCACGCCCAGCGCCACGAACACTGCGGTCTGCCAGCCGAGCGCTGAAATCTGGGTCAGGGTGATGCGTGCACCCAGCAAGGCCACACCCGCACGCAGCACGGTGCGTGCGCAAAAGTCGACGCCCGGGCGGATCCGGGGGTCGCTGGCCAGAAAATGCAGGCTCAGGCCCAAAAGCAAGGCATACAGCAGCTGCGGGCCGCCGAGTTGCCCCGCCAAAAACATCGCGGCCAACGCCACCAGCACGCAGATCAGGACGCCCGCGAAGCGCGCGCGCACCCATTGCACCGGCAGCGCCCCCGTCATGCCGTAGCGAGCGCCTGCAACTGGGCCATCAAGGCATCCGGAATCTTCACGCCCTGTTCGGCCGCTGTGCGCTCGAGCGCGAGTCGGCGGGCACCGGCCAAGCGCACGCCGTCATCCACCAGCATTTCGCGAATCAACACCTCGATGCGCTCGAAGTAGGCGGCAGACCCACTGAGCGCACCCGGATCGATCACCAAAAAGGCCTGACCGATACGCGGCGCATTGCCCTCGTCGACGAAGAACGAGGAGGCCTCAAAACCGAATTGCGCGCCGATCACCGCGGTGACCAAGAGCTCGACGACCAGCGCCAGCATCGCGCCCTTGGGGCTGGTGGCCGCGCCCACCGGCAGCATCGAGCCGGCCATGCCGGCCTGCGGGTCGGTGGTCGGTTGGCCCTGCGCATCGAGCGCCCAGCCCAGCGGAATCGAGCGTCCTTCCTTGGCCGCCACCATCAACTTGCCGCGCGCCACCTCGGACAGCGACAGGTCGATCATCAAGGGATCGTGGCCCTGGCGCGGGAAGATAGCGGCGATCGGGTTGGTGCCCATGATGGCGTGCCGTCCGCCCGCCACCGGCATGGCCGAGGGCGAATTGGCAAAGGCCAGGCCCACGTAGCCCGCCTCGGCCAATGGCCGCAGGTGATCGACCAGCACACCGCAGTGGTGGCTGTTGTTCACACCGACAAAACACACACCCATCTCACGGGCGACCGCCACCGCCTCACGCACGGCCAGCTCGCAGGCCTCGAAGGCCAGGCCCTGGCCCGCATCGACCCACAGCGCCGCGCCCTTGCGCCGCGCTACCTGCGCCACGGCCTGACCATCGGCACGGCCGTTTTTCAAGTGCGTGGCGTACTGCGGCACACGCGAGAGCCCGTGCGAGGCAATGCCCTGGGCTTCGGCGCGCACCAGGGCGCGTGCGGTGGCCGCGGCCATGCCGGGATGGGCGCCACAGTGCGAGAGAACTTTTTCGACCCACTCATGGGCCTGGGCGAGCGTGAGTTGCGTCATGCGAGAACTTCCAGCACCTTGCGGGCGATCAACTCGCTCACGCGTTCATTCGATTCGAGCGACACCCCGGCGATGTGCGGGGTCAGGATCAGGTTCGGGCAGTCAGCAAACAAGGCGCCGGATTTGAGCGGCTCTTGCTCGAACACGTCGAGCGCCGCGCCCCCCAGATGGCCACTGCGCAAGGCGGCCACCACGGCGACCTCATCGACCACGCCCCCGCGCGCGCTGTTGATCACAATTGCGCCCGGCTTGACACGCGCCAGACGCGCGGCGTTCAGCAGATGCTGTGTGGACGGCAGCAGCGGCACGTGCAGACTGATCACGTCCGACGACGCCAGCAGCGTGTCCAGACCCACCGCTTGCACGCCGGTTGATGAAAAAGCGGGATGGTCGGCCGCCATCAGGGCGTCGTGGGCCTGCACGCGCATGCCCAGGGCCTGAGCCAAGCGAGCGGTCAGTTGGCCGATCGATCCGTAGCCAATCAGGCCCAGGGTCTTGCCGTAGATCTCACGGCCCGACGACAAGGCAGTGCGAGGCCACTGCCCCTGCACCATCGCGGCTTGCGATTGGTAGGCCCCGCGCAGCAACAGCATCGCGGTGCCGATCACGTACTCGGCCACCGACAGCGCATTGGCGCCGGTGGCCGGAATCACTTGCACGCCACGCGCCTCGCAGGCTGCGACATCGATGTTGTCCAACCCCACCCCGAGGCGGCCCACCACCTTGCAGCGCGCCAGCGCCTGCAGCAGCGGGCCGCGCACCTGGGTGCGATTGCGCACGATCAAGGCATCGACTTCGGCCGCGGCATGCAGCATCGCCTCGGGCTGATCGACCATCTGCGGGTCGTAGCGCACCTCGTGCGCCTGCTGTAGCTGGGCCACTGCGGGCGCGTCCATGAATTCGGTGATGAGGATTCGTGCCATGTGCGCAGGCCGCCGCACCTTGCGGCGCGGCGGCGGTTCGTTGCAGGTTCGGTCGATGCCGAGCCGCTTAGGCCGACTCGAACAGGCGGGTCAGCACGAACTCGCGATGGCCCAGCGCCTCGGCTGCCGTCAAACGGCCGTTGGCGGTGCGCAGCATGCACTCGAGCAGCTTGTCGCCGGCCTGGTCCAGCGTGATGTCGCGCTGCAGCAGACCCGAGGAGTCCACATCGATGTGCTCGCTCATGAGACGCACGGTGCGCGGGTTGGCGCAGATCTTGATCACCGGCACGATGGGGTTGCCGATCACGTTGCCCTGACCGGTGGGGAAGAAGTGCACCGCATAGCCCGAGGCGGCGCACAGCGTCACCATCTCGGCGGCGGCCGACGACGAATCCATGAACCACAGACCCGGGTGCGTGGGGATCTCGGCCTTGTCGATCACGCCGTCGACCGTGCACTTCTTGCCGATCTTCTGGATGTTGCCCAGGGCTTTTTCTTCGATGGTGGTCAGGCCACCCGCGATGTTGCCCTTGGTCGGCTGGCTCTCGGAGAGGTCGGTGGTCTTGTGGCGGTTGATCATGTCCTG
>CANHSE010000194.1 GCA_947463025.1 Comamonadaceae bacterium
CAGTTCTCGGCCAACTCGCTGGACATCGCCATCACCGGCGACGGCTTCTTCCCCCTGAAATCGGCCGACAGCCTGCAGGACATCTACACCCGCAACGGCACCTTCCTGCTCAACGACTCGTACGCGGTGGTGAACTCGGCGGGCCAGGCCCTGATGGCAGCAACGGTGGACTCGAGCGGCAAGGCCGACCTGAGCGCCCTGAAAAAACTGATCATTCCCCGCTCGACTGTCGGTGACGCCGAGCAGACCAGCAACATCGAGCTGGGCCTGAACCTGCCGGCCGACGCCCGGGTGATCACCGGCGCCTTCAGCCCCAACGATCCCAACAGCTACAACCTGACCACCGCCGTCACCGTGTTCGACCAGGGCGGTAACGAATACCTGGCCAAGGTCTACTACGTCAAGACCCAGGTCGCCACGCCGGAAGACCCCTTCAACAAGTGGCAGACGCACGTGTACATCGGTGAGACCAAGCTGGAGGAAATGCTGATCCAGGCCACCGAAGGCGAGGAAAAGCTGTTCGTGAACAAGTACGGCGAGATCCGCCCGGAAAGCCAGATCAACCCCTCCCTGATCAACGGCGGTGTGAGCAAGCTGTTCAACCTGGACGACTTGAGCAACCCGCAGCAGTCGGTACCGGCCGCCGCATCGGGATCGGTGCTGTCGACCCAGCTGATCAGCGACTGGAAGAGCGGCTTCGTGCCCATGAGCTACACCGGTATCAACCCGGTGACTGCGTCCACCCTGTCACCCAGCACCCTGACCGTGACCAGCCGGGGCGTGGTGCCCACAGCGGGCGCCCTGAGCATCTCAGTGGGCGCCTCCAATGCGATCACCGCCAGTTTCACACCCAGCGGGGGCTCGCTTACGTCGGTGACCGGCACCCTGGGCAGCGACGGCAAGACCATCACCTTCAACGGCTCCCCCCTGGCCGAGACCGGCAAGACCTTCTCGGTGACGGCCTCCGCCGCCCTGGCCAGCGGCAACACGATGGCCCTGACCCTCAAGGCCAACCCCTTGGAATTCACCCTGAACGTGGACGGCTCCGCCGACCCGGTCACCGTGAACCTGAACCACCTGATCGACTCCGACGCCGACATCGCCAAGAAGTACACCGGTGTCGAGATCGCCCGCGAAATCACCAACGCCATTGCCAAGGCCTATGGTGACGAGCGCTACTTCGACTTCAGCTCGCTCAAGGCCACCACCACGGCGAACAACGCCGACCTGTTCAAGATCGCCATCGTTAACACCGGTGCGGCGCCCTCGACGAACTCCTCGGCCGCTGACGGCTACAAAACCATCAACGTCACCGATGCCGAGATCGCAACCGCCTTCGGCGCTGGCAAGACCATGGCCAGCCTGACGTCCAACGAGGCTTCTTCGCTGTTGCAGTCCAAGCTGCGCACGGCCCTGAGTGACTCCTCGATCCGCGTCGCCTACGACCCGGTGCTCAAGAGCTTCACTTTCAAGACCTCCACCGTGGGCAAGGAATTTGTGCTGACGTCGGCCACCACCAATAACAACGACGTCTTCAAGCTCACCACCAGCGAGAAACGCCTGCACCCGGACACGGGCGCCTATGACGCCGACATGTTCGCGCGTGGCGACACCATCCGCGCCACCGAGAACCAGCGCTTTGGCATCGCGGTGAGTTTTGACGACACCTCGCGCCTGTTCCACATTGCCTCGGGCACCACGGGCGACACCTCTAGCGTGTCCATCTCGAACGCGTCGGCTGCAGCCAAGCTGCTATTTGGCCTGCCGCTCTCGACCGAGAACCCGGCCCTGGCGGACACCTCCAGCACCCCCCTGCGCGGTATCACCTCCAGGCCGGCCGTTTTGGAAGGCAACACCATCGGTATCAACGTGAACAACAAGTTCCGCGTCGACGGCAGCAACAACCAATTCGTGGTGACGGTCAACAACGTGACTGGCATCGTGACCATGCCCGAGAAAGCCGACTACACCATCGAAGAATTCCGCAAGGAACTCGAGTTCCGCATCAACTCCCTGGCTGACTCCTTCGGCCGTACGGTCAGTGGGGTGCAGGTAGAACTGGGCAAGAACGCCCTGGGCCAGAGCTTCTTCCAGTTCACCACCGGCAACGCCGGCAACGACGCCTTCCTGAAAGTGTCTGCCAACAGCATCTGGGGCATGGCCGATCTGGAAAGCGCCCGCGGCACCACCAGCCGGTGGGTCGAGCCGCCGCAGGCCCGTAACGCTGCCGGCTTCCCCCTTTACGTGAACCGCGAAGGCCTGGAGACCTCGGATCCGGGTGACTTCTCCGAACTGGAAACCGCCGACCTGTGGTCTGCGATTTTCCTGGACAAGGGCGAGCTGACCTTCAGCACCGACGGTAACCTGAAGTCGCCGGTCGAGTCCATCCAGTTCAAGGCCTCGACCATCGGCGAGACCGGTGCGACGCTGCAATTTGCCATCAACTACGACGGCTCCACCCAATACTCCTCACCCTTCTCGGTGCTGGCCCAGAGCCAGAACGGCCGACCCGAGGGTGACCTGATTGGTCTGAACATCGGCGACGACGGTCTGGTGTCTGCCAACTACTCCAACGGCACGCAGAAGAACCTGGCCAAGATCATTTTGGCCAACTTCACCGCCCCGACCGGCTTGCGCCAGTTGGGTGACTCCAGCTACCTGGCCACCAGCCAATCGGGCAAGGTGACACTGGGTGAAGCCGGCGCCGCAGGCTTCGGTACGGTGCGCGCCGGCGCCACCGAGCGCGCGAACGTGGACCTGACGCAGGAGCTGATCGAGCTGATCACCGCCCAGCGTAACTTCCAGGCCAACGCCAAGGCCATCGAGACCAACAACACCTTGACCCAGGCCATCATCAACATCCGTTCGTGATGAAGACCGACCGCTGAACACCCACTCCGAGACACCGCGTCATGGACCGACTGATCTTCACCTCCAACGGCACCGTCAATGCCCAGGCCCTGGTGCGTGCCTCGCTGGTCAACGAAATGGCCAACGTCTCCACGGTCGGCTTCAAGCGCAGCTTCGAGTCGGCGCTGCGCACCGTCAAGGTGGAAGGCGAGGGCTTCGACACCCGCTATCAGATTCAAGCGGTGCAGCGCGACGTCATCCAGATGACGCCCGGCCCGGTCATGACCACCGACCGTCCGCTGGACATCGCCATCAGCGGCCGCGCCGTGCTGGCGGTGCAGGCGGCCAACGGACAAACCGCCTACACCCGTCGCGGCGACCTGCGCGTGAACCTGCAGGGCCAGCTCGAGACGGGCGGCGGCCAGCTGGTGCTGGGCCAGGGCGGACCGATCAACGTGCCCCCGGGCTTTCGCGTGCGCATCAACAGCGACGGCACGGTCTACGCCAATGATCCTGGCCAGGTCGGGGTGCAGGTGCCCGTCCAGATTGATCGACTGCGCCTGAAGGACGCGAGCAACATCGAACTGACCCGCCGCGAAGACGGCCTGTTCAAAGTCCTGGGTCAACCCGACGGCGCTGACTTTGCCGACGGCCCCAACCTGCCGGTGATCACGCCCGGCGCCCTGGAGGGCAGCAACGTGAACGCCGTAGAAGCCATGACTCGCCTGATCGACCACTCGCGCAGCTTCGAGATGCAGATCCGGATGATGAAACAGACCAAGGACATCGACGAATCGGGTGCCGCCATGATGCGCACCACCGGCTGATGACCGATCCCCGCCCACCGATTTTTATTTTTGATTGACAGGAGCCCACCATGGACGCTTCGATGTGGATTGCCAAGACCGGCCTGGATGCGCAGCAAAAGCGCATGTCGGTCATCTCCAACAACCTGGCCAACGTCAACACCACCGGCTTCAAGCGCGACCGCGCGGCCTTTGAGGACGCCCTCTACCAAAACCTGCGCCAGCCCGGCGCTCAGGTCACCGCCGATGCGCAGTCGCCCACCGGCCTGATGCTGGGCACTGGCGTGCGCATCGTCGCCACCGAGAAAACCCATTCCCAGGGCAGTCTGGTCTCCACCAGCAACGCGCTGGACGTGGCCATCCAGGGCGACGGCTTTTTCCAGATCGCGCAGGCAGACGGCTCGACCGCCTACACCCGCGACGGCAACTTCAAGGTGTCGTCGCTGGGCCAGCTGGTCACCGCCAACGGCGCGGTGGTGCAGCCGGCGATTGCCATCCCCGCCAACGCCAACAGCATCACCATCGGCCGCGACGGCACCGTCTCGGTGGAAGTGGCTGGCGGCGCCACCCAGCAGGTTGGGCAGATGCAGATCGCCCGCTTCATCAACCCGGCCGGCCTGCAGGCCATCGGCCAGAACCTGCTGCGCGAGACCCCCGCCAGCGGTCCGGCACAGCCGGGCGCGCCCGGCCTGGCCGGTGCCGGCCAGATCCAGCAGGGCGCTCTGGAAGCCTCGAACGTCAACGTCGTCGAGGAAATGGTCAACATGATCGAAACCCAGCGCGCCTACGAGATCAACTCCAAGGCCATCTCTGCGGTGGACGGCATGCTGCGCTACCTGAACAACAACATGTAAGGCTGGCCATGCGCACCCTCCCCTTGCTCTCCTGCTCCGCCGCCAAAGCGGGCCTGCGCCTCTCGGCCCTGGCGCTGCTGCTGGCCACCGTCG
>CANHSE010000195.1 GCA_947463025.1 Comamonadaceae bacterium
CATGATGTTCTTCGGATCCAGCGCGCGCTTGATGGTGCGCATCATGTCCACTGCGCCCGCGCCGGCTTCATCGACCAGGAATCCCATCTTGTGCAGGCCCACGCCGTGTTCGCCGGTGCAGGTGCCGCCCAGTCGCAGCGCACGCGCCACCAGCTGGTGATTGAGCGTCTCGGCCAGCTCGGTCTCTTTCGGGTCGTTCGGATCGAGCAAATAACCAAAGTGGAAATTGCCGTCGCCCACATGGCCCACGAGGAAGTAGGGGATGCCGCTGGCATCGGCTTCCTTGACCGAATCGAGCAGGCAATCAGCCAGGCGCGAGATCGGCACGCAGGTGTCGGTGGACAGGCAACGGCAACCCGGGCGCGACTGCACCGCCGCGAAGTACGCGTTATGACGCGCGGTCCACAGGCGGGTGCGCTCCTCGGGCGTGACCGCCCACTCGAAGGCATTGCCACCGAACTCGCTCGCGATCTCCTGCACCGCTTGCGCCTGCTCCTGCACGCTCGCGGGCGAGCCGTGAAACTCCATCAGCAGCATCGGCTCTTCGCGCAGATTCAGTTTGCTGTGGGCATTGACCACGCGCACCGAGTTGTGGTCGATCAACTCCACGCGCGCGATCGGGATGCCCATTTGAATGATCTGGATCGTGGTGCGCACCGCGGCCTCGATGCTCGGAAACGAGCAGATCGCCGCCGAGATCGCCTCGGGAATCGGGTACAGGCGCAGCGTCACCTCGGTGATCACACCCAGCGTGCCCTCGCTGCCCACGAACAGGCGCGTGAGGTCATAGCCCGCCGACGATTTCTTGGCGCGTGTGCCAGTGCGTATCACCTCGCCGCTGGCGGTCACCACCTCCAGGGCCAGCACGTTCTCACGCATCGTTCCATAGCGCACGGCGTTGGTGCCGCTGGCGCGCGTGGCGCTCATGCCGCCGATCGAGGCGTCTGCACCCGGATCGATCGGGAAGAACAGGCCCGTGCTCTTGATTTCTTCATTGAGCTGCTTGCGCGTCACCCCGGGCTGCACGGTCACCGTGAGGTCTTCGGGGTTGACCGCCACCACCTGGTTCATGCGGGCCACATCGAT
This sequence comes from Comamonadaceae bacterium, assembly GCA_947463025.1. Classification (GTDB taxonomy): domain Bacteria; phylum Pseudomonadota; class Gammaproteobacteria; order Burkholderiales; family Burkholderiaceae_C; genus Ramlibacter. Next base: position 1,087 of record CANHSE010000195.1, read on the forward strand.
GCTGATGCCGCCTTGCACCGCCAGCAGGTGGCCTTCGAGGGACGAGCCCACGCCAAACGGAATCACCGGCACCGCGTACTGCGAGGCCAGGGCCACCGCATCGGACACGTCCTGGGTGCTCTGGGCAAACACCACGGCGGCCGGCGGCGGCGCGCTCAAGGGCGATTCGTCGCGCCCGTGCTGCTCGCGCACGACCAGGGCGGTGGAGCACTGGTCGCCAAACCGAGTTTTCAGTGCCTCGATCAGGGCGGCGGGTACCTCGCGCGGCGTCTGGGGGGCCAGGTGGGTCAGGGTGGAGGGAGCGTTCATGGGGTACTTCTCGGACAACTGGCAGCCAGTGTACGCAACCGTAATAGGGTCGTCTGCGGGGGTTTTCGCGCCCGTCTTGCACAATGGCGGCTTCATTTCGCATCGATAACCACCGGAGACCCCATGGGCAAGCGCCTCACCCAGATTGCCACCCGCACCGGCGACGACGGCACCACCGGGCTGGGAGACAACACCCGCGTACCCAAGCACCACCTGCGCGTGCAGGCCATGGGCGACGTGGACGAGCTCAACTCTCATATTGGCCTGCTGCTGTGTGAGCCCCTGCCCAAGGCGGTGCGCGAGCTGCTGGTCGAGATCCAGCACCAGCTGTTCAACCTGGGTGGCGAGCTGTCCATTCCGGGCTTCGAACTGTTGGGGGCGGACGCCATCCTCACCCTGGACCAGGCCCTGGAGTCGCACAACGCCGCGCTGCCCAAGCTGGAGGAGTTCATCCTCCCGGCCGGCACCCGCCCGGCGGCCCAGGCCCATGTCTGCCGCACGGTGGCCCGCCGGGCGGAGCGGGCGGTGACCGCCCTGGGCGCGCAGGAAACGCTGCGCGACATGCCCCGCCAGTACCTCAACCGCCTGTCCGACCTGATGTTTGTGCTGGCGCGGGTGCTCAACCGGATGAACGGCGGCGATGACGTTTATTGGAAGAGCCGCCGCATGACCGGGGCGGACGGCACCGAGCTGGGCTGACCGATCAGCCGCGCGCCGGGCCCGCGGGCGCGGCGCCCTGGCGGCGGCAGGCGTCGCTGCAGTACTTCACCTCGTCCCAATTGCGCTCCCAGCGCTTACGCCAGGTCATGGGCCGGCCGCAGGCCACGCAGGGCTTGCTGGGGAGGGACTGCTTATTGCCCTTGAAACCACGGGGAGGGGGCGCCATCGGGGGATTATGGCGAGCGGGCCCGAGCCCCCTCTCTGCAGCTGCTAGTCTGTGAGGATGCCCGCCCCCTCCATCCCCCAGATCCGCCTCTACCAGGACTGGCTGCGTGATCACCGCGGCCTGCGCTTTGACACCTATGACGCCCTGTGGCGGTGGTCCACCACGGACCTGACCGCCTTCTGGCAAAGCGTCTGGGACTACTTCGACCTGCACTCGCCCACGCCGCATCGCGCGGTACTGGGCGAAGCGCGCATGCCCAGCGCGCGCTGGTTTGAGGGCGCGCAGTGCAATTACGCGGAACAGGTGTTTCGCCATGTCGAGCCTGCCGCCGCCGTCGGCTTTGCGGCCCTGATCAGCCGCAACGAACGTGGCGACCACCAGGAACTCACCTGGCCCGAACTGCGTCGACAGGTCGCCTCTCTGGCCCTGCACCTGCGGGCGCAGGGGGTTCAACCCGGTGATCGTGTGGCCGCTTACCTGCCCAACATTCCCGAGACGGCCGTCGCCTTCCTCGCCTGCGCGAGCCTGGGCGCCGTCTGGAGCGTGTGCGCGCCCGACATGGGCACGGCCGCCGTGCTCGATCGCTTCAAACAGATCGAACCCAAGGTGCTGATTGCCTGCGACGGCGTGCGCTATGGCGGCCGCGACATCGACCGCACCGCCACCGTCGCGCAATTGCGCGCGGCTTTGCCCAGCGTCTCGCACCTGATCGTGCACGACAACCTCGGTGTGCCGCGCGAGGCGCTGTCCGCCCTGGGCGACTTCACCCGTTTTGCCGACACGACCGCCACCGACAACGCCGCCACCGCCGCCTTCGCGCCCGTGTGGCTGCCCTTCGACCATCCGCTATGGATCGTCTACTCCAGCGGCACCACGGGCTTGCCCAAGCCCATCGTGCATGGCCATGGCGGCACCGTCATCGTCGCTCTGGCTCTGAAGATCTTGCACAACGACGTGGGCTGCAGCTACCACCCCAACTCCTGGGGCGAGCGTTACCACTGGTACAGCTCCACCGGCTGGGTCATGTGGAACGCGCAGGTGGCGGGCTTGCTCAATGGCACCACCTGCTGCCTCTACGACGGCAACCCCGGCGGCAGCAAGGACGCGCCCGACTGGACCACGCTCTGGCGCTTCGCTGCCGACCTGGGCGTCACCTTCTTCGGCGCCGGCGCGGCTTTCTTTTCCAACTGCATGAAGGCGGGCGTGGACCTGGCCTCCATGCCGGGGCTCAAGACCGTGCGTGCATTGGGCACGACCGGATCGCCCTTGTCGGAGGATGTGCAGCGTTGGGGCACGCGCGAATTCGAGAAACTCGGAACCCGTGACATCTGGTGGTGCAACATCTCCGGCGGTACCGACTTCGCCGGCGCCTTCATCGGCGGCCACCGTGAGCTGCCGCAGATCCCCGGCCAGATGCAATGCCGCCTCCTGGGCTGCGCGGTCGAGGCCTGGAGCGAAGACGGCCAGCCCGTCATCGGAGAAGTCGGCGAACTGGTGTGTACGAAACCCCTGCCCTCCATGCCCCTGTACTTTTGGGGCGATGATGGCCACAAGCGTTATCTCTCGAGCTACTTCGACACGTACCCCGGCGTCTGGCGCCATGGTGACTGGCTCAAGGTGACCGACAGTGGCCACTGCATCATCTACGGCCGTAGCGACGCCACCATCAACCGCCACGGCCTGCGCATGGGGACCAGTGAGTTGTACAGCGCGGTCGAGGCCTTGCCCGAAGTGCTCGATTCGATGGTGGTCGATCTCGAATACCTGGGCCGCGAGAGCTATATGCCGCTGTTCGTGGTGCTGCGCCCCGGGCTCACGCTCGACGCGGCCTTGCAAGCCCGTCTGCGCGACGCGGTAAAGACCGCGCTCTCACCCCGCTTCGTGCCCGATGACATCCTGCAGGTCGCCGAGATCCCGCGCACCCTCTCGGGTAAGAAGCAGGAGCTGCCGATCAAGAAACTCCTGCTCGGGCAGCCGATCGAAAAAGTGGTCAACCCCGACGCAATGGCCAACCCGGGGTGCCTGGCCTGGTATGTCGACTTCGCGCGGCGACGGGGGATCTGAAGGCTCTGAATTAGCAAGCAAGCTGTTGTTTTAATTGACTTTTCGCCGTAAAATTGACTTTTCAATAAAAATACCGAAAAGAGTCCCTCATGCTTGAGCGCCCGGCAGACGCCATGCGGCAGTACATCGATGCCGTTGCCGCCTTCGAGGCTTGGGAGGAGGCGCTCAAGGAAGCCGAGCAGGTCCGTGGCGGCATGTACTGGCACAAGGGGTCGGGTGCCGGTTACCTTGTTCGTACGAGCCCCGCGGGAA
>CANHSE010000196.1 GCA_947463025.1 Comamonadaceae bacterium
AAGCGCTTCGTGCTTCTGGGCACCGACTATGTGTACCCCCGCACCACCAACAAGATCCTGCGCGCCTTCCTCAAATCCAAGGGCGTGAAGGACTCGGACATCGACGAGAAGTACACCCCCTTCGGCCACAGCGACTATCAAACCATCGTGGCCGACATCAAGAAATTCTCGGCTGGCGGCAAGACGGCGGTGATCTCCACCATCAATGGCGACTCCAACGTGCCGTTCTACAAGGAGCTGGGCAACGCCGGCCTCAAGGCCAAGGACGTGCCGGTGGTCGCCTTCTCGGTGGGTGAAGAAGAACTGCGCGGCGTGGACACCAAGCCGCTGGTGGGTCACCTGGCCGCCTGGAACTACTTCATGTCGGTCAAGAACCCGACCAACGACGAGTTCACCAAGAAGTGGGCTGCTTATGCCAAGGCCAAGAACATCGCCGGCCACAAGGACAAGCCTCTGACCAATGACCCGATGGAAGCCACCTACATCGGCATCTACATGTGGAAGCAGGCCGTCGAGAAGGCCAAGACCACGGACGTGGACAAGGTGATTGCCGCCATGGCCGGTCAGACCTTCAAGGCACCCTCGGGCTTCACCGCCAAGATGGACGAGAAAAACCACCACCTGCACAAGCCGGTCTTCATCGGCGAAGTCAAGGCCGATGGTCAGTTCAACATCGTCTGGAAGACTCCCGGTCCGGTGAAAGCCAAGCCCTGGTCGCCCTTCATCCCGGGTAACGACAAGAAGAAGGACGAGCCGGAGGGTAAGAGCAAGGTTTGACGACCTTCCCCCCGAAGCGGCTTCGCCGCCTCCCCCCAAAGGGGGGCGGCGCGGCCGCTTGGGGCGGCCCGGCGCGGCGCGCCACTGGCGCGCGTTTTTTCTCTCCTGCTCTTTTTCCATGCTTCGAATTCTTGGTTTGCTCTTGGCGCTTTTTTCCTCGGCGTCTTCTTATGCGCTGACTGCCGTCGAAGCCCAAGCCATTGCCATCGGCGAGGCCGATGCGCGGATTGAAGCTTTGAACAAGGCGGTTGCGACCGCCGACGACAAGACCGCTGCCTTCTTGCAGGCGCTGGCCGATGACGCGGTGAAGACGGCCGGGGGCAAGGTCTTCATCGTGCGTGATGGCAAAGGGGTCGACCCGGTGTCGGGTGCGCCTGCCGATGTGCCAGCCGATGCCGAAGATGTGGTGAGCAACAACCGTATGCGCGGCGAGATCGATACCGCCCTGGGCGCGATCCGCCTTTTTTCGCCCGACGACAAACTGCGCGCCGCGGCGGTCAAAGCGCTGGCCGCTGAGCCCGACGCCGCACGCCTGCCGCTGATCGAGCAAGCGCTGCAATCGGAAAAGAACCCTGCGATCCAGGCCCAACTGGCCCTGGCCCGCGCCGCGGTGCTGATCTCCAGCACCGATCCCAAGTTGCGCGTCGAAGCGGCACGGGTCCTGGCCGGCAGCGGTCAGGCCGCTACCAAGACGCTGCTGACCCAAGCCCTGCGCGACGAGCAGGACCCCGCCGCGCGGTCCGCGATCGAGATCGCCTTGCGCCAGGTCGAAGCCGCCCTGGCCTGGGGCGATCGCGCGGGTCAGGTGTTCTCGGGCCTGAGCCTGGGCTCCATCCTCCTGCTGGTGGCCCTGGGTCTGGCCATCACCTACGGCCTCATGGGCGTCATCAACATGGCCCACGGCGAGCTGATGATGATCGGCGCCTATGCCACCTTCGTGGTGCAAGGTGTGTTTCGCCAGTACCTGCCCGGTGCCTTCGACTGGTACCTCGTGGCCGCTGTGCCCGTCGCCTTTGCGGCGTCAGCCCTGATGGGAGCGATCCTGGAGCGCAGCGTGATCCGCTTTCTGTACGGCCGCCCGCTGGAGACACTGCTCGCCACCTGGGGCATCAGCCTGATGCTGATGCAGCTGGTGCGCACCGTGTTTGGCGCTCAGAACGTGAGTGTCGAGAACCCCAGCTGGATGAGTGGGGGTATGGCGGTCATGGGGAACCTGCAGCTGCCCTGGAACCGCATCGTGATCATCGGCTTCGCGTTTGCGGTGTTGGCGGGCATGGCCTGGCTGATTGCGCGCACGCGCCTGGGGCTGTTCGTGCGTGGCGTCACGCAGAACCGTCCCATTGCGTCGTGCATGGGTGTGAACACCGCGCGTGTCGACACCTACGCGTTTGCACTCGGCTCGGGCATCGCTGGCCTGGCCGGTTGCGCCCTGAGTCAGATCGGCAACGTGGGGCCCGACTTGGGTCAGAGCTACATCGTCGACTCGTTCATGGTCGTTGTTCTCGGTGGCGTGGGCCAGCTGGCGGGCACCGTGTATGCCGCCTTGGGCTTGGGCGTGTTGAACAAGTTCCTCGAAGGGTGGGCCGGCGCGGTGCTGGCCAAGATCGCGGTGCTGGTCTTCATCATCGTGTTCATTCAGAAACGCCCGCAAGGCCTGTTCGCGATCAAGGGCCGGAGCGCAGAAGCATGACCCCCGAACGCGCTCCTCTTTTGACGCGCACGGGCTGGGCCGCCTTCCTGGCCGCCCTGATCGTGGTGTGCGCCGTCGCGCCGATCTTGAACTTGCTGGTGCCTGAGGACAGCATCTTTCATCTGAGCGATTACGCCGTGTCGCTGGTCGGCAAGATCATGTGCTACGCGATCTGCGCCCTGGCCATGGATCTGATTTGGGGCTACACCGGCATCTTGTCGCTGGGCCACGGCTTGTTCTTCGCGCTGGGCGGTTATGCCATGGGCATGTACCTGATGCGCCAGATCGGGCGCGATGGCAACTACAAGAGCGATCTGCCGGACTTCATGGTGTTCCTGGACTGGAAGGAGCTGCCCTGGCACTGGACGTTTAGCGACAGTTTTCTGGCCACCCTGGTCCTGGTGGTGGCGGTGCCCGGTCTGGTGGCGTTCGTGTTCGGCTACTTTGCCTTCCGATCGCGGATCAAGGGCGTGTACTTCTCAATCATCACGCAGGCCATGACCTTTGCGGCCATGCTGCTGTTTTTCCGCAATGAAACCGGCTTTGGCGGCAACAACGGCTTCACCGATTTCAAGCGCATCCTGGACCTGCCCCTGGCGACGCCGAACATGCGTATGACGTTGTTCGTGCTGACGGGGGTGACGCTGCTGGGGTTCTTCTTGTTTGCGCGTTGGCTGGTCAGCGCCAAGTTTGGTCGTGTGTTGCAAGCGATCCGCGACGCCGAATCGCGCGTGATGTTCTCGGGTTATTCGCCGATTGGCTACAAGCTCACCATCTGGGTGATCTCCGCCATGATGTGCGGCGTGGCTGGCGCCCTCTATGTGCCCCAGGTGGGCATCATCAACCCAGGCGAGATGAGCCCGGCCAACTCCATTGAGATCGCGATCTGGGCTGCGGTGGGCGGACGTGCCACCCTGATCGGCCCCATCGTGGGCGCCTTCCTGGTCAATGGCGCCAAGAGCTGGCTGACCGTGGTCGCACCCGAGTTCTGGTTGTATGTGCTGGGGGCCTTGTTCATCGCTGTCACGCTGTTCCTGCCCCAAGGCCTCGTCGGTTGGCTGCGCAAGATCGGAGGTAAGGGATGACCCCTGATCTGATGGAGCAAGGCGCGCGTCGCATTGAGGCGCGCCAGGAAAAAGACGCGCAGACCGGTAGTTCGGGCGGGCGCAGTGCCGCCTTCTCACGCCTGGCCACGCCGGGCGAAGTGGATGTAACGCACGGCCGTATCCTGTACCTGGAAGATGTGAGCGTGAGCTTTGACGGCTTCAAGGCGATCAACCAGCTGTCTCTGGACATCGCGCCGGGCGAGCTGCGTTGCATCATCGGACCCAACGGCGCTGGCAAGACCACGATGATGGACATCATCACCGGCAAGACCCGGCCGGACTCGGGCACCGTGTTCTTCGGCAGCACGATCGACCTGCTTCGCTACACCGAGCCCCAGATCGCGCAAATGGGCATCGGCCGTAAATTCCAGAAGCCCACGGTGTTTGAGCAACTGACCGTCTTTCAAAACCTGGAGCTGGCCCTCAAGACCAACAAGGGCGTCAAGGCCTCGATGTTTTTCCGCCTGGACTCGGCCCAGGCCGACCGCCTGGCCGAGGTACTGGACACCATCCACCTGGCCGACAGCGTGCATCGCCTGGCGGGCAACCTGAGTCACGGCCAGAAACAGTGGCTGGAGATCGGCATGCTGCTGATGCAAGACCCCAAGCTGCTGTTGCTCGACGAGCCGGTGGCGGGCATGACCGACGAAGAAACCGAGCGGACCGCGCAGTTGTTCCTGTCTCTCAAGGGCCAGCATTCGCTGATGGTGGTGGAACACGATATGAGCTTTATCCGCACCATCTCCGAGATCGTGACCGTGCTGTGTGATGGCGCGGTGTTGGCCCAGGGCACGCTGGACCAGGTGCAAAACGACGAGCGCGTGATCGAGGTCTACCTGGGACGATGACCGCCATGCTCTCCGTCAAGAATATTCACCAGTACTACGGCGGCTCGCACATCTTGCGTGATGTGAGCCTGGACGTGGCTCCAGGTCAGGTCACCGTTCTCTTGGGCCGCAACGGCGTGGGCAAGACCACGCTGCTCAAATCCCTGATGGGGCTGGTCCCAATCCAATCCGGC
>CANHSE010000197.1 GCA_947463025.1 Comamonadaceae bacterium
GCGATCTCGGGCAGGGCGGCCAGACGGCCGTTCTCGACCACGGCGCGCAGGAAGTTCTGGCCTGCGGCCGGCAACTTCACGCCCGCGACCTGGGTGACCAGATCGAGGACCTGCGCGTCAGAGACCTTGGGGTTGGCGGCGAACTGCAGCAACTGCGCGTCCGCACCGACAGCACCCAGGGCGTCGAGCCATTGAGACGTGCCGCTCAGGTCTGCCCGGCTGGCCTGAAACAGGGCTTCAGCGTAGGGGCGGGCGATGGTGGCGAGTTCGGCCATGTGTCGCGACCTTTTACAGCTCGGCCTGCAGACGGCGCAGGAGGTCGGCGTGGACGCCGGCGTTCACTTCCTTGCGCAGGATCTGCTCAGCGCCTTTGACGGCCAGCACGGCGACCTGCTCGCGCAGCGTCTCGCGGGCCTTGACGGTCTGCTGCTCGGCTTCAGCCCGTGCAGCGGCGACGATCTTGGCAGCTTCTTCGCTGGCGCGACCCTTGGCCTCTTCGATGATGGCCTGTGCGCGGCGCTCGGCATCGGCCAGGCGCGCGGCGGTCTCGGTGCGCGACTTGGCCAGCTCGGCTTCGACGCGCTGGTTGGCAGCGCTCAGCTCGGACTTGGCCTTGTCGGCGGCAGCCAGACCCTCGGCGATCTTCTTCGCACGCTCGTCGAGCGCAGCGGTGATCGGAGGCCACACGAATTTCATCGTGAACCCGACCAGGATCAGGAACACGATCATCTGAACGATGAGGGTACCGGTGATACTCATGTGATTTCCCCGCCCTCGCTGCGGCCATGCCGCCACCCTCTACAGAGGGCTGCACCAGCGCTCCGGCAAGGCCGGTTCCGCGGTGCCACGCGAAGGCTCAAACGGTTCATGAACAGGCTTACTTCGGCAGGTTGGCGATCTGGGCCAGGAAGGGGTTGGCGGTGGCGAACCACAGCGCAATACCGGTACCGATAATGAACGCGGCGTCGATCAGGCCAGCCAGCAGGAACATCTTGGTCTGCAGCTCGTTCATCAGTTCGGGCTGGCGGGCGGCAGCTTCCAGGTACTTGCTGCCCATGATGCCGATACCGATACAGGCACCGATGGCACCCAGACCGATGATCAGGCCGGCGGCCAGTGCGACAAAGCTGATAACTTCCATGATTGCTCCTAAGGGACTTGGTTAGAGAAAAAAACGAGAGGGAAACTGAAAAAGGGGGCGGGTCAGTGCGCGTCGTGGGCCTGGCCGACGTAGACAAGCGTCAACATCATGAACACGAAGGCCTGCAACGTGATGATCAGGATGTGGAAGATCGCCCAGGCCGAGCCCGCGATGATGTGGCCGATCGCCAGACCGATGCCGGTGGCCGACAGCGAGAAGGCGCCGCCCATCAGGGCGATCAGCATGAAGATCAGTTCGCCGGCGTACATGTTGCCGAACAGTCGCATGCCATGCGAGACGGTCTTGGCGACGAACTCGATGATCTGCATCAGGAAGTTGAACGGCCACAGCAGGGGGTGGCTGCCGAAGGGCGCGGTGAACAGCTCGTGCACCCAGCCGCCCAGACCCTTGATCTTGACGTTGTAGTACAGGCAGACCAGCAGCACCGACAGCGACAGGCCCATGGTGACCGACAGGTCGGCGGTGGGCACCACGCGCATGTAAGCGTGGTGCGGGTCATAGCCGGCGGCGGCGTAGATCTTCTCGAAGATCACCGGCAGCAGGTCGACCGGCAACAGGTCCATCGCATTGAGCAAAAAGATCCAGACGAACACGGTGAGGGCCAGCGGCGCGACCAGCTTGCGGCTCTCGGCGCTGTGCACGATGCCCTTGGCTTGCGAATCGACCATGTCGACCAGCACTTCGACCGCCGCCTGGAAGCGACCCGGCACGCCCGACGTGGCCTTGCGCGCGGCCAGCCACAGCAGCCAGCAGCCCAACACGCCCAGGGTGATCGACCAGAAGATGGAGTCGAGGTTGAAGACGGAGAAATCCAGAACGCTCTTGGGCTTCTGGTTTTGCAGATGGGTCAGGTGGTGAACGATGTATTCACCGGCGGTGGGTCCGTGTTCAGCAGCCATCTTCTATTACTTGACTCTCTGTTAGCCGGCTCCCAGGAGCCGGTCTTTTAAACCTTTGGGCGCGGCGCAGGCTTGAACGCCAACGCCACCCAGTACACCTTCATCGTCACCACCAAGCCGATCAGCAAGGCCGGCCAACTCAGGGCGGACACCCACTTGGGCGCCATCGCCAACAAGGCGATCGACACGATGATCTTGACCATCTCCCACGCCATGAAGCCGAGAGCCGCTGTTCCTGCATTCAGCGAGGAAAAACGCCCCGTAAGCCCCCTGGCAAAAATGATCGCCGGAACCACCACCGCCAGCGCGCCGTAGGCGGCGGACCAAGCGATGTTTCGCTGACCCGTCAGAGCCCAGGCCGCCCCAGCCACCACGACTCCCACCACCGCCTGCCACGCCACGACACGCCAAGGTGAGACCGAGGGGTGTTGCTCGCGTAGCGCCTGCGCCTCTTGGGCGCTGAGCGGCTTGAAAGGAAGCTCGTCTTGGGTCGTCTCGGGCAATGGGGCTTGGCTTGTCATTCGAAACGGCCCCCGCCGAAACGCCAGCGAATTCAGACCTGCGATTTCAGCAAACCCATCGATTATATGAGTGGAAACCCGCCCACTTCCACCTACCTGGGCGCGCTTCATGGGTTTTCGCGGCGGACCTCCTCCCTGCAATTCAAAGGTACTACTGGCCCGCACGCCGAGTGAGCCCAGGCGCAGGCCACAATCCCCCCTTGCACCCATGAACACGCCCACCCCGCCCACCTCCCGCGCCGACTCGCTGATCGAGTACCCCTGTCGCTTCCCGATCAAGGTCATGGGCGCCAAGGTCGATGGCCTGCTCGAGGCGGTGACAGCCATCGCCAAGGCCTTCGATCCCGCCTTTGACCCGGCGGACATCGCGCTGCGAGACAGCCGCGGCGGCAACTACCTGGGTATCACGATCACCATCAACGCCACCAGCCGCGAGCAACTCGACGAGCTGTATCGCACGCTCTCGACCCACCCGATGGTGCGGGTCGTGCTCTGACCATGCAGGTGAAGTGGTGCGGCCTCGTGGACTACCCGTCCACCTACCAGGCCATGCAGGACTTCACCGCCGCGCGCGTAGACGACACGCCCGATGAACTCTGGCTCTGCGAGCACCCCCCGGTGTACACCCAAGGCCTGGCGGGTCAGGCAGGCCATGTGCTGGCGCCCGGCGACATCCCGGTGATCGCCACCAACCGCGGCGGGCAGGTGACCTACCACGGCCCAGGCCAGGTGGTGGCCTATCCGCTGATCGACTTGCGGCGCGCGGGCTACTTCGTGAAGGAATACGTCTATCGCCTCGAAGAAGCCGTGATCCGCTCCCTGGCGCACTACGGTGTGACCGGTCTGCGCGTGCGCAGCGCACCGGGTATCTATGTGCGGCGCGACGACCCCTACGCCCATCACCGGCCCGAACCCGCCGCGCCTGGCGAAGATCCGTTTCGCGGGCTGGCCAAGATCGCGGCGCTGGGTATCAAGGTGAGCCGCCACTGCACCTATCACGGCGTAGCCCTGAATGTGGCCATGGACTTGGAACCCTACTCCCGAATCAACCCCTGCGGCCACGCGGGTCTGGAGACGGTCGACCTTTCTACAATCGGTGTCATCACCCCCTGGAACGAAGCGGCGCAGGTGCTGGGCCAGAAGCTCGACGCACTGCTCGCACCCTGAGCACACACCATGAGCACCCATCCCGTCGTTCGCGAGGCGCAAGACGCCGACTCCTACAACCCGCTGGCCAAGCAAAAGGCCGCGGCCAAGCTCTCTCGCATCCCGGTGAAAGTCGAACAGGCGCCGGTGCTCAAAAAGCCCGATTGGATCCGCGTCAAGGCGGGCTCACCCAGCACGCGCTTTTACGAGATCAAGCAGATCCTGCGCGAAAGCAATCTGCACACGGTCTGCGAAGAAGCCTCCTGCCCCAACATCGGCGAGTGCTTCGGCAAGGGCACGGCCACCTTCATGATCATGGGCGACAAGTGCACGCGCCGCTGCCCCTTCTGCGATGTGGGCCATGGCCGGCCCGACCCGCTCGATGCGAACGAGCCCGAGAACCTGGCGCGCACCATCGCCAAGCTGCAACTGAAATACGTGGTGATCACCAGCGTCGACCGCGACGACCTGCGCGATGGCGGTAGCCAGCACTTCGTCGACTGCATCCGCCGCACGCGCGAGCTCTCGCCCACCACCACCATCGAGATCCTGGTACCCGACTTTCGTGGCCGCGACGACCGCGCCCTCGAGATCCTCAAGGCCGCGCCGCCCGACGTGATGAACCACAACCTGGAGACCATCCCGCGCCTGTACAAAGAAGCGCGTCCGGGCTCCGACTACGCCTTCAGCCTGAACCTGCTGAAAAAATTCAAGGCCTTGCATCCAACCGTGCCGACCAAGAGCGGCCTGATGGTGGGCCTGGGCGAGACCGACGACGAGATCCTGCAGAC
>CANHSE010000198.1 GCA_947463025.1 Comamonadaceae bacterium
ATCATTGGTGCCCAGGAGAGGACTCGAACCTCCACGATGTTACTCGCTAGTACCTGAAACTAGTGCGTCTACCAATTCCGCCACCTGGGCATTTCAGGAAAAACAAGATTGTATAGCAAAACCACAGCCACCCCGGACAAGGGCCTGCTCGATGAGATCGAGGGCGTCATCCAGGGTCACCGCGACGGCCATGGCTTCGTCGTTCGCGACGACGGCGAAAGCGATATCTACCTGCCGCCCAACGAGATGCGGGCGGTCTTGCACAAGGACCGCGTCAAGGCGCGCATCGTGCGCCAGGACCGACGAGGCCGCCCCGAAGGCCGCGTGCTCGAAATCATCGAGCGCCCCCCACACCCCATCATCGGCCGGCTGCTGCACGAAAGTGGCGTGTGGCTGGTCGCGCCCGAAGACAAACGCTACGGCCAAGATGTCCTGATTCCCAAGGGCCTCACGGGCACGGCCAAGCCAGGCCAGGTGGTGGTGGTCGAACTCACCGAGCCCCCTAGCCTCTACGGCCAGCCCGTGGGACGCGTCAAGGAGGTGCTCGGCGAAATCGACGATCCGGGCATGGAGATCGAGATCGCCGTGCGCAAGTACGGCGTGCCGCACGAGTTTTCCGACGGCTGCATCGCGCTGGCCCGCACGCTGCCGGATGCCGTGCGCCCGCAAGACAAGCGCCACCGGATCGATCTCACCGACGTGCCGCTGGTCACCATCGACGGCGAAGATGCGCGAGACTTTGACGATGCCGTCTACTGCGAGCCCGCGCAAGTCGGTCGCGCGAAGTCGGCGAAAGGCTGGCGCTTGCTGGTGGCGATTGCCGATGTGAGCCACTATGTGGAGACGGGTAGCGCGATCGACATTGACGCCTATGACCGCGCCACCAGCGTCTACTTCCCGCGCCGTGTCATTCCGATGCTGCCCGAGAAGCTGTCCAACGGTCTGTGCTCGCTCAATCCACGGGTCGAGCGTCTGTGCATGGTCTGCGACATGCTGATCACCGCGACTGGCGAGATCCAGGCCTATCAGTTTTATCCGGCAGTGATGTGGAGCCACGCGCGCTTCACGTACACCGAGGTCGCGGCCATCCTGGCCAACACCCGCGGCCCCGAGGCGACGCGCCACAAGGACCGTGTCACCGATCTGATGAACCTGCACGATGTGTACCGCGCGCTGCTCAAGGCGCGCAGCGTGCGCGGTGCGGTCGATTTTGAAACCACTGAAACCCAGATCGTCTGCGACGACAACGGCCGCATCGAAAAGATCGTGCCGCGTGTGCGCAACGAGGCACACCGCCTGATCGAGGAAGCCATGCTCGCGGCCAACGTGTGCAGCGCCGACTTCATCCAGGAAAGCAAGCACGCCGGCCTGTTTCGCGTGCACGAAGGCCCCACGCCCGAGAAGAAAGACATCCTGCGCGGCTACCTCAAGGCCATGGCGGTGGGCCTGACGATCAGCGAAGACCCCTTGCCCGCCGAGTTCCAGCGCATCGCGCAGGCCACCAAGGAACGACCCGACGCACAGCAAATTCACACCATGCTGCTGCGGTCCATGCAGCAGGCCATCTACACACCGATCAATAGCGGCCACTTCGGCCTGGCCTACGACGCCTACACCCACTTCACCAGCCCGATCCGTCGTTACCCCGACCTGTTGGTGCACCGGGTGATCAAGGCCATCTTGTCCGATCGCCGCTACGAGTTGCCCGCCTTGCCCACACCGGGCGAAGCCCACGAGAAGCTGGCCCGGCGCTTGGCCAGCCGCGCCGCCGCACCCACCAACAAGCCCAAGAAGCCCGCGCCAGCGACCTCGCGCGAGGTACAGGCCTGGGAGGCTGCCGGTCTGCATTGCAGTGCCAACGAGCGACGTGCCGACGAGGCCAGTCGTGATGTGGAGGCCTGGCTCAAATGCAAGTACATGCGCGAGCACCTGGGCGAGGAGTTCGGCGGCGTGGTGACCGCGGCCACCAGCTTCGGCATCTTCGTCACGCTCGACGCCATGTACGTCGAAGGCCTGGTGCATATCACCGAGTTGGGCGGCGAGTACTTCAAGTTCGACGAGGCCCGCCAGGAGCTGCGCGGCGAACGCACCGGCATCCGCTATGCCATCGGCTCGCGGGTGCGGGTCCAGGTCAGTCGGGTCGACCTGGATGGCCGCAAGATCGACTTCCGCCTGGTGCGCGAGGGCGAGGAGCTTGCCGGGCGCGGCGCCCGGGACAAGGGCGACAAGGGCGCGCCGCCCGCCGCCAAGGCCTCTGCCAAGCGCTCAGGTCGCAAGTCCACGACCGAGCCGGGTGAGCGTGAACGCTCGCCCATCCAGGCCCTGAAGGCGTCGGTCAAGAAGGCCGCTGCCAAGACCAAGGGCAAGCCTCGCAAGAGCCGGCGCTAGAGGATTGCCAGCGCGATCGCGCGCGCTCAGCGAATTTGCTGGGCGAGCCGCGAGGCCACCAGCGTCTCCTGGTTTGGCCACGCATCGGCCAGCGCTCCGTGCGTGTAGACCGCGTCGGCTGCTGCCTCGATCGCGGACAGACCATGCGCCAGTCGCGCCGCCACCAGGCCTGCCAGCACATCCCCTGTGCCCGCAGTGGCCAGACCGGCATGACCGGTCGGGTTGATGGATGGCACCCCTCCCGGCGCTGCGATGACCGAACCAGAACCCTTGATCACGCTAACGGCGCCGAAACGGTCAGCCAGTGCGCGCGCCGCGCCTAAACGATCCGCTTGGATGATGTCGGTGGAGGTCGCCAGCAGACGTGCTGCCTCCAGCGGATGTGGGGTCAGGACGGTCGTGTCCGGTTGGCGCACGCAGCGTGCTTGCAGCAGCGTCTGCAAGCCGGTGTCGATTGCGATGGCGTTGAGTGCGTCGGCGTCGAGCACCAGCGTCTTGGCGCGTGACAGGACCCGGGGGAGTTCGGCGCGTACCGCATCTGCGCCGCCGCAGCCGCAGGCGATGTGCAGGTGGGCGAGGTCCAGTGATTCGATCGCTCGGAACATCAGCTCGGGCTGCATCGGGTCCCAGGCCGGCGTGCCCGGCGCGTGTGCCAAGTCGGATCCGTCCAATAGTCCGACGAATACGCGCCCGGCCCCCGCATGCAGCGCGGCGCGGGCGGCGAGCAGAGCCGCACCGGTCATGCCGGGCGCGCCCCCGATCACGGCCACATCGCCCCAGCTGCCTTTGTGCGAGGCATGGGGGCGAGCCCGCGCGAGGGGGGCAGCATTCAGTGTGGCGCTTGTTGCCACTTGACCGGCGAAGTCGCTGCATCCCAGATCGTCGAGCCAGATCGTTCCGGCGGCGTCGCGGCCTTGAGCCGTGAACAAACCCGGCTTGAGCGTCAGCAGGCTCAGCGTGTGCGTAGCCTGCACGGCATGGCCCCGGCCGGTGTCGGCATCCAGACCCGAGGGCAGGTCGATGGCCAGGACGATGGCGTCGTCTTGGGTCGCTTGTGCCATCCGGGCTTTCCAGTGCGCGGCGCGGCCTTCCAAGGCACGGCGCGCGCCGATGCCCAGGATTGCGTCGATGACCAGATCGGGCTGCTCGGGAGGCTCGAGCGAGAAGGTGGCGCCTGCGGCCTGGGCGCGCGCCAGCGAGCGGCGCGCGTCCTCGGGCAGGGCGTTGGCATCGCCCAGGCAGGTGATGACCACGCGTCGATGCGCCGAGGCCAAGTGCGATGCGGCCTCCAGGCCGTCCCCGCCGTTGTTCCCCGGACCGCAGGCTACCCACACCGTGTGGGCATGCGGCGCCAGCGCCAGGGCCAATCGCGCCACCGCCTCGCCGGCGCGTTGCATCAGGGTATGGGGGGGCAGGCGGGCTGCGGCGGCGGCTTCGATCGCACGGGTGGCCGCCGCGCCGTGCAGTGGCCAGGCCCGACCGGGGGTGATGCGTTGCATGCCGCGATTGTGCCCCTGGGGGGCGGGGGATCAGCCCCGGCGCAGGCCCACCAGGGCGGCATCCGTCTGTTGCGCGATATTCAGGATCATGTCGTCACGCAGCGCGCCGTGCCACAGCATCAGGCCGGCGGGCAGTTCGCCCGGCGCGTGGCAGGGCAGGGAGAGCGCGCAGCCATCGAGCATGTTGACCACGCTGGGGTTGCGAAGCAGCAGGGCGTTGATGCGAAAGAAGGCTTCGTCGCGGGCGGCATCTTGCGTGGGGTCGCGGCCGTCGGCCGGTGCGAGCTCGGCGATCGCCGGCGCGACGATGGGCACGGTGGGCGAGAGCATGGCGTCGTATCCCTGCAGGGCCCGCGCCATGCGAGCGATCCAGTCGCGGCGGGCGGCGACCAGGTCCAGGTATTCCCAGGCCTTCATCGTGCCGCCTCGCTCGATGCGCTGACGCACGCGCGGGTCGTAATCGGCGGCGCGCTCGGC
>CANHSE010000199.1 GCA_947463025.1 Comamonadaceae bacterium
CGGCCTCGCAAACCGCTCTACATTTGAGCCCATGACCATTCTGGCTGTCGATTGCATGGGGGGGGACCATGGTCCGTCAGTGACCCTGCCTGCCTGTCGCCGCTTCCTGGACGACCATCCCGACGCGCAGCTGCTGCTCGTGGGGCTGCCGCAGGCCCTGCAGTCTTTCCAGCATCCCCGTGCGCGCATCGTCGCGGCCTCCGAAGTGGTGGCCATGGACGACCCGGTCGAGACCGCCCTGCGTCGCAAAAAAGATTCGTCCATGCGCGTGGCCATCGCGCAGGTCAAGGACGGTCAGGCCCAGGCCGCCGTGTCGGCAGGCAACACCGGCGCCCTGATGGCGCTGGCCCGCTACCTCCTCAAGACCGAGGACGGCATCGACCGCCCCGCCATCGCCTACCCCATGCCCAATGCCAAGGGCGGCGCCACCACCGTGCTGGATCTGGGCGCCAACGTCGATTGCACCGAGCAGCATCTGCTGCAATTTGCCGTGATGGGATCGGCCCTGGTCTCCGCACTGCGCAATGTCGAGGCGCCCACCGTCGGCCTGCTCAATATCGGCGAAGAAACGATCAAGGGCAGCGAGGTGATCAAGCGCGCCGGCGAGCTGCTGCGGGCGGCCGCGAATGCTGGCGACCTGAACTTTCACGGCAACGTCGAAGGCAATGACATCTTCAAGGGCACCACCGACATCGTGGTGTGCGACGGCTTCGTGGGCAACGTGGCCCTGAAAGCCAGCGAGGGCCTGGCCACCATGATCGGCGGCTTTCTCAAGCAGGAGTTCGGGCGCAATCCCTACGCCTGGTTGGCCGCCCTTGTGGCCTACCCGGTGCTGGCGGCCTTCAAGCGTCGCGTCGACCACCGCCGCTACAACGGCGCCGCCCTCTTGGGTCTGCGCGGGTTGGTGTTCAAAAGCCATGGCTCAGCCGATGCGTTCGCGTTCAGCCAGGCCCTGGCCCGCGCGTATGATGCGGCCCGAAACCAATTGCTCGAGCGGGTGCAGGTCCGCATCGCCCACGCTGCACCCCTGTTGGCAGCCGGGTCCTCGCAGCCTGCGGACGCCGCGACGGCCAGCTGAATCGGACCTCCATGACACGCTACTCCCGGATTGCCGGCACCGGCAGCTATCTGCCGCCGCGGCGCGTGACCAATGCGGACCTGGCCGCCGAACTGGCGCAGCGCGGTCTCGAAACCTCCGACGACTGGATCGTTGAGCGCACCGGCATCCGCGCTCGTCACTTCGTGGGGGAGGGCGTGGCGGCCAGTGACCTGGGCGTGCAGGCTGCCCGTCATGCGCTGGAGGCCGCGGGCGCGCAGCCCGGTGACATCGACCTGATCATCGTGGCCACCTCGACACCGGACATGGTGTTCCCCTCGACCGCGGCCATCTTGCAGCACAAACTGGGCATCGCCCTGGGCGCGGAGGGCGCGCTGGCTGGTTGCCCCGCCTTTGACGTGCAGGCCGTGTGCAGCGGCTTCGTCTATGCGCTCACGGTGGCCGATTCCATGATCAAGACCGGCGCCGCGAACAAGGCGCTGGTGATCGGCACCGAAGTGTTTTCGCGCATCCTCGATTTCAACGACCGCACCACCTGCGTGCTGTTTGGTGATGGCGCCGGCGCCGTGGTGCTCGAGGCCAGTGATGCGCCTGGCATCCTGGCCACCGACTTGCACGCCGACGGCAAACACGTCGGCATCTTGTGCGTGCCCGGCACCGTCAGCGGCGGCCAGGTACTGGGTCAGCCCCTGCTGCGAATGGACGGTCAGGCCGTGTTCAAGTTGGCGGTGGGCGTGCTCGAAGACGCGGCCCGCGCCACGCTGGCCAAGGCGGGTCGCACCGAGGCCGACATCGACTGGCTCATTCCGCATCAAGCCAATATCCGCATCATGCAGAGCACGGCCAAGCGCCTGAAACTGTCCATGGACAAGGTGGTGGTCACCGTGGACCAGCATGGCAATACCTCGGCCGCCTCGATCCCACTGGCCCTGGACGCCGCAGTGCGTGAGGGCAAGGTCCGCCGCGGCGACACCGTCATGCTCGAAGGCGTGGGTGGCGGCTTCACCTGGGGCGCGGTGCTGCTCGATTTCTGATCCGCGCGGCCCCTGTGGCGGCCGCATCTGTTTTTCTTGCCGACGACGTGAGATCCACCACCATGAAACCGTTTGCTTTTGTCTTTCCCGGCCAGGGCTCGCAAGCCGTGGGCATGCTCGATGCCTGGGGTGATCACCCGGCGGTGCGCGAGACGCTGGCCGAGGCCTCACAAGCCCTGGGCGAGGACATCGCCCGCCTGATTCACGAAGGCCCCAAGGAAGCCCTGGCGCTGACCACCAACACCCAGCCCGTGATGCTGGTGGCCGGTATCGCCGCTTTCCGCGCCTGGCGCGCCGAGGGTGGCGCGCTGCCCTCCGTGGTGGCCGGTCACTCGCTGGGTGAGTACGCGGCCCTGGTGGCTGCGGGTTCGCTCACCCTGGCGCAGGCCGCGCCGCTGGTGCGCTTTCGTGCTCAGGCCATGCAAGAGGCCGTGCCCGTGGGCGTGGGCGCCATGGCGGCCATCCTGGGCATGGATGCGGCCGGTGTGATCGCCGGTTGCCGCGAAGCTTCGGCGTCGTTTGGCGCTGGCTCCCACGAAGTGGTTGAGGCCGTGAACTTCAACGACCCGGCTCAGACCGTGATCGCCGGCAGCAAGGCCGCTGTCGACAAAGCCTGCGAAGTGCTCAAGGCCGCAGGCGCCAAGCGCGCGCTGCCGCTGCCGGTGTCGGCCCCCTTCCACTCCAGCCTGATGAAGCCCGCCGCCGACCGCCTGCGTGAAAAGCTGGCGGCCACCGCCATTGCCACACCCACGATTCCCGTGGTGAACAACATCGATGTCGCCGTGGAAACCGACGCGGATCGCATCCGCGACGCCCTGGTCCGCCAGGCCTTCGGCCCGGTGCGCTGGGTCGAATGCGTGCGGGCCATCCAGGCGCGCGGCATCGACACCCTGGTCGAATGCGGCCCCGGCAAGGTGCTGGCCGGCATGACCAAGCGCATCGACGCCGGCCTCACCGGGCTGTCGGTGTTGGACCCCGCGACCCTCGCCGACGTGAAAGGCCAACTCGCATGAGCCACGACCACTTTGCCGGCCAGGTCGCCCTGGTCACCGGCGCCTCGCGCGGCATCGGTGCCACCCTCGCTGCCGAACTCGCCACCCGCGGTTTGAAGGTGATTGGCACGGCCACCACCGACGACGGCGCGCAGCGCATCTCCCAGGCTCTGGCGGCCTTTCCGGGCTGCCGCGGCGCGCGCCTGGACGTCAATGACGCGGCTGCCGGCGAGGCCCTGGTCGATGCCATCGTCACCGAGCACGGCGCCCTGCATGTGCTGGTGAACAACGCTGGCATCACGCGCGACACCTTGGCCATGCGCATGAAAGACGCCGACTGGGACGCGGTGCTGGATACCAACCTCAAGGCGGTGTTTCGCATGAGCCGCGCGGTGATGCGCACCATGATGAAACAACGCTATGGCCGCATCATCAGCATCACCTCGGTGGTGGGTGCCTCGGGTAACCCGGGTCAAGCCAATTACGCTGCGGCCAAGGCTGGCGTGGCCGGCATGACCCGCGCCTTGGCGCGCGAACTGGGTAGCCGCGGCATCACGGTCAACTGTGTCGCGCCGGGCTTCATCGCCACCGACATGACGTCCGTCTTGCCCGAGGAGCAACAAAAGGCCCTCCTGGCCCAGATTCCCCTGGGAGCCCTGGGTAAACCCGAAGACATCGCCCATGCCGTGGCCTATCTGGCCTCGCCGCAGGCCGGCTATGTCACCGGTCAGGAACTTCACGTCAACGGCGGCATGTTCATGGCCTGAGGGCGCAGTCCTGCGCCCGCCCGGCACAGCCGTCGGGGGCGGGGGGCCGCTGCCCGTTAAAATGCCAGATTCCTTTACAACCCTTTGAGGGACCCATGAGCGATATCGAAGCACGTGTCAAAAAAATCATCGCCGAGCAACTCGGCGTGGAAGAGTCCCAAGTGACCAACGAAAAAGCCTTCGTGGCTGATCTGGGCGCGGACTCCCTGGACACGGTGGAACTGGTCATGGCGCTGGAGGATGAATTCGGCATCGAGATTCCCGACGAGGAAGCCGAAAAGATCACCACGGTGCAAAAGGCCATCGATTACGCCCTGCAGCACAAGAAAGCCTGATTGCCGATGTCTCGTCGCCGTGTTGTCGTGACCGGCCTGGGCTGTGTCACCCCCGTGGGCAACACGGTGGCCCAGTCCTGGTCCCATTTGTTGGCCGGTCAGTCGGGCATCGACCTGATCACCCAGTTCGATCCCGCCGC
>CANHSE010000200.1 GCA_947463025.1 Comamonadaceae bacterium
CCTCGATCAGGACGACTTCACCCGAGCCCAGGATTTGTACGAGAGGTGTCTCGCCCAAGATGGCAATATCCCAGAAGTCCACAACAATTTGTCGGCCTGTTTGCTCCGACTGGACCAGCCCCAGCTTGCACTGACGCACGCGGATCGCGCCACCCAGCTGCGCCCCAACGAGGCGCAGGCCTGGAGCAACCACGGTAACGCGTTGAAGGATCTCGGGCGTTGTCAGGAAGCACTGGCGAGCTATGAGAAATCGCTCGCATTGAAGCCCGATTCGCCGCAAGTGTGGAGCAATCATGGCGTAGCGCTCAACGCGCTGAAACGCCACGACGAGGCTTTGGCCAGCTATCAGCGCTCCCTGGATCTCCAGTCGGATTACGCTGAGGCCTGGACCAATCGTGGCAATGCACTGAACGATCTTGGACGGCATGAACAGGCGCTTGCCAGCCACCAGCGCGCGGTCGATCTCAAGCCCGATTACGCACAGGCTTGGAGCAACCTGGGCATTGCGCTCAACGCGCTGAAACGCCACGACGAGGCGTTGGCCAGCTATCAGCGATCCATCGCGCTGAAGCCCGACTACGCTGAGGCCTGGAGCAACCAAGGCAATACGCTCAATGATTTGAAGCGCCATGAAGAGGCGCTGGAGAGCCATGCGAGGGCTCTGCAACTCAATCCCGCAGCGGCCCCAGCCTGGAGCAATCAAGGAATCACGCTCAACGACTTGATGCGGCATGAGGAGGCGTTGGCAAGTTATGACCGAGCCCTCGCCTTGCAGCCGAATTACGCAGAAGCTTGGTGCAACCGAGGCGTCTCGCTCAATGACTTGGAGCGATATGCAGAGGCGTTGGCGAGCTACGCGCAGGCCCTTGCTCTGAGGCCGAGTTACGCGGAGGCTTGGTGCAATCAGGGCGCGACGTTCAACGACCTGAGACGCCATCAGGAGGCCCTGGACAGTTATGCGCGTGCCCTCGAACTCAAGCCCGACGATGCGCAGGCCTTGAGTAACCGGGGTGTGACGCTCAGCGATCTCAAGCGCCACGAGGAGGCTTTGGCGAGCTACAACCGCGCCCTCGAGGTCGAGCCTGATCACGCCGAAGCTCGCTACAACAAAGGGCAGCTACTCCTTCTCCAGCAAGAATTTCAACAAGGGTTTGTCGCCTACGTCCAGCGCTGGGGTACTTATCACTTCCCCGGCAAGCCCTTGCAAACCAGCATCCCCCGGTGCGCACCTGGCCCCCTGTCTGGCGACGTATTGCTATGGGCCGAGCAGGGTATCGGAGACGAGATCCTGTACGCCGGCCTGCTACCGCAAGCGCTCGATTCAGACGCCAGGGTCACTTTGTCCGCAGACCTGCGGCTTCACGCCATCTTCCGGCGCGCGTTCCCCGAAGTGACCTTGATCGACCGCAAGCGAACGGACTCGGCCACGTTGGATGTGGGGTACGACGCACAGGCTCCGATCGGCGATCTGGGCTACCTGCTGGGTCTGGACAAAGACGCGATCATGCGTTCCCGCAAGCCGTTTCTTTCGGCTGATCGCGAACGCTCGGCGCAGTTACGCAACCAGTCGCCTTTTGTCGACAAAAAGCCGGTGTGCGGGATTGCGTGGCGCAGCGCGAACAAGCAGTTTGGCGGCGAAAAGAGTATCGCCTTGCCAGATCTTGCGCCCGTCCTGGACGCCTCGGACTTGTCGTTCGTGAACCTGCAATACGGGCGTGTCGACGCCGAGATCGCACAGGCACGCGACGCGCTCGGGGTGGCGATCCACCAGGTGCCTGGCCTGGATATCTTTAACGACATCGATGGCCTGCTCGCCTTGATCGACGCCTGTGATTTTGTGGTCACCACCAGCAATGTGACGGCCCACTTGGCCGGCGCCATGGGTAAGCGCGGCTGCGTGATGGTCCCTTACGCCAAAGGGCGGATTTGGTATTGGCACCTCCAAGACACCTTCAGCCTGTGGTATCCCACCTTGAGGGTCTTCTACCAAGAGGATCCGAAATCCTGGTCAAGTACCATTCGCGCAGTGGCTCAATGGGTGAAAGAGTGCAGTTAATGGAACCGATCACGATCATTGTCGGCTTTGACCCGCGAGAGGCCATCGCGTATCACGTCTTTTGTCAGAGCGTTCTGGAAAAGGCGAGCATTCCAGTTCGATTCCTGCCGTTGACGCGTCAATCCCTGGTGGGCTATGAGGAGCGGCATAGCGACGGGAGCAATTTGTTTACCTATACGCGCTTCCTGTGCCCCTATCTCATGAACTACAAGGGGTGGGCGATCTTTGCCGACGGCGACATGGTGTGCCGTGAAGACATCCAGTCGCTTTGGCGCCTTCGGGATCCCAGCAAGGCGGTGCAGGTCGTCAAGCACGACTACCAGACCAAGTCCCATCGCAAATACTTGGGTAACAAGAATGAGAACTACCCGCGCAAGAACTGGTCCAGCGTCATCTTGTGGAACTGCGAACATCCGCAAAACAGGCAACTGACACCGGATTTCATCGGTCGCAAGGACGGTGCGTTCCTGCATCGTTTCCAGTGGCTCCAGGATGACGACATCGGCGATTTGCCGAAAGAGTGGAATTGGCTCGCGATCGAGTACGAGCCCAACGAGAAAGCCAATCTGGTTCACTACACATTGGGCACCCCCTGCTTTGCTGACTACAAGGACACAGATATGGCGCAGGCTTGGCACGACGTCTACGCCCGAGCCGCCCGGGGCCTCGAGCGTTAGGTGCATGGCGCGCGAGATCTGGCGGCTGCTGAACGCGCAGATCGCGGCGCAGGAGTCTGACGCACCGCCTGGAAGTTGACGGCAGGAGGGCGGTTCGATTCCGCCATGGGAGGCAAGGGCATTTCGCGCGCGGTCGGGTCCTCATGGGATCATGCAAGCCGACGCCGCCAAGGAGCCTGAACATGCAATGTCCCGTCTGTAAGACTTCGCCCCTGTCGATGACCGAGCGCAGTGGCATCGAAATCGATTACTGCCCCCAGTGCCGGGGCGTCTGGCTGGACCGCGGCGAGTTGGACAAGCTCATCGAGCGCGCGTCGCCCGCCCCCCAGCGCGCTGCGCCCGCACCGCAGTCCATGCCGCCACCTGTGCATGCGCCCGCGCCGTATTCAGGTCAGGGCTATTACAAGAAGAAAAAGCGCGAGGGGTTTTTGGGAGAGCTGTTTGATTTCGACTGAGGGTGTGCGGTGCGATTCGAAGGCCTAGGTTGAATAGGGCGGAAGGAGACACATCAGATGGCGCATTACCGGCTATCCGCCCTCGGCGACGCCCACGTCGAAATGGTCTATGAGCTCTATCGCTCCAACCCGGACGGCAGCATCAGCACGCTCGACGTCACGGAAGTCTGGCGGCATGGCTGCGGCTTCATCAGCGAAGACCTGGAGACCAACCTGGGGCATGCCGACGACACCGAGTTCTACGCACGATCCGATGATGGCGAAGACGAGGCCTGTGATTTCAGAGACAGCGTCGCTGTCTATTTCGAGTTCGGTGAGGGCGTCGACGTCGCCGAGCAAGAAGACTTCAAGGAAAAGTACTACCGAGGTGATGCGCAAGGACGCGGGGGCGTCGGCTACCTGCACGAGGGCGAGCACGGCTGGGAGATGGAAGACCAGCGGGTTCGGTTTGGGTCGCCCGTGTGCGTTCAGTTTTGCGAGGCCGACGGCACTCCCCTGCGCGAGGTGACGCTGCGCACGCGGCAAGAATGGAAAACGCTGTGGGAAGACCTCGGCCGGCGCTATGTCGTACCGAAAGACAGTTTTCTCAAGCCGTGGAAAATTGACAAACCGCTTCGGCCAACGAAGACCGAGGAAGAGATTGCAGATCTTGTAAAGCGTTTGGGGCTTTGAGGGGAGTATTTCGCATGTCACTGCATCAGCAGCTGGTTCGCCGGGCGCAAGAAGGCCGCCCCATTCGCGTTGGCTTGATCGGCGCCGGAAAATTCGGCTCCATGTACCTGGCCCAGGTGCCGCGCACGCCCGGCATGCACTTGGTGGCCATCGCTGACCTCTCGCCCGACGGCGCCCGCGCCAACCTGGCCCGTGTGGGCTGGGACCCTCAGCGCACCCAGGCCCGCTCAATCGACGATGCGATCCAAACCGGCGCCACCCATATCGGCGACGACTGGCAGGCGCTGGTCCAGCACCCGGCCATCGACATCGTGGTCGAGTGCACCGGCCACCCGATTGCCGCAGTCGACCACTGCCTCATGGCCTTCGAGCACAAGAAGCATGTGGTGAACGTGACGGTCGAGGCCGATGCCTTTTGCGGCCCGCTGCTCGCGCTCAAGGCCTCGCAGGCCG
>CANHSE010000201.1 GCA_947463025.1 Comamonadaceae bacterium
GAGGGCCGAGGCGGCGGGCTTGCTGCGTTCGGCCTGGCGCTGGCGCTGACGCTCT
The DNA here is from genome assembly GCA_947463025.1 of Comamonadaceae bacterium. Taxonomy (GTDB): domain Bacteria; phylum Pseudomonadota; class Gammaproteobacteria; order Burkholderiales; family Burkholderiaceae_C; genus Ramlibacter. Next base: position 56 of record CANHSE010000201.1, read on the forward strand.
TTACGCGCCTGTGCCTCCTCGAGGCGGCGGGCGTGGGCCTGTGCGTTGGCCGCAGCCTGATCGGGCGTGAGGTCGGGGCCCTGGCGCTCGCCTGCGTCCTGCGGGTCGCGGGGCTTGCCGCCGGGCGCGGGTCCGCTGGCCTTGGCGGCGGCGCGTGACTGGCGCTCCTCATGATCGGCCAGGGCCTGGGCGCGGCGCTGGGCGGCCTCCTCCTGCGCTTGGGGCGAGTTCTTTTCCTCGATCTTGCGTTGCTGCTCGGCGCTGCGCTGCTTACGGTCGGCGTCGTTGAGGGCCACCTCCTGGCGCCGCAGGTCGGCCAGCACGGGCTGCCAGCGCCGACGCGTGCGATCCAGGCAGTCGGTGACGGCAAAACTCTTGCGGCAAACCGCCTCTTCCTCGGCCTGTCGGGCCTGTGCAGCGGCTCGTTCCGTACGCACACGCGTTTGCTCGGCGGCGAGGTCCAAGCCGGCTACCCAGCGCGTCGAGGACGAAGCGGTCGCAAGGGGCGCGCCCGCTTCCTGGGCCAGGCTGGCCATCGCGGCCGCCATCCAACCCAGGCTGCAAAGGAACGAGCGCAGGCTCATCGCGTGGTCAAACGGGTATCGACCACCCGCCGCTCCTGCGCCATGAATTCGGCCGACTGCATCTCATTCAAGCGCGAAACCGTGCGCGGAAACTCATGCGACAGCGCGCCTTCGGTGTACAGCGCCTCGGGGACCACCGCGGCCGACAGAATCATTTTGACGCGGCGGTCATACAGGACATCGACCAGCCAGGTGAAGCGGCGGGCCTCGGACGCCATGTTGACCGACATCTGCGGCACATCACTCAAAAGCACGGTATGAAACTGTGAAGCCAGCTCCAGGTAGTCGTTCTGGGAGCGCGGGCCGCCGCACAGCGCGCGAAAGTCAAACCAGACCACCCCACCGGCCTTGCGGCGCGCGCGGATCTCGCGGTGCTCGATGTTCAACACCGGCGCCTCGTCCTGGCATTCGGCCAGCGCGCTGAAGGCCGCATCCATCTGGGCATCGGCCTGTGGGCCCAAAGGCGTGTGATAGAGCTTCACGCGCTCGAGCGTACGCCGACGGTAATCAGTGCCGTTGTCCACGTTGATCACCTCGAGCTTGGCGTTCAACAGGTCAATCGCCGGCAAGATCCGATCCCGGTGCAGACCGTCGGGATAGAGATCGTCGGGCTTGAAATTGGAGGTGGTGACAAAGCCCACGCCGTGATCGAACATCGACTGCAGCAGTCGGTGCAGGATCATGGCGTCGGTGATGTCGGCCACGTGGAATTCATCAAAGCAAATCAGCTTGTAGCGTTGGGCGATCTGTGCGCCGAGCACGTCGAGCGGATTGACAGTGCCTTGCAACTGCGCGAGCTCACGGTGTACCTCGCGCATGAACTCGTGAAAATGCAGGCGCGTCTTGCGCCGCAGCGGTACGGCGTTAAAGAAGCAGTCCATCAGAAAGCTCTTGCCGCGCCCCACCCCGCCGTACATGTACACGCCGCGCGGGATGGCCGGGTGGTTGATCAGTTTCTTGAACGCGTTGGAGCGCTTGTCCTTGTACTGGGCCCATTCGGTGGCACAGCGCTCTAGGGCCTGGACAGCACGCAGCTGCGCGGGGTCACTGGTGTAACCCCGCGCAGCGAGTTCGGATTCGTAGGCCTGCCGGACCGACAGGCCGGCTTGGCTGGGCCCGGACATCAGGCGATCAGAAGTTCAGCGTGCGCTTGTCCACCGCCAGCGCCGCCTCCTTGGTCGCCTCGGACAGCGACGGGTGCGCGTGGCAGATGCGAGCGATGTCCTCGGCGGACGCACGGAACTCCATGGCCACCACGGCCTCCGCGATCAGCTCGGAGGCCATGGGGCCCACGATGTGCACGCCCAGGATTTCGTCGGTGGTGGCATCGGCCAGAAACTTGACCATGCCAGTGGTGTCGCCTAGCGCGCGGGCGCGCCCGTTGGCCAGGAAGGGGAAGGTGCCGGCCTTGTACTTCACGCCATCGGCCTTGAGCTGCTGCTCGGTGCGGCCCACCCACGCGATCTCGGGGCTGGTGTAGATCACCCAGGGGATGGTGTTGAAGTTGACGTGACCATGCTGGCCGGCGATGCGCTCGGCCACCGCCACGCCCTCTTCTTCTGCCTTGTGCGCCAGCATCGGGCCGCGCACTACATCACCCACCGCCCACACGCCAGGCAGGCTGGTGCGGCAATCCCCGTCGACCACAATGGCGCCACGCTCATCGAGCTTGAGGCCCACGACTTCGGCATTCAGGCCGATGGTGTTGGGCACACGACCGATGGAGACGATCAGCTTATCGGCGTCGATGGTCTGGGCCTCGCCCTTGGCATTGGTGTAGGCCACGCTCACGCCCTTGGCGCCGTTCTTGATCTCGCCGACCTTCACGCCCAGCTCGATTTTCAGGCCCTGCTTGTCAAAAGCCTTCTTGGCTTCTTTCGCAATCTGCTCGTCGACCGCACCCAGGAAGGTGGGCAGGCCCTCGAGGATGGTGACGTCCGCACCCAGACGACGCCACACCGAGCCCATTTCCAGGCCAATGACGCCGGAGCCGATCAGGACCAGCTTCTTCGGGACCGCGCCGATGCGCAGCGCGCCGTCGTTGGACAGCACGTTCTTTTCGTCGAAAGGGACACCAGGCAGCGCGCGGGCGTTCGAACCCGTGGCCACGATGATCTGTTTGCCGACCAGTGATTCGTTGGCAGCACCTGCCACCTGGATCTCGTAGCCGCCGTCGACGGCCTTGGCAAATGCGCCGCGGCCGTGGAAGAAGCTCACCTTGTTCTTCTTGAGCAGGTACAGGATGCCGTCGTTGTTTTGCTTGATGACGGTGTCCTTGCGCGCCAGCATCTTGGCGATGTCCATCTTCACGTCCTTGGCCGAGATGCCGTGGTCCGCGAAGTGGTGGTTGGCGTGGTCAAAGTGCTCGGACGATTGCAGCAGCGCCTTGGAGGGAATGCAGCCGACGTTGGTGCAGGTGCCGCCGGGCGCGGGGCCACCCTGGGCGTTTTTCCACTCGTCGATGCAGGCCACGTTCATGCCCAGTTGGGCCGCGCGAATGGCCGCGATGTAGCCACCGGGGCCACCGCCGATGACGATGACGTCGAATTGCTTTGCGCTCATAGTTTTCCTTGTCTTTCCTGGTGGCAGCCGCGGAACCGGCTATGCCGGGCCGCTGGCTGCGCCCCCTTGAGGGGGAAGCGGCAACGCCGCTTCGGGGGTGGGCCTTGATGCCTTAAATATCAAAAAGGAGGCGAGCAGGATCTTCCAGAGCCTCTTTCATCGCCACCAGGCCCAGGACGGCTTCGCGGCCGTCGATGATGCGGTGGTCATAGGACATGGCCAGGTAGTTCATGGGACGCACCACCACCTGCCCGTTCTCGACGACGGCGCGGTCCTTGGTGGCGTGCACGCCCAGGATGGCCGACTGCGGCGGGTTGATGATGGGGGTGGACAGCATGGAGCCGAACACACCGCCGTTGGAGATGGAGAAGGTGCCACCGGTCATCTCCTCGATGCCCAGCTTGCCGTCCCGCGCCTTGGCGCCGAACTCGGCGATCTTTTTCTCGATGTCGGCAAAGGACATCTGGTCGGCGTTGCGCAGGATCGGCACCACCAGACCGCGGGGCGAACCCACCGCGATGCCGATGTCGAAGTAGCCGTGGTAGACGATGTCATTGCCATCCACCGAAGCATTGAGCACCGGGTATTTCTTGAGGGCGTGCACGGCGGCCTTCACGAAGAAGGACATGAAGCCGATCTTGACGCCGTGCTCCTTCTCGAACTTCTCTTGGAAGCGCTTGCGCATTTCCATCACGGGCGCCATGTTGACCTCGTTGAACGTGGTCAGGATGGCGTTGGTGGCCTGCGATTGCAGCAGGCGCTCGGCCACACGGGCGCGCAGGCGGCTCATGGGGACGCGCTGCTCGGGGCGGTTGCCCAGATCCAGCCCGGCGGGTGCCGCCACCTGCGGCAAAGAGGCCTTGGGCGCCACAGACACCGGCACCGAAGGCGCCACCTTGACGCCGCCAGCCACGGCAGCCAGCACATCGCCCTTGGTCACGCGGCCGTCCTTACCGCTGCCGGCAACGGAGCCTGCGGGGAGCTGGTTGTCGGCCATGAGCTTGGCGGCGGCGGGCATGGCCACACCGGCCTTGGCACCCCCCGTAGCGACCGCTGCAGCAGCAGGCGCAGCCGATGGGGCAGCAGCCGGTGCCGCGGC
>CANHSE010000202.1 GCA_947463025.1 Comamonadaceae bacterium
AAGCCGAAATCGGCGGTGGTCTCGGTCAGCACGTCGGGCGTGTTGGTGGCCAGCACCCCGCCCGCCGTCATCGCCTTCACATCGAAGTTGTTAAAGCCCACCGCCATATTGGCGCACACGCGCAAGTCGGGACAGGCCTGCAGCACCTTCGCATCGATGCGCTCGCTGCCGGTGGTGAAGGCACCCACCTTGCCTTGCAGGCGCTGCACCAATTCGTCGGGCGACCAAATAGCATCCGAGGGATTGCCCTCCACCTCGAAATGCTGCTGCAGTTTGGCGATCGTCTCGGGAAACACGGCCCGAGCGACCAGGACTTTGGGTTTGTTCATAGGAACCAGATCCAGGTAACAACAACGAAAAGCGGCGTCAGAATGCCGAAGGACCACACCAGGTAGCCAAAGAAACTGGGCATGCGCACACCGCGGTCTTCCGCGATTGCCTTGACCATCAAGTTGGGCGCATTGCCGATGTAGGAGTTCGCCCCCATGAACACCGCGCCCGCCGAGATCGCCGCCAGCGTGGGTGCTAGCGTCGTCATCAGCACCTTCGCATCACCGCCCGCAGTGTTGAAAAACACCAGGTAGGTGGGTGCGTTGTCCAGGAAGGAACTGAGCAAGCCCGTCGCCCAGAAATAGGCCGCCGGATCGGGCGAGCCGTCGGGTCGGGTCACCGCCGCGATCACGGCGCCGAAAGGTCCGTCCACCCCCGAGCGCAGCATCGCGATCACCGGGATGATGGTCAGGAAGATGCCGGCGAACAGCTTGGCTACCTCCAGCATCGGCGCCCACGAAAACTGGTTGTCGGCGTGCACCGAATCCGGCGTCACCTTCAAAGAAAGAAAGATCACGACTACCAAGCCCAGGTCACGCACCAGCCCTGGCAGGCCGACCTCGGTCCCCGCCACGTTGAAGGACACAGGCGACTTCCACACGCCACTCAGGAGCACCAGGCCGATCACCACCGCCAGCAGCCCGAAGTTGCGACCGCCGTCAAAACCGATCGCGCGGCTATCGGGCGTCGGATCCACCGGTACGATCTCCTCGTGGCGGTGGTAGTACCAAGAGTCCAGGGCATAGAAAATCACCAGCAGCGCGCCGAGCAAGAACAGCGTCTCGGGCAGCAGGGTGCGCACGGTCCAGAAAAACTCCACCCCTTTGAGGAAACCCAGGAACAGTGGTGGATCCCCTAGCGGCGTGAGCGAGCCGCCGATGTTGGACACGATGAAGATGAAAAACACGACCACATGCGCCTTGTGCTTGCGGTTGTCGTTGGCACGAATCAAGGGCCGAATCAGCAGCATCGACGCGCCGGTCGTTCCCATGAAACTGGCCAGCACCGCACCGATCGCCAGGATCGCGGTATTGAGCGCCGGGCTGCCATGCAAGTTGCCGCGGATGTAGATGCCGCCCGACACCGTGAACAGCGCCGTCAGCAGGATCACGAAGGGGATGTACTCGGCCAGCATCACATGCGCCAGAGCCACGCCCGCCTGGCCCACGCCAAACAGCGCCGCGAAGGGCAGCAAAAAGGCCAGCGCCCACGCCGCCGCTACCTTGCCGTAGTGGTGGTGCCAGAACTGCGGCAGCACCAGCGGCATGATCGCGATCGACAACAAGATCCCCGCAAAGGGCACGCCCCACAGCGGAGACAGCTGGCGGCCGTCAATGTCGGCCGCCAGGGCCAGCGTGGGCAGGAGCATGAGAGCCGCAGCAGCAGCGCCTCGCGCGCCCCGTCCGACCCCGAAAGCAAATGTCTTTTGCACGGTCACTCCAGCCAGTGGGTGAACTGCGACACGGGCTCGCGCGGGGTGTGCAGCGTGTTGACCACCGCCGCCTCGTCGGCATAGCCCAGGGACATGCCGCACACCAGTAACTCGTGCTCGCCAGCGCCGATGTGGGGCACGATGATGCGGCCAAAGCCATTCCAAGCCGCCTGCGGGCAGGTATGCAGCCCACGCGCGCGGGCGGCCAGCATGATGCTCTGAATGAACATACCCACATCGACCAGGGAGCCACGGCCCATACGCTTATCGATGGTGAACATCAGACCCACCGGCGCGTCGAAAAAGCGAAAGTTGCGCTGCTGCTGCAAGTGCATCTTGTCCTTGTCGGCCTTGCCAATTCCGAGCAGGCCATACAGGCTCCAGCCGTTCTCGCGCCGACGATCAATGTAGGGCGAGATCCAGGCTTGCGGGTAGTAGTCGTATTCCTCGCGGTACATCTCGGCCAGCGAGGGATCGGCGCGCAGTGCGTCATGCGCCGTGCACACTTTCTCGACCAGCGCGTCCCGGCTGGCGCCTTGCAGCACATACACCGTCCAGGGCTGGGTGTTAGTGCCCGAAGGCGAGCGGCTGGCCACGCGCAAGATGTCTTCGAGCATCGTCCGCGGCACGGGCGTGGGCAGAAAGGCGCGGGCCGAGAAGCGGCTCTCGATCGCAGCGTCCACGCTGCGCGGATCGGGCACGCGGGTGCTGACCTGAGGGGTACTCATCGAAGTGTCTCCAGTGTGTGTTTCAAGGGTTCGGGTAAGGGCACGGGCCGGCGCGTGACGGCGTCGACATACACATGAATGAAATGGCCGCACGCGGCAGCCTGCTCCTGGCCGGCGGCAAAGATGCCGACCTCGTAGCGCACGCTGCTCGTGCCCACATGCGCCACCCGCAGGCCCGCTTCCACGGCTTGCGGAAAGGCCAGCGGGGCGAAGTAATTGCACTGCGTCTCGATCACCAGCCCGATGGTGGCGCCCTGGTGGATGTCCAAGGCGCCCTGCTCGATCAGATAGCCGTTCACCGCGGTGTCGAACCAGCTGTAATACACAACGTTGTTCACATGACCGTAGACGTCGTTGTCTTCCCAGCGGGTGGCGATCGCGCGAAACACCTTGTAGGCGCTGCGCGGCTCGGGCTGGGGTCGGGGCGTGGGCGGGCGGGCGGTCATCTCGCCCGATTTTGCCAGCGGCGCCAGTACTGGGTCGCCACGCGGTAGGTGTTCACCTGCGCCTGCACCGTGTCCTCGATCCGCACCCCATAGCCGCCCGCCATCGCAAAGGCCAGGGGCACGCCCCGCTGCCACGCCCAATCGAATACGCGCCGGTCACGCGCCTCCAGACCGTCCCATGTGAGCTTCAGGCGCCCCAGTCGGTCGCCCTCGTGCGGGTCGGCGCCAGCCAGATAGATCACCAGCCCCGGCTCGAATCGGCGCTCCAACTCGCCCAGCGCGTCCTCCAGCGCCTGCAGATACGCGTCGTCTGTGCAGCCATCGGGCAGGTCCACATCGAGGTCGCTGGGCTCCTTGCGAAACGGGAAGTTCTTTTGACCGTGCAAGGACAGCGTGAACACGCTGGGATCGTTGCGAAAGATGCTGGCCGTGCCGTTGCCCTGGTGCACGTCCAGGTCGATCACCGCCACCCGCAACGGCTTGCGGCCCAAGCGGCCCCACTCGGCCTGCATCAGGCGGGCGGCCACCGCGGCGTCGTTGAACACGCAAAAGCCCCCGCCCTTGTCGGCACTGGCATGGTGGGTGCCCCCGGCGATATTGGCCGCCACCCCCTCGCGCAAAGCGGTGCGGCAGGCCGACACCGTGGCCCCCACCGAGCGGCGGGCCCGATCGGCCATGGCCTCGCTCCAGGGAAAGCCGATCTCCCGCAGGATCCAGGGGTCGACCGAGCCGTCCGCGATCGCCCGCACATAGGTCGGGGCGTGGGCCAGCGCCAGCTCGCCATCGGTGGCGGCGGGGGCCTGCATCAGGCGCACTTCGGGGAAATCCGCCGCCAGCCTATCCCGCAGGATCTGGTATTTGGCCATCGGAAAACGGTGCCCGGGGGGCAGGTGCAAGACGAACTGGGTGGCGTAAAACACCTGCATCGGCCGATTGTGGCCGGGGGGCCCAACCCGGGTTTTGGCCCGGTCCCAAACCCCAGTTTTTCGGGCGGACACAAAAAATTTGATGCGCCGCAGCAAAAAATGCTTGCAATGTCCGGGCTAACCCCTATACTTGAGTCCATGCTGCGGCGCAACAAACCGACCGGGACCCGGTCCTGAAGCGGGCGGCACCCAGTTCCTTCCTTCCACTTTTTACGGAGAACCTCACCATGCTGACCGCTGAACAAATCGTCGCCTCCCACAAAGCCAACCTCGAGACCCTCTTCGGCCTGACCTCCAAGGCCTTCGAAGGCGTCGAAAAGCTGGTTGAGCTGAACCTCACCGCCTCCAAGGCCGCACTGGCCGAAGCCGCTGGCACCACCCAAGCCATGCTGTCCGTCAAGGACGCCCAAGAGCTGCTGGCGCT
>CANHSE010000203.1 GCA_947463025.1 Comamonadaceae bacterium
CGAAACTTGACCCACTCGAAGAACACGCCTGGATCACGCTCGAATTCGCCGCTGGCCAACATGCGATTGACTTCGAGCCAGGTCTGGTTTTGGGTTTCCCAGACCTCGGTGGTGAGCGTGCCGCGCACGGCCCGCGCGTTCTCGCGGGCAGCGCGCAGGCAGGACACGATGGACGAGGGATTGTTTTCGTCCTTCACCATGAACTCCATCACCGCGCGGGCGGTGACATCCCCATGACGAGCGGTGTAGGCCGGCAGCAGCTCGCTGATAGACAACAACCCTTGCCAGCCCAGTTCGGCGACCGCGGCCGACTGCGGGAGCAGCGAGGTCTGGTAGTTGACGTCCAGCATGCGCGCGGTGTTCTCTGCGCGCTCGGTGTAGCGAGACATCCAGAACAAATGATCAGCGGTTCTTGAGAGCATGGGAGGCTTCCTTTTCGGGGGCCAGCGCGGAACCGGCTTTGCCGGGCCGCGGGTGGCGCCCCCTTGAGGGGGAGGCGCCGAGGGCGCTTCGGGGGTGGGTCATCACTCCTCCAGAATCCAGGTGTCTTTGGTGCCGCCGCCCTGGGACGAATTCACCACCAAAGAACCTTCCTTGAGCGCCACACGCGTGAGCCCGCCCGGCACCATCTGCACTTGCTTGCCCGAAAGCACGAAGGGCCGCAGGTCGATGTGGCGCGGCGCGATACCAGCCTCGACATAGGTGGGACAACTCGAGAGACTGAGCGTGGGCTGCGCGATGTAGCCACCGGGGTTGGCCTGCAGCACACGACGAAAATCCTCGATCTCCTGCTTCGTGGCGGCGGGCCCCACCAGCATGCCGTAGCCCCCTGCGCCATGCACCTCCTTGACCACGAGCTCGGGCAGGTGGGCCAGGATGTAGGCCAGGTCCTCGGGCTTGCGGCCCATGTAGGTCGGCACGTTGTTCAAGATCGGCTTCTCGCCCAGGTAGAACTCGATCATCTGTGGCACATACGGGTAGATCGACTTGTCATCCGCCACGCCGGTGCCGATGGCATTGCAGATGGTCACGTTGCCGGCGGCATAGGCGTCCACCAGGCCGTGGCAGCCCAGCGTGGACGTGGCGCGAAACACAGACGGGTCGAGGAAGTCGTCGTCGATGCGCCGATAGATCACATCGACCCGGCGCGGGCCGCGTGTGGTGCGCATGTAGACATAGCGGTCCTTGACGAACAGGTCCTGCCCCTCGACCAGCTCGACGCCCATTTGCTGCGCGAGGAAGGCGTGCTCGAAGTACGCGCTGTTGTACATACCGGGCGTGAGCACCACCACGGTCGGGTCCGGCGCGCCGGGCTGGGCGCTGGCGCGCAGGGTCTCGAGCAGCAAGTCGGGGTAGTGCATCACCGGCGCCACGCGATGCTGGCTAAACAGCTCGGGGAATAGCCGCATCATCATGCGACGGTCTTCCAGCATGTAGCTCACGCCACTGGGCACGCGCAGGTTGTCTTCGAGCACGTAGTACTCGCCCTCGCCCTGCGCGTTGGCCGCGCGCACGATGTCCACGCCGGCGATGTGTGAGTAGACGCGATGCGGGGTGTAGACCCCCATCATCTCTTGGCGAAACTGCGCGTTGCCCAGCACCTGGTCGGCGGGGATCAGGCCGGCCTTGAGGATTTCTTGCTCGTGGTAGACGTCGTGCAGGAAGCGGTTCAAGGCGGTGACACGTTGAACCAGCCCTTTTTCGAGCTGGCGCCATTCGTGTGCGGGGATGATGCGCGGGATCAGGTCAAAAGGGATCAGACGCTCGGTGCCCGCACCGTCTTCGTCCTTGGCGCCGTAGACCGCGAAGGTGATGCCCACGCGGCGAAAGATCATTTCGGCTTCTTCGCGGCGCGCGCGCATGGACCCGCCGGTCTGCTGCGTCAGCCAGCGTGCGTAGGCCGCATAGTGCGGCCGCACATCGGGACCTGGCCCGCCCTCAAAACCGATCACGCCCGGTCCAGATACGCGGGCGAGCATTTCGTCAAATTTCTGCATGCGACTGCGCCTCCTGGTGGCGACTCCTCAGCCACAGACTAGCAATATTCGGGCCGCAGAAGCAAGCCCTGTCGTGGAATTCACGGGGTGGCGTGGTGCCAATAGCGACGTGCCTGCTCGCGCTCGCAACGCACCTGGTCGGGTGCGCTCGAGGACCAACCGGCCGCGCCGCATGCGGGCGAGGTCACCACGGGGATGCCGCGCTGCGCGTAGCGGGCCATCACCGGTTCCGCCGGGTGACCGTAGCGATTGCGGTAACCCGCCTGGACCAAGGCCAGCTGCGGCTGCACCGCATCGAGGAAGACCTCGCTGGAGGAGGTCTTGCTGCCGTGGTGGGGCACCAGCAGCAGGTCGCAGCGCAGCGCCTTGCCCAGGGTGCTGACCAGCGCCAGTTCCTGCGCGCGCTCGATGTCGCCCGTGAGCAGGGCGCAAGCGCCCGCCCCCGGGTGGTCGGCGGCTGCGGTGATGCGCAGCACGCAGCTGACCGTGTTGGGCTTGCCGGGGCGCACGGCGTAATCGGCCGCGCGCGGATGCAGGAACTCGAAGTCAACGCCGTCCCAGTTCCAGTGCTGTCCGGCCAGACAGCGCGTGTGCCGATGCAGCACCGCCAGCGGATGCCCGTGCTCGATCGACGACAGCAGTGCGGCGTCCTGGTGCTGGGCGAGCACAGAGGCCGCACCACCGATGTGATCGTTGTCGCGGTGGCTCACCACCACACGCTCCGGGCGATCGCCCAAGGCGCGCAGCAGGGGCAGCAGGACGCGTTGACCGGCATCGCTGTCACTGCCGAATCGAGGCCCGGTGTCGTACAACAGGCTGCGGGTGGCGGTGCGCACGATCACCGCCGTGCCCTGGCCGATGTCGGCGGCCAGCAGCTCGAACTGGCCCACCGGCGGACGCGGTGCTTGCCACGTCAGCAGCGGCCACATCAGCGGCAGCCCGAGCGCGCGCAGCGCCGGCGGCAGGCGCATCACCAGCAGCAACCCACCCGCCAGGCCAGCCCACGCCGCCCACACAGGCGCGGCAGCAGCCGACCACACGCCGCCAGGCAAGAGCGCGAGGATCTGCAACACCTGCATCAAGACCCCCACCGCCCAAGCGCCCGCGTCCCACAGCGGCGCCCACAGCGCGCCCGCCAGCGCCAGGGGCGTGACCACCAAGGTCACCCAGGGAATCGCCACCAGATTGGCCAGCAGCCCGATCAGGGACACCTGCCCGAACAAGGCCAGCGTCAGCGGCGCCAGGGCGACGGTGATCACGCCTTGCTCGCGCAACAGCGCGCGACACCGCGCGCCCAGACCTGCCGAACGGGCGTGGGTCGACCCATCGTCCGTGGCGAACAGAATGCCCACCGCCACGAAACTGAGCCAGAAGCCGGGCTGCAGCAGCGCCCACGGGTCAATCAGCGCCATGCCAGCGGCCACGCCACCCCAGACATACGGCCAGGGCCAACGCAGGCCCGCCAGCCGCAGCAGGCCCACGATCGTCAGCATCCAGACCGTGCGCTGCGCCGGGATACCGCCCCCGCTGAAGGCCGCATACAGCGCGGCCAGTGCGATGCCGCCCACCCGCGCCGCATGCGGAGCCGGCCACATCAGGCACAGAGGGGCGCAGCGCCGCCAGGCCGCGCCCACGACCGCCGCAGCCAGCCACGCGAACATCGTCACATGCAGGCCGGAAATGCTCATCAGGTGTGCCACGCCTGCTGCACGAAACACGTCCCAGTCGGCCTGCGTGATCGCCTGCTGGTCGCCTACCGCCAGCCCCGCGAGCACACCGGCGGGCGCCACATCCTCAACGCGCGCGAACACGGCGTCGCGCAAGGACTGACGCGCGCCCTGCAAAGACAGCGCGGGTGCGGGCGCCAGCCGCTGCGGCGGCAGCACCCCGGCGCGGACCGAGCCGGTGGCCTGAATGCCGCGCTCCCAGAGCCACAGTTCGTAGTCGAAACCGCGCGGATTGCGCAGACCATGCGGCGCCTTCAGGCGCACCACAAAGCGCCAATGCTCGCCAGCGCGCAGCACCGCACTGGTGCGCGCCGGCGCGGCGCCTTCATCCGGTGCGGCAGGCCCGTGGTACCAGGAGATCAGCAGGCGTGGCGGCACGCCGTCGACTTCGGCCTGGGTCACCTCCAGCACGAAGCGCGGCCCGAACTCCCCGCGCTGGGGCATGTCCACGATGCGGCCCTGCACCTGGATGTCCCGGCCCTCCAGCGCGGGCGGCAAGGCCTGCTGCGCAAAGTGCAGCGCCCGCAACCC
>CANHSE010000204.1 GCA_947463025.1 Comamonadaceae bacterium
CTTCGGGACTGCACCCAGACGAAGCGCGCCATCGTTGGACAGCACATTCTTTTCGTCAAAAGGCACGCCGGGCAGCGCGCGTGCGTTGGAGCCGGTGGCCACGATCACCTGCTTGCCGACCAAGGTCTCCGTGGCGGCGCCGGCAACCTGGATCTCGTAGCCGCCGTCCACCGCCTTGGCAAAGGAGCCGCGGCCGTGGAAGAAGCTCACCTTGTTTTTCTTGAGCAGATAGAGGATGCCGTCGTTGTTTTGCTTGATGACGGTGTCCTTGCGCGCCAGCATCTTGGACACGTCCATCTTCACGTCCTTGGCCGAGATGCCATGGTCTGCGAAGTGATGGTTGGCGTGGTCAAAGTGCTCGGACGACTGCAGCAGCGCCTTGGACGGGATGCAGCCGACGTTGGTGCAGGTGCCACCGGGCGCAGGGCCGCCCTGGGCGTTTTTCCACTCGTCGATGCAGGCCACGTTCATCCCCAGTTGGGCCGCGCGAATCGCCGCGATGTAGCCGCCAGGGCCACCGCCGATGACGATAACGTCGAATTGTTTGCTCACATCGGCTCCTTAAATATCGAAAAGGAGACGGGCGGGATCTTCAAGCGCTTCCTTCATCGCCACCAGACCCAAGACCGCCTCGCGACCATCGATGATGCGGTGGTCATAGGACATGGCCAGGTAGTTCATGGGGCGCACCACCACCTGCCCGTTCTCGACGACGGCGCGGTCCTTGGTGGCGTGCACGCCCAGGATGGCCGACTGCGGCGGGTTGATGATGGGCGTGGACAGCATGGAGCCGAACACACCGCCGTTGGAGATCGAGAAGGTGCCACCGGTCATCTCCTCGATGCCCAGCTTGCCATCACGCGCCTTGGCGCCGAACTCAGAGATCTTCTTCTCGATGTCGGCGAAGGACATCTGGTCGGCGTTACGCAGGATCGGCACCACCAGACCGCGCGGCGAGCCCACCGCGATGCCGATGTCAAAGTAGCCGTGGTAGACGACATCGTTGCCATCGACCGAGGCATTGAGCACCGGGTATTTCTTGAGGGCGTGCACGGCAGCCTTCACGAAGAAGGACATGAAGCCGATCTTGACGCCGTGCTCTTTCTCGAACTTCTCTTGAAAGCGCTTGCGCATTTCCATCACCGGCGCCATGTTCACCTCGTTGAAGGTGGTCAGGATGGCGTTGGTGGCCTGCGATTGCAGCAGACGCTCGGCGACGCGGGCGCGCAGACGGCTCATGGGCACGCGCTGCTCGGGGCGGTTGCCCAGGTCCAGACCGGCCGGTGCAGCCACCTGGGGCAAGGAGGCCTTGGGCGCCACGGACACCGGCACCGAAGGCGCCACCTTGGCGCCACCGGCCACAGCGGCCAGTACATCGCCCTTGGTCACGCGGCCGTCCTTGCCGCTGCCGGCCACGGAGCCTGCGGCCAGTTGGTTGTCGGCCATGAGCTTGGCGGCGGCGGGCATGGCCACACCGGCCATGGCGCCCCCCGTGGCGACTGCGGCAGCAGCCGGCGCAGGCGCGGCGGCCGGGGCTGCAGCGGGCGCGGCGACAGCGCCGGCCTTGCCGTCGGTGTCGATCTTCGCAATCAGTTGCTCGGCGACGACGGTGCCGCCATCACCCACCACGATCTCGGCGAGCACGCCGGCGCTGGGCGCGGGCACTTCCATCACCACCTTGTCGGTCTCGATCTCGATCAGGATCTCGTCCTGGGCGACGGCCTCACCGGCCTTTTTCTTCCACTGCAGCAAGGTAGCTTCCGCAACGGACTCGGACAGTTGCGGGACTTTGACTTCAACGATTGCCATGAATCTGTTTCCTGAAATTTATTTGGTCAGAACAAAGCCCTTGAGCTTGGCGAAGGCGGCATCCACCAGCGCCTTTTGCTGCTCTTGGTGCAGGTGCGAATAGCCCACCGCCGGCGAGGCGGAGGCGGCGCGACCCGCGTAACCGAGCTTCTGGCCCTCCAGCATGTTTTCGTGGATGTTGTGCTGGATGAAGAACCACGCGCCCTGGTTCTGGGGCTCGTCCTGGCACCACACGATGTCGGTGGCGTTCGGGTACTTCTTCAACTCGGTGGCGAAGGCCTTGTGCGGGAAGGGATAGAGCTGTTCGACGCGGATGATGGCCACGTCGTCGGCACCCTTTTCTTCGCGCTTCTTGGCCAGGTCGTAATAGACCTTGCCCGAGCAGGCAATCACGCGCTTGACCTTGTCGCCCTTGAGGTCACGCGAGTCCGGAATGACGGTCTGGAAACCGCCCTTGGTGAACTCGGACAGCGGCGAGGTCGCGTCCTTGTTGCGAAGCAAGGACTTGGGCGTGAAGATCACCAAGGGCTTGCGCAGCGGGCGCACCATCTGGCGACGCAGCACGTGGAAGATCTGGCTGGCCGTGGTGGGCTGCACGATCTGCATATTGGTGTCAGCAGCCAGCTGCATGAAGCGCTCGACGCGGGCCGAGCTGTGCTCCGGGCCCTGGCCTTCGTAGCCGTGCGGCAGCATCAGCGTGATGCCGTTGACGCGGCCCCACTTGACCTCGCCCGATGCGATGAACTGGTCGATCACCACCTGCGCGCCGTTGGCGAAATCGCCAAACTGCGCTTCCCAGATCACCAGGGTGTTGGGGTCATTCGAGGCGTAGCCGTATTCGAAAGCCATCACCGCCTCTTCGGACAGGATGGAGTCGATCACGACGAACGGGGCCTGGTTGTCGGCGACGTTTTCCAGGGGCACGTAGGTGCCCACGTCCCACTTCTCGCGGTTCTGATCGTGAATGACGGCGTGGCGGTGGGTGAAGGTGCCACGGCCGCAATCCTCGCCCGACAAGCGCACCGGGAATCCCGATGCGACCAGCGATGCAAAGGCCATGTGTTCGCCCATGCCCCAGTCGACATTGATCTCGCCGCGACCCATGGCAGCCCGGTCATCGAGGACTTTCTTGACCAGTTGGTGCGGGGTGATGTTGGTCGGGATGCTGGTGATGCGCTCGGACAGGCGCTTCCACTCGGCCAGCGGGATGGCGGTCTCGGCGGCGTCGGTCCACTTCTTGCCCAGGAAGGGCGACCAGTCGACCACGAACTTGCTCTTGAAGTTGGTCAGCACCGGGTCGACCGTGTGCTTGCCTGCGTCCATCGCGGCGCGATAGGCCTTGACCATCGCGTCGGGGCCATCGGCCGGCAGCACGCCCTGGGTGGCCAAACGCTCGCCGTACAACTTGCGGGTGCCCGGGTGGGCCGCAATCTTCTTGTACATGAGGGGCTGGGTGAGGCTGGGGGTGTCCTGCTCGTTGTGACCCAGCTTGCGAAAGCACACGATGTCGACCACCACGTCCTTGGCGAATTCCATGCGGTATTCGAGCGCCAGCTGGGTGGCCAGCACCACGGCCTCGGGGTCGTCGCCGTTGACGTGCAGCACGGGCGACTCGACGCCCTTGACGATGTCGGTGCAATACAGAGTGGAGCGCAGATCGCGCGGGTCGGAGGTGGTGAAGCCGATCTGGTTGTTGATGATCAGGTGCACCGTGCCGCCTGTGCTGTAGCCGCGGGTGGCCGCCAGCGCCAGGGTTTCCTGGTTAACGCCCTGGCCCGCAAAGGCGGCATCGCCGTGCACCAGCACGGGCAGCACCTGACGACCCTGCGGGTCGCCGCGGCGGTCCATGCGGGCACGCACGCTGCCCTCGACCACCGGGTTGACGATCTCCAGGTGCGAGGGGTTGAAGGCCAGCGCCAGGTGCACCGGGCCACCGCGGGTGGTGACGTCGGAGCTAAAGCCCTGGTGGTACTTCACGTCACCGGCCGGCAGATCTTCGGGGGCCGTGTGGTCGAACTCGGCAAACAGATCGCCAGGCATCTTGCCCAGTGTGTTGACCAGCACGTTCAGGCGGCCGCGGTGGGCCATGCCGATCACGATTTCCTGCACGCCCTTTTCGCCGGCGAGCTGAATGAGTTCGTCCATCGCGGCGATGAAGCTCTCACCGCCTTCGAGGGAGAAGCGCTTTTGGCCCACGTACTTGGTGTGCAGGTAACGCTCGAGGCCCTCGGCGGCGGTCAGGCGATCGAGGATGTGCTTTTTGCGCTCGGCCAGGAAGTTGGGCTTGCTGCGAATGGACTCGAGCTTTTGCTGCCACCAGCGCTTTTGCGTCTGGTCGGAGATGAACATGTACTCGGCGCCCAGGGTGCCGCAGTAGGTCTCGCGCA
>CANHSE010000205.1 GCA_947463025.1 Comamonadaceae bacterium
CATCTTGCGAAGCTCGTCGAGCTCCATCGAACGATTGACCTCGGCCTTGACGTCGGACACATAGCGCTGCGCCTTCCCGAGCAAGGCGCCGACCGTGCGCGCGACACGCGGCAGCTTCTCGGGGCCGATGACGATCAACGCCACGGCGCCGATCAGCGCGATCTTGGAGAGGCCGAGGTCTATCACGGAAGGAGCGAGCCAGCGAGCGCACGTCGCAGAACCCGGACGCGCCGGGCCGCTTCAGGGTGCGTGTGAGCCGATTCAGGACTTGTTGCGGGCCTCGACGTCGATGGTGGTCTTGTTGTCGCCCGCGGGCTGCGCCAAGGGGGCCTGTTGCGGGGGGGTCGCAGGCGAGGGGGTCGTGGCAGCGGTGGACTCGGCTGGGGCCGAACCGTCTTTCACGCCGTCCTTGAAGCCCTTGACGGCGCCGCCAAGGTCAGAGCCGATGTTCTTGAGTTTTTTGGTGCCGAAGACCAGCACGATGATCAAGAGAACGATCAGCCAATGCCAGATGGAAAAAGTACCCATGGGTGACTCCTGAATGAATGCAGTGAATTGCGGGGGATTCTAGACCCGCGGGGCCAAGCCCCCTCGCAGGGGCGGGGCAGCCTCAGCCCTTGAACCAGGGACGCGGGCCGCCCATGACGTGGATATGCAGATGATGCACCTCCTGGCCGCCCTCGGCGCCCGTATTGGTAACCACCCGCCAGCCGCCCTCGGGGTACGGATTGCACCCCTCCTGCAATGCCAGCTTCGGCACCAGGGTCATCATGCGCCCCAGCAGGGCCTCGTGCTGGCCGTCGACCTGGGCCAGCGACGCAATATGGGCCTTGGGAATCATCAAAAAATGCACCGGCGCCCAGGGGTGGATGTCGTGGAAGGCGTAGATCTGGTCGTCTTCGTAGACCTTGCGAGAAGGAATCTGGCCCTGGGCGATCTTGCAAAACAGGCAGTTAGGGTCGTGCGTCATGACAGGACAGGCCCCTGCGGCGGGGCGTTGTGGGCAAACCGCAGCCAGCCGCGGATGCATCGATACAGGTACCACAGGCCCACGATCGCATGGGCCAGGGCGCCCGGCAACACGAAAAGCAGGTATACCGGTGCGGTCAGCAACAGCCACACCACCGTCCACCAGAAGGTGGTGATCATGTAGCGGTGGTGAAGGATGTACAGAGGGTCGGGATCGTCGGCGCGGCGGATGTAGTTCACGATCAGGGCGATCACTGCCAGCGTGCCCAGTGACAGCCAGGCGGCGGTGTGCATGCCATACAGAACATGCATCAACATCCGCTCACCCGACGAACGCGGGCGGGCGTCGATGGGGTCAAGGACCTCGGGCTCGGTCATGGTTTGCTGTCGACGAAGAGCGCTCAGGCCTGGCCGGCCTCGCGGGCCTGGGCTTTGCGCAGGGCTTTTTCTTCCAGGCCCGACAAGCCTTCACGGCGTACGAGTTCGGCCACCACGTCGTCAGGCGTGAGGCCGTAGTGGGCCAGCGCGATCAGGGTGTGAAACCACAGGTCGGCCACCTCGCCCACGAGTTTGTGCGGATCGCCGCCGTGATCGACGTCCTTGGCGGCCATCACCACCTCGGTGGCCTCTTCGCCCACCTTTTTGAGAAAGGCATCGGGCCCTTTGTGCAACAAGCGCGCCACGTAGCTGCGCTCAGGGTCACCGCCCTGAGCGGGCTTGCGACTTTCAATGACGGCGGCCAGGCGGGCCAGGGAATCCGTGGCAGAAGGTGTGGAGGACATGACGCTTACTTGTAGATCGTGGCCGGGTCTTTGAGAACCGGCTCACAGGGTTGCCAGGCGCCATCCTGCAGGCGAAGGAAAAAGCAGCTGTGGCGGCCGGTGTGACAGGCGATGCCGGGCTCGTGCCCCAGCTGGGTGACACGCAGCAGGATGACGTCGTTGTCGCAATCGAGGCGGATCTCGTGCACCGTCTGCACATGGCCGGATTCCTCGCCCTTGGGCCAAAGCTTGTTGCGAGAGCGGCTGAAATAGACCGCCCGGCCCTCCTGGGCGGTGCGGGCCAGGGCCTCACGGTTCATCCAGGCGAACATCAGCACATCGCCGCTGGATGCCTCCTGCGCGATGACGGGGATCAGCCCGCGCTCATCCCATTTGACGTGATCGAGCCACTGCATGCGATCGATTGTCGCCGATGGCGTATCGGCCTTGCGCTCACAGGCGCACCGATACCCCGCGGGCGTGCATGTGGCGCTTGGCCTGTTGCACGGTGTATTCGCCGTAATGAAAGATGCTGGCGGCCAGCACCGCATCGGCGCCGCCTTGCTGCACGCCGTCGGCCAAGTGGTCCAGGTTGCCCACGCCCCCCGAGGCGATGACCGGCACGGCCACCGCGTCGGCCACCGCGCGCGTGAGGGCCAGATCAAAGCCAGACTTGGTGCCGTCACGGTCCATGCTGGTCAAAAGAATCTCGCCGGCACCGCGACGCGCCATCTCAGTGGCCCAGGCCACGGCGTCCAGGCCGGTGTTCTTACGCCCGCCGTGGCTGTAGACGTCCCAGCCCGGGCCGCGGGCGGCTTCGTCGTCGCCGGTGCGGCGCTTGGCGTCGATGGCCACCACGATGCACTGCGCGCCATAGCGGTCGGATGCGTCGGAGATCACCTGCGGGTTGGCGATGGCAGCCGAATTGAAGCTGGTCTTGTCGGCGCCCGCATTGAGCAGGCGACGTACATCATCGACGGTGCGCACGCCACCGCCCACAGTCAGGGGGATGAACACCTGCGAGGCCACCGCCTCGATGATGGGGAGGATCAGGTCACGCCCGTCGCTGGTGGCGGTGATGTCCAGAAACGTGAGTTCGTCGGCACCCTGCTCGTTGTAGCGGGCCGCGATTTCGACCGGGTCACCGGCATCGCGCAACTCAACGAAGTTCACGCCCTTGACCACACGGCCGCCCGTGACGTCCAGGCAAGGGATGATGCGTTTAGCGAGCATGGCGAAAGACTTTAAATGATTCAGGAATGAGCGCAGACCCCGAGGCCAGTGGCAGCCGCGGATCCGGCTCCGCCGGGCCGCTGGCGGCGCCCCCTGGAGGGGGAGGCGGCGACACGCAGTGCGCCGCTTCGGGGGTGGGCCATCACCCGCCTAGTTCGTCGGCCTTGGCTTGCGCAGCGGCGAAATCGAGGTCGCCGCTGTAGATGGCGCGCCCGCAGATCACGCCCTCGATGCCTTCGTCCTCGACAGCGCACAGCTTCTCGATGTCGGTCAGATTAGACAGGCCGCCCGAGGCGATCACGGGGATGGTGAGCGACTGCGCCAGCTTGACAGTGGCGTCGATGTTGATGCCCGAGAGCATGCCGTCGCGGCCGATGTCGGTGTAGATGATGGACTCGACGCCCCAGTCCTCGAATTTCTTGGCCAGGTCGATGACTTCGTGGCCAGTGAGCTTGCTCCAGCCATCGGTGGCGACCTTGCCGTCCTTGGCGTCCAGGCCCACGATGATGTGACCGCCGAAGGCGCTGCACGCATCCTTGAGAAAGCCGGGGTTTTTGACGGCAGCGGTACCGATGATCACGTAGCGCAGGCCGCTGTCGATGTATTTCTCGATGGTGTCCAGATCGCGAATGCCGCCCCCGAGTTGCACCGGGATGTCATCGCCCACCGCCTTGAGGATGGACTTGATGGCCGAGAAGTTTTGGGGCTTGCCGGCAAAGGCGCCATTGAGGTCCACCAGGTGCAGGCGCCGGGCGCCTTTTTCCAGCCAGCTGCGGGCCATGGCCGCCGGGTCTTCGCCAAAGGTGGTGGCCTGGTCCATGTCGCCTTGCTTGAGGCGGACGCAGTGACCATCCTTCAGGTCAATGGCGGGAATGAGCAGCATGGGAAAGGGGCGGAATCAGGGATTCCAGTGCAGGAAGTTGCGGTAAAGGGCCAGGCCGGAGTCAGCACTTTTCTCGGGGTGGAACTGGGTGGCAAAAATATTATCGCGTGCAACCGCAGCGGTAAAGCTCTCGCCATAGTCTGCCTCCCCCACGGTGTGGCGGGCATCCGACGGCCGGGCGTAGTAGCTATGGACGAAGTAGAACCAGCTGCCATCGGCCACCCCCGCCCAAACGGGGTGTGGGCGGGACTGGCGCAC
>CANHSE010000206.1 GCA_947463025.1 Comamonadaceae bacterium
CAGCTGATCACGCAGCCGCGCAACGCCGACGAGGCCTGGATCGTCGACACCGTGCGGCGCTTTGCCGACAAGGCCGGCATCGGCATGCCCGAGGTCGGCATTTTCGAGGGCGAGCCCAATGCTTTTGCCACGGGCGCCTTCAAGAACAACGCCCTGGTGGCGGTGTCCACCGGTTTGCTGCAAGGCATGACGCGCGAGGAAGTCGAGGCGGTGATCGGCCATGAAGTGGCCCACATCGCCAATGGCGACATGGTCACCATGGCTCTGATCCAGGGCGTGATGAACACCTTCGTCGTGTTCCTCTCGCGCGTGATCGGCTACGCGGTCGACAGCTTCCTGCGTCGCAACGATTCCGAGAACACCGGCCCTGGCATCGGCTACTGGGTGACCACCATCGTGCTGGACATCGTGCTGGGCTTCCTGGCTGCCATCATCGTGGCCTGGTTCTCGCGCCAGCGCGAGTTCCGCGCCGACCGTGGCGCCGCCGACCTGATGGGGCGCAAGCAGCCCATGGTCAATGCGCTGGCGCGCCTGGGCGGCATGGTGCCGGGCGCCTTGCCCCAAGGTCTGCAGGCCATGGGCATCACCTCGGGCGTGGGCAAGCTGTTCTCCAGCCACCCGCCCATCGAGGAGCGGATTGCGGCCCTCCAGGCCGCCTGAGGCTCAGGTCGGCCTCCCGTAAGCCGCCTTCGGGCGGCTTTTTCATGCCCCCTACAATTCCGGCAGGAGCACCCCATGACCATCAAGAGCGACAAGTGGATCCGCCGCATGGCCGAACAGCACGGTCTGATCGACCCTTTCGAGCCCAAACAAGTGCGCGAGGCCAACGGCCAGCGGGTGATCAGCTATGGCACGTCCAGCTATGGCTACGACATCCGCTGCGCACCCGAATTCAAGGTCTTCACCAACATTCACAGCACCGTGGTCGACCCCAAGAACTTCGATGAGAAAAGCTTCGTCGACTTTCATGGTGACTCCTGCATCATTCCCCCGAACAGCTTCGCGCTGGCCCGCACCGTCGAATACTTTCGTATCCCGCGTAATGTGCTGACCATCTGCCTGGGCAAGAGCACCTACGCCCGCTGCGGGATCATCGTGAACGTCACCCCCTTCGAGCCCGAGTGGGAGGGCTATGTCACGCTCGAGTTCAGCAACACCACGCCGCTGCCCGCCCGCATCTACGCTGGCGAAGGCTGCGCCCAGGTGCTGTTCTTCGAGAGCGACGAGGTCTGCGACGTGAGCTACAAGGACCGCGGCGGCAAGTACCAGGGCCAGCGCGGCGTCACGCTGCCCAAGGCCTGATCCGGGCGAGTCCGTCTTTTCATGTCAGTGGCCGGCGGGGCTTTCCTACGCCGGGGGCTCGGTCTGCGTTCCACGATGGGGGGTGATTCGGCCTCTTCCACGCTCGCACGCTTGGCTCTGGACGTTGGTCGGCGCTTTGCTCGCCGGCGAGATTCTGTCCCTCTACCTGCTGTGCGTCCAAGAGATGCAGCGCGCCGAGTTGCGTCGCCAGCTGCTGCAGGCGCAGTCGCGGGCCTTGAGCGAGTGCCTGGCCTCTCTCCGTGGTTCCACCATCGCCCGCTGTCATCGACTGCGCGTGGCGGTGCGCTGAAGTCGCTCAGTACTCGGCGCCTTCAACCAGAAAGCGTACGCGGCGCTGCCCTTGCCATTCGTCGGCGTCGAGCCGAAAAGCCAGCTTGACCCGCGCGGGCAGCGGCTCGGTGCGGCCGAACCAGATGCCATCGACAGGGTGACCCTGGTGACGGATCTTCAGGGCCATGTGCTTCTCGCCTACCAGTCGCTGCGAGACGATGTCCACCTCCTCGCTGAACACCGGCGGCGCAAAGCCCTGGCCCCAGACCTGCTGCTGCAGGGTGTCGACCAAGTCGGTACGTCGGTATTCGGGGGCGAGCGGACCGTCCGTTTCCAGTCGGCGTTGCAGCGTGGCCGGATCCAGCCACTGGGCCGCGATCTCGGCCAGCGCCTGCTCGAAGGTGTCCAGATGTTCTTCGGCGACGGTGCAGCCCGCCGCCATCGCATGGCCGCCAAATCGCAGCAGCACGCCCGGATGTTGCTTGGCGACCAGGTCCAGCGCATCGCGCAGGTGAAAGCCAGGAATCGAACGGCCCGAGCCTTTGAGTTCGTGTTCCTTGCCCGGCGCCTGGCTGGCGGCAAAGACGAAGGTCGGGCGATGAAACTGCTCCTTGATCCGCGAGGCCACGATGCCGACTACGCCTTCATGAAAGTCGGGGTCGAACACGCAGATGGCCGGTGGCGGTTCTTCCTCCGAATCGAACAGCGACTGCGCCAGCGCCAGGGCCTGCTCGCGCATATCGCCTTCGATCTCGCGCCGCTCGCGGTTGATGCCATCCAGCGCGCGTGCCAGTTCCTCGGCGCGCACCGGGTCGTCGGTGAGCAGGCATTCAATGCCCAGGGTCATGTCGGAAAGCCGGCCCGCGGCATTGATACGCGGGCCGAGCGCGAAGCCGAAATCAAAGCTGGTGGCGGCGCGCGCGTTGCGACCGGCGGCTGTAAAGAGTGCGGCCAGACCAGCCGGCATCAGGCCCGCGCGGACCCGGCGCAGGCCCTGGGCCACCAGACGACGGTTGTTGGGATCGAGCTTGACCACATCGGCCACCGTGCCCAGGGCCACGATGGGCAGCAGGGTGTCGAGCTTGGGCTGCTGGCCCGCGTCGAAGGCGCCGCGCCCGCGCAGCTCGGCGCGCAGTGCCAGCAGCACATAGAACATCACGCCCACGCCCGCCAGTGACTTGCTGGCGAAGCTGCATCCGGGCTGATTGGGGTTGACGATCACCGCGGCCTGCGGCAACTCGGGGCCCGGCAAGTGGTGGTCGGTGACCAGCACCTGCAGGCCCAGCGCATTGGCCTGTGCCACGCCCTCGACGCTGGCGATGCCGTTGTCCACGGTGACCAGCAGATCGGCGCCCTGGGCATGCACCCGCTGCGCGATGGGCGCCGTCAAGCCATAGCCATCGACCACGCGATCGGGCACGAGGTAAGCCACATGGGGTGCACCCAGCAAGCGCAGGCCGCGAACGGCGACGGCGCAGGCCGTGGCGCCGTCGCAGTCGTAGTCGGCGACGATGCAGATGCGTTTGTTGTTGGCGATCGCATCGGCCAGCAGGCGCGCTGCGCCTTGCGCGCCCTGCAGGCCCTCTGGCGGCAGCAGGCGGGCCAAGCCGTCATCGAGCTCGTCGCGGTCGGTGACGCCGCGTGCGGCAAAGAGTTGCGCTAGCAGCGGGTGCACGCCAGCCTGCTCCAGGGCCCAGGCGGCGCGGGGGGGGATGTCGCGGGCAATGATTTTCATAGTTCTTTCAGCGCTTGGGCCACCGACGGCGGACGCAGCAGGCGGATGGCGCGTTGCCACCCGCGGGGAGAGGGGGTCGCCCAGGTGCGGGCGTGGCGTTCGCCGCAAAGGGTCAGGGCGACCGATTGCCCTGCGTCCACGGCTTCGAGCAGGTCCGGTAGGACCTGTGCATCCAGGGCGCGCCACTGCACCGCCCATTCATCTGAGAGCCCCGCCAACGCAGCGGGGCGCAAGCGCGCGTCCACTTGTACCGACGATGTGGCAGCCGGCAAGGAGCCGAGCACGCCTGCGCCGCTGACCCAGAAGGAGTTGATCGGAGGCAGGCCCGCGTCTTCGCGCGCCGCGTTCACCGGGTGCGTGTACAGCAGCATCTGCATCTCTTGTTGCAGGCGGCGTAGGGGGCGTGCGGCCGCGGCGCGTGGCAGCCAGTCATCGACGCGGCGGCCCACCACCCGGTCTAGGCTGGCGCAGGCCAAATCGCGAAACACCGCACCCCGCGCCCGCCAGCGCGTGGGGGCGACGAAGTCCAGGGCGATGCCGTCTTCGTGAAAGTAGGGGGCGATGGTCGCCAGCAGCGTGCGCGAGGCGGCCTCGTCCAAATCCAGTGAGTCGACCGGACGCATGAGGATGTGGTCTTGCGCCACGTGCCAGTGGCAGGGCGTGATCCAGGCCCAGGCCTCTTCCCCTGGCGCCTGACCGTTCTGAACCCGCTCCCAGGCGGCCCAGGGGATCAGGCCATCGGCTGCAGGCAGGCCCAGGACCTGCGCCAG
>CANHSE010000207.1 GCA_947463025.1 Comamonadaceae bacterium
CATTGCAGGCCTCCAGAACATTGGATGCACAGCAATATGCAAGCTCTGGGCCAGCTGTTGTTTGCGTGCGCAGGAGCTGTGCGCCACGCTGGGGAGACGTGGTCCCGTACTTCACGCCGATGCGCCATGCAGGCCGGTGTGTGCTGGCAGTGCCAGTTCACGGCGATGATGTGATCTGGTGCGTGACGCGATTCAGAGCGCCAAAATGGTGCGCACGCCCCCGGGGCGTCAGAGCAGGGACTGCGCCCGCTGCACACCGCGCGTGGCGCGCGTCCACCATTGCGAAAAGCTCTGGCAGCGACGCTCCACCGGGGGGAAGAGCGTCGGTGCGGGATCGAGCTGCACGAATGGCGCGAGGTACCGCGCGATGTGCGGGTCGGCCATGGTACGCACCTGGGCCGCGTCCGCTAGGGCCACAGCCAGCCCCGGCGCGTCCACGAACCAGCGTCGCGGGGCCCATGCCGCCATCGCCGCGTCTACCCAGCGCCAGCGCGTCTCAGGCCAGGGCCAAGCGGCGTGATGTTCGCGCAGGTACACCCCGATCACCTCGGTGTCGGCCGGTAGGTCGGCAGGCGGTGCGCGCAGGGCCCAGGGATGTACCAGCCAGACCGTGCGGCCTTGCCCGTGCCGGGCTTGCGCCAGATCGGGGCCGTGCAGCCTGAGATCGGGTGGGGGCGCCGATTGCAGCGGCGGTTCCTCGGTGAGCGCGGGGGTGCGCGCCCGATGGTTCGGTCGCGGTCCGCCGCGCGCGATCCGCTCGAGCGCCTCGTAGGATTGATCGATCACGGTGCCCGGGCTGTGCCAGTGCGCGGGCGCGTAGCGCGCCACGTTCTGCGCGTCGAACAGATAGGGCTTGTGGCTGCCGGTGCCCGCCACCCATTGCCAGCTCAGATGGTTGCTGGCCAGATCACCATCGAGCAGGTGGGCCACCATCCAGTCTGCGCCCGCGCGCCAGTGCACACGCCGCAGGTGCACCACGTAGCTGGCCAGCCACATGCGTGCGTGGTTATGCAAAGTGCCGGTGGCATAGAGCGTGCGCACGGCCTGGTCGATCACGGGCACGCCGGTGCGCGCCTCGCGGATATCCTGCGGCAGCACCGGGTCGTAGGCGGAGTCCGGCAGCGGGCCCGGATGGAGCGAGTTCAGGATGTCATCGCCCGCATGCGCCCACACATGGCGGAAGAACTCGCGCCACCCCAGCTCGAACACCAGCTTGTGCCCGATCGCCAGCGGCTCGCGTTCGAGCACCCCGGCCAGTACGTCGTGCAAGGTGACGAGGCCGTGCGTCAAATACGGAGAGAGGCCGGTGACGGCCCCCTCCAGGTGATTGCGCGTGCGCGCGTAGTCTGCAGGCTGCACGCGCGCGATACGCGCCAGCGCCGCGTCGCGGCTAGGCAGCAGAGTGCCGGCCACGCGGGCCTGGCCTTAGGCGGCTTGCAGCCGGCCGCGCGCGTCTTGCAGGCAGTCCTGGGCCGCGGCCTCGGACGAACGCCAGAAGGGGCTGTCGGCCTGCTTGTCCTCAAACTGGCTGGCGACGCCGCGTGCCTCAAAAGCCAGGTGCAGGGCGCGGGCCAGTTCGCGGTCGACACCGAACAAGCTCCAGTTGCGGCCCTGAGCGCTCAAACGCACCGTGTGGCCAAAGCGCCCCCGCACCGCCTCAAAGGATTGCACCTGGTCCAGCGCAATCGTCTGCACACCCTGCTGGCTGGCGTTGCGCAGGAGGACGGCGCGGTCGGTCACCGCCCACACCCCCCGCCCCGACATCACGATACGGCCCACCCCATAGGCCTGCAGGGCCTCGCCGGTCTGCATGGCCTGGCGCAAGGCATCGACGTCGGCAGTCTCGAGTTTTTGCAGGGCGTAGGGGTTGTGGCCTTCCATCAGGATCTGGGCCAGTGCGTCACCGTGGATGAGGGAGTTCAGGAATTTCATGGGGCTTTTGCGAGATAAGTGACTGATTAGTCACTAATGTAACCAGTCAGTCTTTCTCGGGTGCGGCCTGGGTGATTGGCGCCTGCGCCCGGGCGCTGACATTGTTGGCCGCGCAGCGCCAGACGCTCGTGTAATCCAAGGTCATGCTGCTTGCTCACCCCCATGGAGACGCTCTCGACTTGGATTGACGGAGCCCAGGTGTACGCCTCGGGACGCACCGGTCCGCTGATCGTCATGATCCATGGCTGGCCGGATACGCATCGCTTGTGGGAGTCGACGGTGCAGGCGCTGCATCCGCGCTGGCGCTGCGTGCGTTTTGATCTGCCTGGCTATGCAGGCAATGGCATGCCGCCGACGAAGCGGAGCCCGACGGTCGACGCGGTGTTAGATCGGATCCGCACGATCGCCGACCACTACAGCCCCTCGTCGAAGATCGTCCTGTTGGTCCACGACTGGGGGGCGGCCTATGGTTACGCCTACGCCTGCCGCTTCCCCGAGCGTGTGGCCGCGATCGTGGGCGTGGACGTAGGCGACATCACACGCAAGGGGTTTTTCAAGTCGCTGGGTTGTTTTGAGCAACTCGTTTTGCTGTCCTACCAGGCCGTGCTCCTGATCGCCTATGCCCTCGGGGGGGATGTTGGCGATCGCATGACCCGAAAGATGGCCTCGGTCCTCGGCAGCCCCAGGCTAGGGCAACACATTCATCACCGCATGAACTACCCCTACCTGGATTACTGGCGCGGCGCGTTTCGTGGCTTCGAGTTTCATGCGCTCAAGCCGCCGATCCTCTATCTTTTCGGCCGCCGCAAGCCCTTGCAATTTCACTCGCCGTCGTGGCTTGCCAAACTGCGCGGCGCGCGGGGCAGTGCGGTGGTGGAGTTCCCTGGCGGGCACTGGGTCATGTCGGACGACCCTGCCGGGTTCAGCCAGACCATCGACAACTGGCTTTCGAGCTGTGAGGGCCTTCGCGATGTCCGATTGAATGAGTGCCCAGGGCCGCGACGATGAACTTTGTCGGCATCTTTAAACGAGGCCGGGGTCGGTGCTGTGTGCTGACGTCTCCTCGTGCGTGCTTTGACCGTCCAAGCCTCGGCCCCGGTAGTCCCGTAACCAACGCAAGGCGGTGGCACACGCCTCGCGATGGTGATCCTTCGGGTTGAAGTCTCGGCGTAGGTACGTGGGTAAGTGCCTGGCGAAGAACCAGGCCAGCCCTTGGCGGCCCCAAAATAGAACGCAAGCGTCTCGCCACGTGCGCGGTTTGAGGAGTTGACCGTCGTGCGCAAGGTTGGTGAGCGTTTGAGCCAGAATCGTCGTGTTTGCGGTCACAACAATCAGAAAAAAATACGCGATGCGACGCAGGTACCCGCCCCCTGCGGCCCGATAAAGATTCAGCGTCAGGCACTGATGTTCGATTTCCTCTGCGGCATGCCAAAGCCAGATGTCTCTGATGCTGGGTGGCACGTGCTTGAAAAGTGTGGGCTGGCGAAATACATAAACCGCCAGGAGGGTCGTGAGGTGCTCGATCCCGCAGGTCCTTGCGAGGTTGGACAGCCAAGAGCGCTGCGCGATGTGCCCCTTGGGCACCCAGTTCACGAGGACCGGCCAGTTCGGGTTGACTCGATGGGCGTTCAGGCGCGAATGAATTTGGCTGTGGGAGGCCTCTTGCGCAATGAAATTTCGTGCGGGTTCCCGCAGATCGCGCACCTGTGGCTGGTCTCCGACGGCGGCCAGGGTCGCACGTACGCTTTGGATCATGCGTCTCTCCAACTCGGGGAAGCACATGGACAGCGCATTGAAGTACTGGGTCCTGAAGGCACTGCCGCTGTGCCAGTGATGGCTCTCTGTTTCGGCTTTGACGAACCCGTGGGGGTTGAAGGGTGGGTACATGGCCAGCTCCAGGATGAGCTAAAGAGTATTAAGGGGCCTGCTTCGAGGGATGCAAAAACTTTGTGAATCCGCGGGCGCGGCGTGCAGACCCGGGCGAGGCCCGACCGCCCCAACCGGCTCGGGCGATATGCAGTAGAATCGCGGGCTTCGCGGGAGTAGCTCAGTTGGTAGAGCGCAACCTTGCCAAGGTTGAGGTCGAGAGTTCGAGACTCTTCTCCCGCTCCAGTCATTCAAAGGGAGGCTTGTGCTTCC
>CANHSE010000208.1 GCA_947463025.1 Comamonadaceae bacterium
ATGTCGCCGATGGCGCAGGCTGGCGAAGAGGGCATCGGCTCCATGGGCAACGACAGTCCGCTGGCCGTGCTCTCCGACAAGAACAAGCCGCTGTACAACTACTTCAAGCAGTTGTTCGCGCAGGTGACCAACCCGCCGATCGATCCGATCCGCGAAGCCATCGTGATGTCGCTGGTGTCCTTCATCGGCCCCAAGCCCAACCTGCTGGACATCAACCAGGTCAACCCGCCGATGCGCCTGGAGGTGAGCCAGCCGATTCTGGACTTCGCCGACATGGCCAAGCTGCGTGACATCGACACCGTCACCCAAGGCAAGTTCCGCAGCTACACGCTGGATATCACCTACCCGCTGGTCTGGGGCCATGAGGGCGTGGAGGCCAAGCTGGCCTCGCTCAACGCCGAGGCGGTCGACGCGATCAAGGGCGGCAAGAACATCCTGATCATCAGCGACCGTGCCGTGTCGTCCACGCAGTTGGCGATTCCCGCGGTGCTGGCGCTGTCCTCCATTCACCAGCATCTGGTGCGTGAGGGCCTGCGCACCACCGCCGGCCTGGTGGTCGAGACCGGCTCCGCGCGTGAGGTCCATCACTTTGGCGTGCTCGCCGGCTACGGTGCCGAGGCGGTGCATCCCTATCTGGCCATGGAAACCCTGGCCGCGATTCACAAGGACCTGCCCGGCGATCTGTCGGCCGAGAAAGCCGTCTACAACTACGTCAAGGCGATCGGCAAGGGCCTGTCCAAGATCATGTCCAAGATGGGCGTGAGCACCTACATGTCGTATTGCGGCGCGCAGTTGTTCGAGGCCATCGGCCTGAACCAGGACGCCATCGACCAGTACTTCACGGGTACCGCCAGCCGCGTGGGCGGCATCGGCGTGTTCGAGATCGCCGAAGAGGCGATCCGGATGCACAAGGCTGCCTTCGGCAGCGACCCGGTGCTGGCCACCATGCTCGACGCCGGCGGCGAATACGCCTGGCGCGTGCGCGGCGAAGAGCACATGTGGACGCCCGATGCCATCGCCAAGCTGCAGCACTCGGCGCGCGCGAACAACTGGAACACCTACAAGGAATACGCGCAGTTGATCAACGACCAGAGCCGCCGTCACATGACGCTGCGCGGTCTGTTCGAGTTCAAGGTCGATCCTTCCAAGGCCATCCCGATCGACGAGGTCGAGTCCGCCAAGGAAATCGTCAAGCGTTTCGCCACCGGCGCGATGTCGCTGGGATCGATTTCCACCGAGGCGCATGCCACCCTGGCCATCGCCATGAACCGTATCGGCGGCAAGAGCAACACCGGTGAGGGCGGCGAAGACCCCGCGCGTTACCGCAACGAGCTCAAGGGCATCCCGATCAAGAAGGGCGACACGCTCGCCAGCGTGGTGGGCAAGGACGTCGTTGAAGTTGACCTGCCGCTGCAGGCCGGTGACTCGCTGCGCTCGAAGATCAAGCAGGTCGCCTCGGGCCGCTTTGGCGTCACCGCCGAATACCTGGCTTCGTCCGATCAGATCCAGATCAAGATGGCCCAGGGTGCCAAGCCCGGCGAGGGCGGTCAGTTGCCCGGTGGCAAGGTGTCCGAGTACATCGGCAAGCTGCGTTACTCGGTGCCCGGCGTGGGCCTGATCTCGCCGCCGCCGCACCACGACATCTACTCCATCGAAGACCTGGCGCAGCTGATTCACGACCTCAAGAACGTGGCGCCGCATGCGTCCATCAGTGTCAAGCTGGTGTCCGAGGTGGGCGTGGGCACGATCGCTGCGGGCGTGGCCAAGTGCAAGAGCGACCATGTGGTGATCTCCGGCCATGACGGTGGCACGGGCGCCTCGCCCTGGTCGTCGATCAAGCACGCCGGCTCGCCCTGGGAGATCGGCCTGGCCGAGACCCAGCAGACGCTGGTGTTGAACCGACTGCGCGGTCGTATCCGTGTTCAGGCTGATGGTCAGATGAAGACCGGCCGCGATGTCGCCATCGGCGCGCTGCTCGGCGCCGACGAATTCGGCTTTGCCACCGCGCCGCTGGTGGTCGAGGGCTGCATCATGATGCGCAAGTGCCACCTGAACACCTGCCCGGTGGGCGTGGCCACCCAGGACCCGGCGCTGCGCAAGAAGTTCGCTGGCAAGCCCGAGCACGTCGTCAACTACTTCTTCTTCATCGCCGAGGAAGTGCGCCAGATCATGGCGCAACTGGGCATCCGCAAATTCGACGACATGATCGGCCGCACCGACCTGTTGGACATGAAAAAAGGCATCGAGCACTGGAAGGCGCGCGGCCTGGATTTCAGCCGCCTGCTGGCCCAGCCCACCGTGCCGGCCGACGTGCCCCGCTACCAGGTGGCCACGCAAGACCACGGCCTGGAAAAGAGCCTGGACCGCGTCCTGATCGAAAAATCCAAGGCCGCCATTGAAAAAGGCGAGAAGGTGCAGTTCATGGAGAAAGCCATGAACGTGAACCGCTCGGTCGGCGCGATGCTGTCTGGTGCGCTCACCCAGGTGCATCCCACCGGCTTGCCGGATGACACCATTCGCATCCAACTGGAAGGCACGGGCGGTCAGTCCTTCGGCGCCTTCCTCGCCAGCGGCATCACGATGTACCTGATTGGTGACGCCAACGACTACACCGGCAAGGGCCTCTCGGGCGGCCGCATCGTCGTGCGCCCCAGCATCGACTTCCGCGGCGAAGCCGCGAAGAACATCATCATCGGCAACACCGCGCTGTACGGCGCGACCACCGGCGAGGCCTTCTTCAGCGGCGTAGCCGGCGAGCGTTTCGCAGTGCGTCTGTCGGGTGCCACCACGGTGGTCGAGGGCACGGGCGACCATGGCTGCGAGTACATGACCGGCGGCACCGTCGTCGTTCTGGGCAAGACCGGCCGCAACTTCGCGGCGGGCATGTCCGGCGGCGTGGCCTTTGTCTACGACGAAGACGGTCAGTTCGCTGCGCGCTGCAACACCGCCATGGTGTCGCTGGAGAAAGTGCTGCCTGCGGCCGAACAGAAAGCCGCTGCCGCCAAGACCCGCTTGCACGCCGACCAGACCGACGAAGCGTTGCTCAAACGCCTGCTCGAGGACCACAACCGCTGGACCGGTAGCAAGCGCGCACGCGAACTCCTGGACCACTGGGATCAGAGCCGCGCCAAGTTCGTGAAGGTGTTCCCCAACGAATACAAGCGCGCTCTGGCCGAAATGCACCAGCGCGATGTCGAATCCAAAGGCCAGAACGCCAAGGCCGCTGTCGCTGCGGCTTGACGCCGACGCACACCCAGAACACGGAGCAACACCATGGGAAAAATCACTGGCTTCATGGAATTTGAGCGACTCGAAGAGGGCTACAAGCCCGTCCCCGAGCGCGTCAAGCACTACAAGGAATTTGTCATCGGTCTCGATGACGCACAAGCCAAACAACAAGGTGCGCGCTGCATGGACTGCGGCACGCCCTTTTGCAACAGCGGCTGCCCTGTCAACAACATCATCCCGGACTTCAATGACCTGGTGTACCGCGGCGACTGGCAGGACGCGTTCACCGTACTGGATTCGACCAACAACTTCCCCGAGTTCACCGGCCGCATCTGCCCTGCGCCTTGCGAGGCCGCCTGCACCCTGAACGTGAACGACGACGCGGTGGGCATCAAGTCCCTTGAGCACGCCATCATCGACCGCGCCTGGGAGCATGGCTGGGTCAAGCCCCGCCCGGCCCAGATCAAGACGGGCAAGAAGGTGGCGGTGGTGGGTTCCGGCCCCGCCGGCATGGCCGCCGCGCAGCAACTGGCCCGCGTTGGCCACGACGTCACCCTGTTCGAGAAGAACGACCGCGTGGGCGGCCTGCTTCGCTACGGCATCCCCGACTTCAAGATGGAAAAGCACCACATCGACCGCCGCGTCGAGCAGATGGTGGCCGAGGGCGTGAAGGTGCGCACCGGCGTGATGATCGGCAAGCTGCCGGCCGATTCCAAGGTGATCAACTGGGCCCAGGAAACCATCAGCCCCAAGCAGCTGCAAAAAGACTTCGACGCGGTGATCCTGACCGGCGGCGCCGAGCAATCGCGTGACCTGCCGGTGCCGGGCCG
>CANHSE010000209.1 GCA_947463025.1 Comamonadaceae bacterium
CCGGACATGTCGCCCACCACGAAATTGAGCTGAGCGATACAAAGGGACAGGGACATACCAGCAGTGAAAAACAACTCGGACGATTATGTCACCCGGGTGTCATCCGACCCGGCACAGGTGCCCCGCGAGGCCTGGAACGCGCTGCTGGCGATCGCGCCCGAGGCCACCCCCTTCATGCGCCACGAATACCTGTGCGCCCTGCACGCCAGCGGCAGTGCTGCGCCAGAGACAGGCTGGATGCCGGCCTTCATCACCCTCTGGCGCGGTGACACGCTGCACGCCGCCTGCCCTCTGTACCGCAAGACGCACTCCTACGGCGAATACGTGTTTGACTGGGCCTGGGCCAATGCCTACGAGCAGCATGGCCTGAGCTATTACCCCAAGGCGCTGGTGGCAGTGCCCTTCACCCCGGTGCCTGGCGTGCGTCTGCTCGCGCGCGATGCCCCGTCACGCCAGGCCTTGCTGCAGGCCGTGCTGCAGTTTTGCGAGCAAGAAAAGCTGTCGTCCCTACACCTGCTGTTCGTGGCCGAGGCAGACCGCCAGGCGAGTCAGGCGCTGGGCCTGATGATGCGCCACACGGTGCAGTTTCATTGGACGAACACGCAGCCGGGTTACACCGATTTCGACGCGTTTCTGAGCGTCCTGTCGCAGGACAAGCGCAAGAAGATCCGACAGGAGCGGCGCAAGGTAGCCGAGGCGGGGGTGCGATTTCGCGCCGTGCAGGGCCCGCAGATGTCAGAGGCCGACTGGAATTTTTTCTACCGCTGCTACGAGCGCACCTACCTTGAACATGGCAATGCGCCCTATCTCACGCGTGATTTTTTCGCGCGCATGGCGCAGGAGATGCCGCAGCATTGGGTGATGTTCGTGGGAGAGCGCCAGGGGCAGCCGATCGCCTGCAGCCTGGTCGCGGTCAGCGAGGCGGGGCCCGGCGGTGTGGCCTATGGGCGCTACTGGGGGGCGCTCGAGCGCGTGGATTGCCTGCATTTCGAGGCCTGCTACTACCAGCCGCTGCAATGGTGCATCGCGCAGGGCCTGCGGCGCTTCGAGGGCGGCGCGCAAGGCGAGCACAAGATGGCCCGTGCCCTGTTGCCGGTGCGCACCGACAGCGCACACTGGCTGGCGCACCCCGCCTTCGCCGACGCGGTAGCGCGTTTCCTGGAACGCGAGGGCCAGGGCATCGAACGCTACCTGGACGACCTGGAGGGCCGCAGTCCCCTGCGGCAACCCCCGTCCGCAGGCTGAACCTCAGCCCTGGGATGGCGCTGCTTCCTCGGCAGGACGCGCCACCAAGTAGCGGCCGCCGCCGAAGACCAGGGGAAGCCGATCCCCCCGGGCGAACTTCAAGACCTCGCCGATGTAGACCGTGTGGTCACCGCCGTCGAATTGCGACACCGAACGGCAATGCAACCAGGCGCTACTGCCTTCGATCACCGGCAAGCCGCAGAAGGCGTCATCGATAGCAACGCCCGCGAACTTGTCGTCGATCGCGCTGGCAAAGCGCGTGGAGATATCCGATTGATGCTCGGCCAGGATGCTGATCGCGAATTCGTCCGTGCTCTTGAAAACCGAGTAGCTCCCAGCCCGCTTGGACTGGCTCCACAGGATCAGAGGCGGCTCCAGCGAGACGGTGCTGAAGGAATTGGCCGTCAGGCCATAGACCTTTCCGGTGGTGTCGCGCGTGGTGATCACCGTGACACCGGTCACAAAGACCCCCAGCGCCTGGCGCAAGGAACGCGGCTCAAAAGGAGCCTGCTGACTCAGCATAAGTACAACCTCACCACGACTAAGCGGAGCCGTGTTCCTTCTTGTAGTTGGCGATGCCGTCCAGGATTTCCTTCTTCGCCGACTCGGGGCCTTCCCAACCGAGCACCTTGACCCACTTGCCGACTTCCAGGTCTTTGTAGTGCTCAAAAAAGTGGGCGATGGTCTTCAGGCGCAAGGGGTTGAGGTCCTCGGGCTTTTGCCACTGGGAGTAGATGGACAGGATCTTGTCCACCGGCACGGCCAGCACCTTGCCGTCTTCGCCGGCCTCGTCCTGCATCTTGAGGATGCCGATGGGGCGGCAGCTGACCACCACGCCGGGGATCAGGGGCACCGGGGTGATCACCAGCACATCGACCGGGTCGCCATCGCCGCTGATGGTCTTGGGCACATAGCCGTAATTGGTCGGGTAGTGCATGGCCGTGCTCATGAAACGGTCCACGAAGATGGCGCCGGACTCCTTGTCGACCTCGTATTTCACGGGATCCGCGTTCATCGGGATCTCGATGATCACGTTGAAGGCTTCAGGAACTTTCTTGCCGGGGGTAACTTGGTCGAGGGACATGGTGGTCGTTGGAGTGAGAGGCTAGGAAAAACCCTGATTTTAGTTTCACCCGGGGCGCTTTCCCGACACAGACCTGCCCGCACACCCAACTTCGCTTGTATATTGTCCGAGTTGGCCAATCGTCTCCGCCCGTTGGGGAGCTACGAGGAAGCAACGCAGCGGGGGCACCGCTCGCGGGGCCCCCTCCAAGCAAAGCAACACTAAGGAGAAGTTCATGACAGGCAACGCGGCGCTCATTCTGGCGCTGGTCTGCGGTCTCGCCGCAGTGGTCTATGGCATCTGGGCGCGCAGCTGGATCCTCGCGCAAGACGCCGGTAATTCACGCATGCAAGAAATCGCTGCGGCCATTCAGGCCGGGGCGGCTGCATACCTCGCCCGCCAGTACAAAACCATCGCCATCGTCGGCGTGGTGCTGGCCATCCTCATTGGCCTCTTCCTGGACGCCCTAACCGCCGTGGGCTTCGCGGTAGGCGCCATCCTCTCGGGCGCTTGCGGCTTCATCGGCATGAACGTGTCGGTGCGCGCCAACGTGCGCACCGCACAGGCGGCCACGCGCGGCATCGGGCCAGCGCTGGATGTGGCCTTTCGGGGCGGCGCGATCACCGGCATGCTGGTGGTGGGATTGGGCCTGCTCGGGGTCACGGCCTTCTACTGGTTCCTGGTCGGTAATGGCAACCTCACGCCGGATCGCAAGCTATCGACGCTGCTCAACCCCCTGATCGGCTTTGCCTTTGGCTCGTCGCTGATCTCGATCTTTGCCCGTCTGGGTGGCGGCATCTTCACCAAGGGCGCTGACGTCGGCGCCGACCTGGTGGGCAAGGTGGAAGCCGGCATCCCCGAGGACGATCCGCGCAACCCCGCGGTGATCGCCGACAACGTGGGCGACAACGTGGGCGACTGCGCCGGTATGGCGGCCGACCTGTTCGAGACCTATGCAGTCACGCTGATCGCCACCATGGTGCTGGGCGCTTTGCTGGTGACCGCTGCGCCGACCGCCGCCGTGCTGTATCCGCTGGCCCTGGGCGGCGTGTCCATCATCGCGTCCATCATCGGCTGCTTCTTCGTGAAGGCTTCGCCTGGCATGAAGAACGTCATGCCGGCCCTGTACAAGGGCCTGGCGATTGCCGGCGTGCTGTCGCTGATCGCGTTCTACTTCGTGACGACCTGGCTGATGCCCGACAACTCGGTGGTCGCCGCCGGTTCGCAACTGCGCCTCTTTGGCGCCTGCGCGGTCGGTCTGATCCTGACTGGCGCGCTGGTCTGGATCACCGAGTACTACACGGGCACGCAGTACGCGCCGGTGCGTCACATCGCACAGGCATCGACCACGGGCCACGGCACCAACATCATCGCGGGTCTGGGCGTGTCCATGCGTTCCACCGCCTGGCCGGTGCTGTTTGTGTGCGCCGCCATCGTGGCGGCCTACGGTCTGGCCGGTCTGTATGGCGTGGCCATTGCCGCCACTTCCATGCTGTCCATGGCCGGCATCGTGGTGGCCCTGGACGCCTACGGCCCCATCACCGACAACGCCGGCGGCATCGCCGAGATGTCGGAGCTGCCTGCTTCCGTGCGTGACATCACCGACCCGCTCGATGCCGTGGGCAACACCACCAAGGCGGTGACCAAGGGCTATGCCATTGGGTC
>CANHSE010000210.1 GCA_947463025.1 Comamonadaceae bacterium
CACTGCTGCGATCCCGAAAGACCTGCTCGAGTCCGAACTGTTTGGCCATGAGCGTGGTGCCTTCACCGGCGCCCAGACCGCAAGGCGCGGTCGCTTCGAGCAGGCCGAGGGCGGCACGCTGTTCCTCGACGAAATCGGCGACATGCCCTTTGACCTGCAGACGCGCTTGCTGCGCGTGCTGTCCGATGGTCACTTCTATCGTGTGGGCGGACACAGCGCGGTCAAGGCCAATGTGCGCGTGATCGCTGCCACCCACCAGGATCTGGAGCAGCGAGTCAAGGACGGCGTCTTCCGCGAAGACCTCTTTCACCGCCTGAACGTGATTCGTCTGCGCCTGCCCGCGCTGCGCGAGCGCCGCGAAGACGTGTCCACGCTCGCGCGCCACTTTCTGCAGCAGTCCGCGCAGCAACTGGGTGTCGAGCCCAAGCGGATTTCGGATGCGGCGCTGGCCCGTCTGTCGGTGTTCGCCTTCCCGGGCAACGTGCGCCAGCTGGAGAACATCTGCCATTGGCTCACGGTGATGGCCCCCGCGCAATTGATCGAGCCCAAGGATTTACCGCCCGAGGTGCTGGCGGCAGCGCCCTTGCCGGACACCGCGCCCGTCGCCGTGCCCGCGCAGGGTCTCGCGGACGGGGCAGCAGCGCCGCTACCCGCGCTCGTGGGCGCCGTACCGTCCGTGCCCGTCGGGGCTGCCTGGCGGCCCACGGAGGACATCGGCGCTGTGGATGGCACAGGCTGGGAGGGCGCCCTTCAGGCCGAGGCCCAGGCCCTGCTGGCCAGCGGCCGCACCGATGTCTGGGAGGAATTGGTGCGCCGCTTCGAGTCGCGCTTGATCCTCACGGCCCTAGGCACCACACGGGGGCGTCGCATTGAAGCCGCCCAGAAACTGGGCATCGGGCGCAACACCATCACCCGCAAGATCCAGGAACTGGGCCTGGAATAAGCCCGCAGGCCTGACGGTCAGAGGTCGACGGTGACCGGCGCGTGGTCGCTCGGTTGCTTCCACTTGCGCGGCGTGCGGTCGACGGCGCAGGCGGTGACGGCGGGTCGCAGGGCCTCGCTCACCAGAATGTGGTCGATGCGCAGCCCGCGGTTTTTCTGGAAACCGAGCATGCGGTAGTCCCACCAGCTGAAGGTTTTCTCGGGGTGCTCGAACAGGCGAAAGCCATCGACCAGGCCCAGGGCCAGCAGCGCCTGAAAGTGCGCGCGCTCCTCCTGGGTGTGGTGGATGGTGTCGGCCAATCCCACCGGGTCGTAGGAATCGCGGTCTTCGGGGGCGATATTGAAGTCACCGAGTAGCACCAGGCGCGGATGGTGTTGCAGCTGGCTCGCCACATAGGCTTGCAGGCCCTGCAGCCACTGCATTTTGTAGGAAAACTTTTCGCTGCCCGGTTCTTGGCCATTGACGAAATAGCCGTTGATCACACGCAGCGCGCCGTGCTGGGGGTGGTCGACCGTCGCGGCGATCACGCGTGATTGTTCGTCCTCAAAGCCCTCGATGTTGCGCACCACCTCACGCAGGGGCGTGCGGCTGATGATGGCCACGCCGTTGTAGGTTTTCTGCCCGAACACCGCGCAATGCGGATAGCCCGCGTCGGCCAGCGCCTGCAGCGGGAACTTGTCGTCGGTGAGTTTGAGCTCCTGCAGGCACAAGACATCGACCGGGTTGGCCGCCAGCCACTCGAGCACATGCGGCAGGCGAGCGGTGAGGGAGTTGACGTTCCAGGAGGTGACCTTCATATCGTCTCAGAAGCAAACATCGATAAGGGTTTTCGGTTTTGCGAGTCTGCCGGATACACAACTAGCTACGCAGAATCGGGCGGATGCTAAATACTCTTATGCTACTATGTCATCCATGAACCATAGGTACGTCTGGTTTTGGCGGCGCTGGGCGGGC
This sequence comes from Comamonadaceae bacterium, assembly GCA_947463025.1. GTDB lineage: Bacteria > Pseudomonadota > Gammaproteobacteria > Burkholderiales > Burkholderiaceae_C > Ramlibacter. The sequence goes on from CANHSE010000210.1 coordinate 1,898, forward strand.
ACCATCGGATGATTCTGGCCACGTCCAAACATACAAAGCGCTCACGCGCAGCGCGCCCGAAATTTTGACTTGAAGACACTCAAGAATTTGGTTCACCCTGATTAATTTTTAATGCTATAAAAATAAACTCACGAGTCGGATACTACATGCAGAAATCACTTTTTTTTATTTATTTTTCACTCGCTGCACTTGTTGGGGGCGCGCGAGCTCAAAATCCGGTACCGCTCCACGATCAAAAGGAACAGTCAAGCGGAACCCAGGACGCCTACGATTATATATTAGGAAAGAAAATTCAGCTAGGTAATGCATGCTCTACGAGCAACTACCAAATATACTCAACGAGACATGCTGGAGGGCATCAGTACGTCGTGAACAATTCAAGCGTAAACAGAAACTATCGAATAGGGATATTTAATAGACTCGGCCCAGAGTCTTTCTCCCTCAAAACCACGGATCATGGCAATCAGCAGTATCGGGTCGAATATGGTCGGACTCCGCTTGCAATAACCGTTCAAACAGTAACTCTCTTAAATGCAAAGCAGATAAAGATAGAAATCAAGGAGTCGGTGCTTGATATCGTGAACAGTCATCCCTCATCAATCAAATATTTAGATTCAATCCAGACCTCAATAAGGGAGATTTGCGCAGACTAATTGACGCAGATCAGAAGTAGGGGAAATTTATGAAAACAGTGAAAACGTTGGTATTTTTTGCCTTATTTTCTCTTCATGTCGCATCCTTTTCCAGCGAAGGAAATGATTACGATCACCACATGCGATTCTTCAACAAGGCGATCGAGGAAAGCTCTGGATCCGGCGTGCAGCGAGTACAAAACCCAAGGCGTTGCGAAGCAGAGGCTTTGATTAGGAATACCTTCGGAACCGTGCAGGTTACCAACCTGAGGACATATCACCTAGGTGTCATCAAGGCCCTAAGGGTGCAGTTGACTGAAGAGGTGCCTCAAGGCAACCCAGCTGCACGCCGAGTCCTTGCTAGAACCTACCCCTACAGCATTGTGTTCGACGCCAACCATCAAGCGGTTGCTATGACTACGATCAGTCAGTCTGAGATGCTGCAGCAGCCACAATTCAATAAACCTCCGGAAATCGGTCGCTGGTCGGTTTTTGGGGTAATGTTTAAAAGTAGAGAAGATGCGGAGTCGGCCCTGCCGCAGTTTGAGAGGTTGCTGACTATTTGCAGCACAAAGTGAATAGCTCCTCGATCGTGGCAGCCTTGAGGAATCGCGAGCCACTTTGGGGGCGCGTAGCAGGGCGCCTCGGCTAGATATGCATGGCCGCCAGAACGCCCAGACCCACACCGATCGCGCCTGCGCCGAACATCGCCCATTCCAGTTGCTTCTTGCGTGTGAGCAAGGCAATGGCCGCCATCGCGATGGACACCTGCAGCACGGTCGTGGCCTGGGCCCAGCGATGGTGCTGATGCAACTGCTCGTCGCTCTTGCGATCCCATTCCTTGGCCTTGGCCTCGATTTTTTCAGCGTCGGCCTTGATCTCGTTCTTTTCTTTTTCGTAGCGGTCGATCTTGGCCTGGTAGGCCTCACGACGATCGGCTGGTGCCAGGTCGCGTGAGATCTCGGCCAGCGACTGCTTCGTGCTCTTGGCCTGGAAGTAATTCCACTGGTTGGACGCCTCGGTCTTGCTGATCGCGGCGTTGTTCTTGAACAGGCTGGCATTGGCCTGTGTCGCCCCACCCATGTAGGAGAAGAGGGCACCCACCGTCGCGATCACCGCGGTGAACAGCGCGATCTGGTTGGTCATCTTCGCATCGCTGCTGCCGTGATCGCCGCCGCCGTGGTGGGTGGCGTGTTCGAGTTCGTGGTCGTGTGGGCCGTGTACGTGAAAGCCGCTTCCTGACATGGGGATCTCCTCGTTTTTTCAGGCGGGGTGGTAGGTGACAAAGGCGTAGCGCAAGCCGCTGTCGTCTGCGTGGTCTTCTCGCTTCGCTGCGATCCAGCCGGGCCCCAGTGGCGGGGCATAGGCATCGCCCGCATAGTCGCGGTCGATCTCGGTGACTTCAATCA
>CANHSE010000211.1 GCA_947463025.1 Comamonadaceae bacterium
CGTTTTCTGGAGCGCGAAAGCACGATCTACAACCTGTACCAGACCGATTTCGGCATCACCGTGCTGCACGCGCAGGAGCGCACCCGCGCCATCCTGGCCACGCGCGACGCCATGCGCCACCTGGGCGTGGCCAGCGGCACGCCGCTGCTCGAGGTGCAGCGCCTGGCTCTGAGCTTTGGCGAGCGGCCGGTGGAGCTGCGCACCTCGGTCATCGCGTCGCAGCGTCACGACTATGTCTCGGACCTGACCCGCAACGAATGACGACGACCACATTCCTCACGGACGCCCGCGCCCTGGCGCTGGAATTGGGCCTGCTGGCCGCCGAGCGGCTGCGGCAGGCGGGTGCACAGACCTTGCAGGTGGAGGAGAAAGCGCAGGGCGACTGGTGCAGCGCCCTGGACCGCGAGGTCGAGGCCTTGCTGCGCCAGCGTATCGCCCGGCGCTATCCGCAACACGTGTTCTGGGGTGAGGAAAGTCACAGCGGCACGCCCAGCGCCGCGCAGCTGCAGGCGCAGCCCGTGTGGGTGGTCGATCCGATCGACGGCAGCATGAATTTTCTGCGGGGCTATCCGCAGTACGCGGTATCGATCGCGCTGCTTCAGGGCGGGCAGCCGGTGGTGGCTTGCATCGTCGATCCTGTCCGTGAGGAAGCCTTCACCGCGGCGCGTGGGCTGGGCGCGACCTGCAATGGCCGACCGCTGGCTGTGGCGCCGACCGCACAACTGAGTCAGGCGGTGGCGGCCACGGTGTTCCCCAAGCCCCGCGCGCCGTTCATGGACGATTACCTGCGGGAGTTGTCGGCGGTGATGAAGAACGTCGCCGGTGTGCGTCGCGCCGGCAGCATGGCCTTGGAGCTGGCGTATCTGGCCGCTGGGCGGATCGATGTGTTTTGGGAGCGCGGCATGGGGGCCTGGGATGCGGCGGCCGGCCTGTTGCTGATTGAAGAAGCGGGCGGACAGCTGTGGGCGCTCGACGGCCAGCCCTGGTATGCCGCCAGCGCCCTGGCGGCCAGCACGCCAACGCTACGGGCGGGCTGGGAGGGCTTGCTGACGCAGGCCCTACCCAAGTAGATCCATGTCCACGCGGATGAAATCGCCGCGGTACGTCAACTCCCCCAGGTAAATCACCGTCCCCGCGGGGTCGCAAAACACCCGCCGCACTTGCGCCACCGGCGCTGACGCCGCGACATTGAGCAGCGTGGCCGCCTCCATGCCCGCCGTGCCGATGGTGAGAATCTGGCGGGCCGAACCGATCTTCACCGCCTTGAGGTCCATCAACACCGGAATGATCAACTCCTTGCGGAATCGCTTCGGGGCCAGCTTGAAGACGCGCTCGTCCAGATAGGCGGTGATGACCGAGGTGACCTGCCGGTCGCTGGCGTGTACGCGTTGCAGATAGCGGTAGGCCGGCGCGGGTCGGCCGTCTTCGGCATCCAAGCGCGGTGTGGCCTTTCCTTCATCCAGCGACCGCATCTTCGGTGCCAGCTCTCGGTACAAATCGGCCAGGCCCTGCAAGGACGTTTCGACCTGCATCTTCGGATGCGTCTGCGGCTTGTTGCGAACGAAGGTGCCTCGGCCCTGCTCCGGCACGACCAGCTTTTCGTTTTTGAGCACCTGCACCGCCTGTCGCACGGTGATCAAGCCGACACCGAACTCCTGGGCCAGCTCGGGCAGGGTCGGAATCTGCGAGCCGATCGCCCAGGTGCCCTTGACGATGCGCTCGCGCAGGGCGTCGGCGATCTGGGCGTACAAGGGACTCGCGCTGTGCTTGAAGTAGCCGTACATATTCACCCTAGCTTGACGAATCTGATTAACTTTAGAATGATAAAAGCACGGGCCGGACGTCGGCCTCAACTCCACATGAAAGAGGCCCCTATGCGTCTGCTTGCCCGTTGGATTTACCTGACCGTTTTGTGTCTGTGCTGGCCGTTAGGCGCGCTGGCCCAGGATTATCCCAACCGGGTGGTGCGCCTGGTCGTGCCCTTCCCGCCAGGGGGTGTGGTGGACATCAGCGGACGGCTCCTGGCCGAAGAAATGAGCCGCCACCTGGGTGTGAGCGTGATTGTCGAGAACAAGGTCGGGGCAGGCGGCACGATCGGCGCTGCGGAAGTCGCCCGCGCACCTGCCGACGGCTACACCCTCTTGCTCGGAGGCGCTGCCACGCACGCCTTTGCGCCCTTTGTCTACAAGCAACTGCGCTACGACCCCGTCAAGGATTTCGTCGCGGTCACGCAGTTCACCGAAGGTCCGCTGGCCCTGTGCGTGAACGCCGCCACCGGCCCGGCCACCCTGGGCGATTTCGTCAAGACCATGAAAAGTGGTAGCGCCGCGCTCAATTACGCCTCCAACGGCGCCGGCACCTTCCCGCACCTGTCGGTGGAGTTGATGAACCAGGCGCTGGGCGCCAAGCCGCAGCATGTGCCCTTCCCGGGTGGCGCGCAGGCGGTAACGGCGCTGATCGGGCAGCAGGTGCAATTCACCCAGAACCATATTCCGGTGATCCAGCCGCACGTGAAGTCAGGCCGCTTGCGCGTGTTGGCGACGACGGGCGCCACGCGCTCGCCGTCGTTCCCGGATGTGCCCACGCTCAGGGAGTCGGGCATCGACGTGGTGGCCTCGGCCTGGTTCGGCTTGTTCGTGCCCGCAGGCACGCCGCCTGCCATCGTCGAGCGCATTCACCAGGCCACGGTCGCTGCGGCCAAGTCGCCGGCCCTGCGCGAAAAAATCGCAGCCCAGGGCGACGAGGTGAAGGTAGACGGCCCGGCCCGGTTCCAGGCCTTTCACGCTGCCGAATTGGACAAATGGCGGCGTGTCATCACCAGCACCGGCCTGAAGCTGGATTGAGCGGATGTCGCGCCCCAACATCATCCTGATCATGACCGACCAGCAGCGTGCCGACACGATCGGCGCGCTGGGCGCTCCGTGGATGAACACGCCGCACCTAGATCGCATGGTCCGTGAGGGCACCGCCTTCACCGAGTGCTTTGTCACCTCGCCCGTGTGCGTGGGGGCGCGGGCCAGTCTCTTTACCGGCAAGTACCCGCATGGTTGCCAGGTGTTTAGCAACTTTCAGCCCTGGCAGCCGACCTGGGTGGGTTCGCTGGCCGACCAGGGTTATCACTGCGTGAACATCGGCAAGATGCATATCAACCCCTACGACGCGCCCGGGGGGTTTCATCAGCGCCTGATCATGGAGAACAAGGACCGGCCGCTGTTTCTCGAGGAGCGAGACCGCGCCATTTACGACGAATGGGACAAGGCCCTGCGCGCCCGCAAGCTGGTCAAGCCCTCACGCTACAACCGCCATGCGGCCGATCCTGAGGGTTACAAGCGTGCGCTCGGCGCCTTCGCGTGGGACCTGGATGCCGACATGCATCCAGACAACTTCATCGGCGACACCGCGTGCTGGTGGATCGGCGACCGCAAGAACCAGGACCCGCTGTTTCTGCAAATCGGTTTTCCGGGGCCGCATCCGCCCTACGACCCGACGCCGGACGCTTTGGCGGCCTATGCGGACGTGGACATCCCGGTGCCGAAGGTGAGCGAGGCCGAACTGCGCGCCCAGCCCTATGCGCAGCAAAAGCTGCGAGACAACATGGTCGAATTCAATTTCGACTCAGTCGCCTGGCGACGCGACATCAGCGAGGCCGACCTGTTGCGGCTGCGTCGTCACTATGCCGCCAACGTGAGCATGATCGACCACCAGGTCGGTCGCATCCTGGCGGCCCTGGACGCACGCGGGTACCTGGATAACGCGCTGGTGATCTTCACCTCCGACCATGCCGATGCGCTGGGCGAGCACGGCCACATTCAAAAGTGGACGATGTACGACTCGGTGGTGCGTGTGCCGCTGGTGTTCTGGTCGAAGAACCTGCCGATCGAGCACCGCACCCGCGACGA
>CANHSE010000212.1 GCA_947463025.1 Comamonadaceae bacterium
CGACATGCTCACCATCGGCCAGTACCTGGCCCCCAGCACCTCGCACCTGCCGGTGCGCCGCTATGGGCACCCGGACACCTTCAAGATGTTCGAAGAAGAGGCCTACAAGATGGGGTTCACCCACGCTGCGGTCGGCGCGATGGTGCGTTCGAGCTACCACGCCGACCAGCAGGCACACGCCGCCGGCGTGGCCTGAAGGCGCGCTGCGCGGGGCGCGCGGGCGTTCAGCCCGCCAGCGCCTGCATCTCGCGATACAGATCCGACTTGCCCTCGAAGCCGATGCCAGGCAACTCGGGCAGCGTGACATAGCTGTCCTTCACCTTCACGCCATCCGGGAAGCCGCCATAGGGCTGGAACAGATCCGGATAGGACTCGTTGCCCCCCAGACCCAGGCCCGCCGCGATGTTCAGCGACATCTGATGGCCTCCGTGTGGCACGCAGCGACTGGCCGACCAGCCATGCTCCTGGAGCATGTCCAGCGTGCGCAGGTATTCCACCAGGCCGTAGCTCAGGGCGCAATCGAACTGCAGCCAGTCGCGGTCGGGGCGCATGCCGCCATAGCGAATCAGGTTGCGCGCGTCCTGCATCGAAAACAAGTTCTCGCCCGTGGCCATCGGGTTCTTGTAGTAACCGCGCAGCGTCGCCTGCAGCTCGAAGTCCAGCGGATCGCCGGCCTCTTCGTACCAGAACAGGTTGTACGGGGACAGCGCCTTGGCGTAGGCGATGGCGGTGTCCAGGTCAAAGCGGCCGTTGGCATCCACGCACAGTCGCTGACCGTCTTGCAGCACCTGCATCACCGCATCGATGCGGCGCAGGTCGTCATCCAGCGACGCGCCGCCGATCTTCATCTTCACCACCGAGTAGCCGCGGTCGATGTAGCTGCGCATTTCGTCTTGCAGCTTGCGGTCGTCCTTGCCGGGGTAGTAGTAGCCGCCGGCGGCGTAGACAAACACTTTCCGATTGGGCTGACCGTTGCCATAACGATCGGCCAGTAGCTGAAACAGCGGCTGGTCTGCGATCTTGGCCACCGCATCCCACACCGCCATGTCGATGGTGCCAATGGCCACCGAGCGCTCGCCATGGCCACCGGGCTTCTCATTGGTGTACATCGCGGCCCAGACCTTGTGCGGGTCCAGGTTCTTGCCGCTGTCGTCGACCAGGGACGCGGGGTCGGTCTCCAGGATGCGAGGAATGAAGCGCTCGCGCATCAGGGTGCCCTGGCCGTAGCGGCCGTTGGAGTTAAAGCCGTAGCCGATCACCGGCTTGCCATTGCGGATCACGTCGGTCACGACGGCCACGAGGCTTAAATTCATTTTGCTAAAGTCGATATAAGCATTGCGGATCGACGAGCTAATCGGAACAGTCTTTTCGCGGATTTCAACGATCTTCATGGTGCGTAACTCGCAAGGGACAAGGAATGGGTCGCATGATCGGCGGTTGGCGACCCTAAGGCCAATGCTCGTTTTCGCTGCTTTGATGCACTGGACGAACCGCCCATGAACTTCACCTGGCTCGAGGACTTCCTGGCCCTTGCGGCAACCGGCAATTTCTCGCGGGCTGCCGAGCAGCGTCACAGCTCGCAGCCCGCGTTCAGCCGGCGTATCCGCGCGCTGGAGACCTGGCTCGGCGTCGCGCTGGTGGACCGCAGCAGCCAGCCCGCCCGACTGACTGAAGCCGGCGATTGGTTTCGCGCCATCGCCGAGGACCTCGTCGCGCGGGCCGCACGCCTGCCCGGCGAGGCCCGGCAAGTGGCGCAGGCCAGCTCGACGACGCTGCGCATCGCCAGTACGCACGCCCTGTCCTTCACCTTCCTGCCTCGCTGGCTGCTCGGACTGGAGTCCACCCTGCGGCTCGGGCCCGTCGAACTCACCTCGGATGTCCTCGAGCGTTGCGAGGCCCAGATGCAGCAGGGGAGTGTTCACTTTGTCCTGGGGCATGCCCACCCGACGTTACGCAGCGCGCTCGATACGGGCGACTACCTCTCGGCACGCATCGGACAGGACCGCCTGGTCGCCGTCTCCCAACCGCTACCGGGTGGCCAGCCTCGGCATCGTCTGGATGCGCCGTCCACCGCAGGGCTCGCCGTTCTCGCCTACACCGAGGAATCCGGCCTCGGACGGATCGTTCGCGCTGTGCTCGGCCCCCGCCTGGAGGCGCTACCCACCCAGATCGCCTTCACCGCACACCTGGCCTCGGTCCTGCGATCGATGGCGCTGGATGGACGCGGCGCAGCGTGGCTGCCTCACACCCTGGTCCAGGACGATCTGGCGGCGGGCCGGCTGGTCGCCGCAGGGCTCGACCACTGGGATATCGACCTCGAGATCCGCCTCTATCGTCCAAGCAATCTCGCCAGTCGCGCTGCACAGGAGGCCTGGCAATTGGCCATCGCATCCGCCGTCCCCCGTAAGGACTGACGTTGTCGGCCAATCTCTATGCCCTGGGCGCCATCGCCCTGTGGTCGCTGCTGGCGACGCTGGGCGTGTCGCTGGCCCACTTGCCACCCTTTCTCCTGACCGGCCTGGCGCTCGTGATCGGCAGCGTGCCGGCTTGGCCGAAGGTGCGCCAATGGAAGGTGCCGCTGCGAACGCTGCTCCTGGGCGTGTACGGCCTCTTCGGATTTCACTTCCTCCTGTTCATCGCACTGCGCCTGGCACCCCCGGTCGAGGCCAACCTGGTCAATTACCTGTGGCCGCTGCTGATCGTGGTGCTAGCGCCTGTCTTCCTGCCCGGTCTGCGCCTGCGCGCCACGCATGTTCTGGCGGCTCTCGCAGGGTTCGCGGGTGCCGCGATCGCCATCCTGGGCACGGCAGGCGGTGCCAGCAGCGCCTGGTCCTGGGGCTATCTGCTCGCACTGGGCTCGGCCTTCATCTGGGCCAGCTACTCGCTATGGACGCAGCGCGTACCCGCATTTCCCACATCGGCTATTGGCCTGTTTGGTCTGGTCTCGGGGCTGCTCTCGCTGGCCTGTCACTGGGCGTTCGAGCCGTCCGCGCAGGTGTCCGCACGCGACATGGTCATGATCGCCGTGATGGGCCTGGGCCCACTGGGCGCGGCCTTCTTCCTGTGGGACAAGGCGCTCAAGCTCGGAGACGCGCGCCAGATCGGGATCCTGAGCTACCTCACGCCGCTGGCGTCCACCGTCTTGCTGCTCGTGACCAGCGGGCGGGCGCTCACACCCTCGATCGCACTGGCCGCGGCGCTGATCATCGGGGCGGCCTGGGTGGGCACCCGCGAGGAAGCAGCGAAGGACTGAGCGCCCTCACGCCAGCCGCTTGGCCGGCTCGTCCGAGGCGATGACCTCCTGCGCCCAGGGGGTCAGCAGGGCGGTGTCGGCATGCAGCACCTCTTGCTTGACCGCCAGCAACTGCGCCGGGTGCATCGAGAAACTGCGCAGCCCCATGCCCAGAAGCAGGCGCGTGAAATCCACATCGCCCGCCATCTCGCCACACACGCTCACCGGCTTGCCCTGCGCGCGGCAAGCGGCGATGGTGTCTGCCAACAGACGCAGCACGGCAGGGTGAGCGGGGTCATACAGGTGGGCCACCGATTCATCGGCGCGGTCGATGGCCAGCGTGTACTGAATCAGATCGTTGGTGCCCACCGACAAGAAATCGAAGTACTGAAGGAAGGTGCGCGCCATGATGGCTGCGGCCGGAATCTCGATCATCGCGCCGATGTCGATCGGTCCATACACCTGCCCGCGGTTGTCCAGTTCGGCGCGGGCGAAGTCGATCAGCGACAGCGTGTGACGGATCTCACTGACATGCGCCAGCATGGGAATGAGCATGTTCACCTTGCCATGCGCCGCCGCGCGCAAGATGGCGCGTAGCTGCGTGAGGAACATGGCCGGATCGGCCAGGCTCCAGCGGA
>CANHSE010000213.1 GCA_947463025.1 Comamonadaceae bacterium
CCGCGCGACTCGGACGTGGCCACCGCCAAGAACGCGCTGGCACCCGCCGCCCCCGACGCCCCTGCCTGCCCCATCCGCGCGTGAGCACCGGCCTTGTGATCCTCGCGGCCGGCGCCGGCCGGCGCATGGGCGGGATCGCCAAATGCCTGATTGAGTTTCAGGGCCGCAGCCTGATCGCGCGCCTGCTGCAGCAGTTGCAGGACCTGCATGAAGTGCCAAACGAACAACGCGTGATCGTTCTGGGTCACCACGCGGCGCAGATCCAGGCCCACCTCGCGCAACTGCCGACCCCGTCGGTGCCGCGCTGCGTGCTGAACCCCCAACCCCAGGAAGACACCGCGTCGTCGCTGCGCGTGGGCCTGGCCGCTCTACCCCCTGGGCTGCAACAGGTGGTCGTGCTGCTGGCGGACCAACCCCTGATCGACGCCCACGATGTACGCGCCGCGCTGCAGGCCTACGCCCAGCGCGCACCGGGCATCCAGGTGCAGGTGCCGCAGGTGCAGGGCCAGCCCGGGCATCCGGTGATCCTGGATGCCGCCGTTTGCGCGCAGCTTCTAGGCCCCGACGCACCCCCGCTGCGCCAGTGGCGCGCCGAACATCCGCAGGCGGTTCGCCTGTGGGACGTGAACAACCCCCACTACACCTTCGATCTGGATACGCCGCAGGACCTGCAGGCGCTGGAAGCCGCAGCCCCCTTGTCAGTGCGCCGTCTCTGAATGCGCGCATCCCAGCGACGCAGCCGCCTGACGCAGCCTCTGATCACGTGTCCAGAGTTGGGTCCCACCGGTGAGCGCAACCGCGGCCAAGAGATGCACGTCGACGTAGCCGATCCCTTTGCCATAGAGACGGTGCCGCTCGATGAACGTCATCGCTTCATCGTCTGTGGCGGTCACGGCAGCCGGCAAATCGTGTAACAGCTCGAGGAGCGACTTGCGACCACGCAAGCTCCCGCATGCGATCTCCCCCAGCACGAACGGGTGCATCACCACAGCCGAACGTTCGAGCAAGGCGACCAACCCTGGGTCGCCACGGCGCAGGTGATCCACCCACACCGACGTATCCACGAGGATCAAGCCGCACGCTCCGTACGCCGACGGGGTACCGCTTTGAGCTCGGGCTGAGCACCCCCCATGCGCGCGAGCCGCTTGGCGCTCTCGCGCTCGATCAGTGCCTTCAAGCTCTCTCTCAATACAGCGGTCCGATCCATAGGAGCCATTAACTTGCTGGCTTTGGCCAGCAACTCGTCATCGATGTTGATGGTCGTGCGCATGCTTTTCCCTATTTAGAAAGCACCCATACTATCATCACTTGATGTCTTTTTTGATGTCTAGCAGGGTCGTGTAGATTGCCCTTTTGCCCGCTACCCGACGGCCCCATGCCAGAAACCCCCTCCTCCCCCCGCAAAGACGCCAGCAAGCTCTGGAAACTGCTCTCTGCATCCGACAAAGCCACCGTGGACCAAGGGATGCAGATCGCCGAGTCCATGGGTGCGCCGATGGACGCATTGCTCGAAGGCATTTCCGTCAATGAGCGCACCGGCGAGTTGATCCGAAACGCCCGGTTCTCGGGCACCAAGGACGCCCAGCCCCAGCTGGATCGCGTGCTGCTGCACCAACTGTCCATGGCCGAAGCCGCAAGCGCCCTCGGCAAACTCCGAGCCCAGGTCCGCAAGGTGGCTATCGCGGGCGACGAGATTCCGGTCCTTCGCGGATTCGACGGCCTGGAAACCCTGGAGATCACCCTTGCGGCGCCGGAGAACATCCACCAGGCCCCCATCCTCGATGACCTGAGCGCCTTGGGTCCTCTGCCTAGCCTGCGGATCCTCAAAATCGAAGCCCAGTCGGTGGGGGGTACGCATGCGGCGCTCAAGTCCCTCGCAGGCCTGCACGCGCCGGCGCTGCAGGAGGTCCATCTCGGCGGTCTGGCTTTGGAAGACATCGAGGCCCTGAAAGTTTGCACACAACTGAAGCGGCTGAACCTGGCGAAAAGTCCCGCCTTGGGCTCCATCAGCGTCCTCGCCGGCTCGGCTGGCACCTTGGAGCACCTCGATCTGTCCGAGTGCGCATCGATCCAGAGTCTGCAACCGCTGCAGGGCGCCCGCCAGCTTCAATCGCTGAACCTGGAGAGCTGCCGCGGCATCGACTCGCTGCTGCCGCTGGCCGATAGCCAGGCGCTGACCGACATCGCGTTCAGCGGCCTGACGCAGCTCCACTCCCTGGCGGGCCTCGCGGGCCCGTTCCTCACCACCCAGAACGTGTACTTGGGCGAGAAGCATTGGGTGCTCCACGACTGCAGCGCCCTGAAATCGCTGCAGGGCCTGCCGCCCCTGGACCCAGAGATCACGAGGGTCACGCTGAGCGGATTGGATACCTTGAAAAATCTGTCGGGGCTCACCGGCGCGGCATCGGTCACCTGGCTGAGCCTGAGTGCGCAGGCCCTGGAAAACATCGAGGCGCTGCAAACGTTTGAGCAGCTCGAACATCTGGACATCAGTTCCGTATCAGCGCTGACCGACTTCGCACCCCTGGGCAAGATGCCTGGCCTTGACCGGCTGGAACTGCGCAAGTGCAGCGCGATGACCCATCTGCCCACAAGCTGGCGCGGGCCACTCAGAGTTCTCAGGCTGGCAGATTGCGACGCGTTGAAATCGCTAGGCCAGTTACCGGGCTCACTGCGGTGGCTAAACGTCGCCGGCTGTCGGGCTCTGACGGTGTTGGACGGCTTGCAGGAAGTTGCAGAACTCAAACTGTCCCTGAAGTCTCGCCTCGTGGATGCGAAGGCCAAGGCCGCCTACCTGTCGGACGCCTCCACACTGGCTCACATCCCCAAGCTGGAGGTGAATTTCGAGCCCGAAGGCGAACGCTATAACCAGCCCGACGAACGCACCACCGTCTTTCCGGCGGAACTGGCGCGCGCGCTGGCCCAGATCCCTGCCTTGTCGCTCAGCGTGGGCGGGGAACAGACCCACGGTTTTTCGACCTCGCTTCGCGACCTCAGTGCCCTCGGGCAGATTTCATCTTTGAAATCACTGGACCTCAGCGCGTGCAAGTTTGTGAGCGATCTGCGCTGGGTGGTCCTGCTGCCCGAACTGAATCATCTGCGGCTCTGGCCGGGCAGTGATACGGCCAAGCTCGCGGGCGCCAGCGCCCATGCCTCGCTCGATCACATCCGCAAGCTCCAGGCGCGCCTGTGCCGAAAATACGAAATCGAGGCCCCGCCGCATCTGGCGCCTGCGGCCAAAAGCGCGGTCAAGCCTGCAGCCAAAAAGAGTGCCGCAAAAGCCAACCAAGACGCGACCGCCCTGAAAAAACTGCTCAAGGGCGAACCCGACAACCTGCTCCAAGCGCTGCAGATTCTCCAGACGCTGGACGACGCGGCCACGATGGACGCCGTGGTGCCTGACCTGTCCAAGGCCTTGGCCCGACTCCTGTCCAGCGGTCAGCCCGCCCAGGTATCGACCGCCCTGGAGGCACTGGCGTCGCTGCAGTCGCCCGCGGTGTTCGACGCCCTGGCGGAGGGCGTGAACATCGAGATGGCCTACCGCGGTGACAGCGAGGCCATTGGCAAGATTTTCAAGCAGGTCAAGCAGCCAGACCGCGAGATCTCGCGTTGGGCCCTCACCTGTCTGCTGGCCCTGGCGCCGCCGCAAGCCAGCGTCGCTGTGGGCGTGCGAAGCAGCCTCAAGGCGATCGACCTGGTGCAGGTGCCTGGGCTGGGTCAGGTCCCACCG
>CANHSE010000214.1 GCA_947463025.1 Comamonadaceae bacterium
CATCACCGAGGGGGGAATGATCGGACCGAGCATGCCGCCATAGGCCGTGAGACCGGCGGCGAAGGTCTTGTCATAGCCCTTGCGCTCCATCTCGGGCACCATGATCTGCGACATGATCGCCACCTGCGCGGTGGCCGATCCGAGGATGGAGGACACCATCATGTTGGCCAGCACATTGACATAGGCCAGACCCGCGCGCATCGAACCGACGAAGGCCATCGCCATGTGCACGATGCGCTGGGTGATGCCGCCGCCGTTCATGATCTCGCCGATCAGGATGAACAGGGGAATCGCGATCAGCCCGTAGCTGTCGACCCCGCCAAACAGCTGCAGGGGGTAGTTGTGGAACAAGAGCGGGTTGCCGGAGTCGGCGATGTAGACCACTGCGCCCAGGCACAGCGACAAGCCGATCGGCACGCCGACCAGCAGTAGGAGGGTGAAGGCGCCGAGGGTGAGCATCAGTTGATGCCCTCGTTGCCGCCGAGATCGAAGCCGCGTGCGCGTGCGGCGGGCGCCCATCCCAGGTCTTCCATCACATTGGCCAGGCCGTGGACGAACAGGCTGATCGAGAAGATCGGCACGATCAGGTACAGCGACCAAGACGGCCAGTTCAGGGTCTGGGTGCGTTCGGTGTAGACAAAATTGAAGGTGGCCGCAGCAAAGCGCTTGGCGTCAAAGCCCGCCTGTGCCAGGCCGGCTGGATCCAGCCAAAGCCAGCACATCAGGGCCAGTGCGAGGGCGAAGATCACGACCCCGATGCCGGCCGTCACCTTGGCGCGGCGGGCCCAGGCCGGGGAGAGCTTCTCGGTCAGCATGGTCATCGCGAAATCCAGGCGCAGGCGCGTCATCGCGGAGCCGCCGATGAAGGACAGCCACACCACCGAGTACACGGCCGACTCGTCCACCCAATAAAGCGAGGCTCCGGCATAGCGGGTGACCACGTTCAGCAGGATGAGCGCCACCAGCAGGCCCATGAAACCCATGATCAGCAAGCGCTCGAGGCTGAGGATGCCGGCTGACAAGGCCAGCACCGCGCGCACGGGCGCCGCCACCCGGCTGGGCGAACCCTGCGGGACGGAATCCGATGCGTTTGCGGAGGCCATGCGATTCATTGTATATTGTATAAAATATGCATGTCAACGCTGATCGCAGCCCGCTCAAACAGCACCGAACGCTCGCAAGTGCGGTGGCCGACCGTTTGCGCGAGCAGATCCTGAGCAGCGAATACCCTGCGGGCACCCAGCTGCGGCAGGACGCGTTGGCGGCCAGCTTCGGCGTGAGCCGTATCCCCGTGCGCGAGGCGCTGTTTCAGCTCGAGGCCGAGGGGCTGCTGCAGATGGTGCCTCACAAAGGCGCGGTGGTCACCGAGTTGTCGCCCGAAGAGGTCAATGACATCTTCGATTTGCGCGTGATGCTCGAGACGCGCCTGTTTCGCGACTCCGCCGCGCGCCTGACGGCCGACGACTTCGCCGCCCTGGACGCGGTGCAGGCCCGCTTTGACATCGCCATTGAGGAACGCGACCTGGCCCAGTGGGGCGTGCTCAATCAGCAACTGCACGCCGCGCTCTATGCGCGCGCACAGCTGCCGCAAACCAGTGCGGTGGTGGCGGCCTTGCTGCAAAAAAGCGATCGCTACACGCGGGTCCAGCTGTCCTCGGACGCCGCGCGTCGCCGCGCGGCCAGCGAGCATGCGCAGTTGATTGCGCTGGCGCGCCAGGGGGAGGTCGAGGCGGCCTGCACCTATTTGGCCGCGCACATCGAGGCGGTACGCGCCGACCTCTTGAAGATGGTCAAGCGGCCGGCGGCCCGTCCAGCCAGCGCTGCGCCGCCGCTTGCAGAGTCGGCAGGTCGCCCGAGCTTTGCAGGGTGAGGCGCCCGGCTTGCGGGCCTGAGCGCAGTCGCTGCGCCTCTTGCAGCAGCTGCCGTGTGCGGCGCGCCACCGGCTCGCCGGTTTCGAGGATGCGCACCTGCGGCCCTGCCAGTCGCACGAAATCGTCCGTCGCGAAGGCGTAGTGGGTGCACCCCAGCACCAGCGTGTCGATCTGGCCGGCCTGCGTGCCCAGGGGGCCGAGGGCGTGTACGTAGCGCTCGCACAAGTCGGTGGTGCGCGCGCTGTCGGCGTCTTCGATGGCGGCGGCCAGGCCGTCGCAGGGCTGGAGTACGAACTCGGTCGCGCCCGCGATCGAGACCTGTAGCTGCGCGAATTTCTCACTGGCCAGCGTGCCGCGCGTGGCGAGCACGCCCACGCGGTGGGTGTGGCTGCTGGCCGCTGCCGGCTTGAGGGCGGGCTCGACACCGACGATCGGACATTGCGGCCAGCGGGCCCGCAAGGCCTGGATCGCCACCGCCGTGGCAGTGTTGCAGGCCACCACCAGTAGCTTGATGCCCTGGTGCTCGATCAGGTCCTGGGCGATGTGCTCCGCGCGCGCCTGCACGAAGTCTTCGCTGCGTTCGCCATACGGCGCGTGGCCGGTGTCGGCGACGTAGATGAAATCTTCGTGTGGCAGGGTGTGCCGCAGCGCGCGCAGGATACTCAGGCCGCCGATGCCGCTGTCAAAGACGCCAATCGGCGCGTCGGCGGACACGGGCTCCGGCATGTGCTGTGCGCCCTACCTTCAGGCGGCGGCGACCGGAATGTTCTTGAACTCGCCGGTGGCGATGCGCTTGCTCCATTCGGCTGGGCCGGTGATGTGCGCGCTGGTGCCGCCGCTGTCCACCGCCACGGTGACGGGCATGTCCACCACGTCGAACTCGTAGATGGCTTCCATGCCCAGGTCGGCAAAGCCCACCACCTGCGCGTGCTTGATCGCCTTGGACACCAGGTAGGCCGCGCCGCCCACCGCCATGAGGTAAGCGCTCTTGTGCTTCTTGATGGACTCGATCGCGACCGGGCCGCGTTCGGCCTTGCCGATCATGGCGATCAGGCCGGTCTGTGCCAGCATGGTCTCGGTGAAGCCGTCCATGCGGGTGGCGGTGGTGGGGCCGGCGGGGCCGACCGCTTCACCCTTGACCGGATCGACCGGGCCGACGTAGTAGATGACGCGGTTGGTGAAGTCCACGGGCAGCTTCTCGCCCTTGGCCAGCATGCCCTGGATGCGCTTGTGCGCGGCGTCGCGGCCGGTGAGCATCTTGCCGTTCAGGAGCAGCGTCTCGCCCGGCTTCCAGCTGGCGACTTCGGCGGGTGTGAGCGTGTTCAGATCGACGCGCTTGGATTTTTGGGTGTCGGGCTTCCAGTCGACGTCGGGCCACAGGTCCAGCGACGGCGGGTCGATGTAGGCGGCGCCTGAGCCATCGAGCACGAAGTGGGCATGGCGCGTGGCCGCGCAGTTGGGGATCATCACCAGCGGCTTGGACGCTGCGTGCGTGGGGTACAGCTTGATCTTGACGTCCAGCACCGTGGTCAAGCCGCCCAGGCCCTGCGCGCCGATGCCCAGGGCATTGACCTTTTCGTACAGCTCCAGGCGCAGTTCATCGACTTGCGTGAGCTTCTCGCCCTTGGCGGCGCGGGCCTGCAGCTCGTACATGTCGATGTCGTCCATCAGGCTTTCCTTGGCCATGAGGGCGGCCTTCTCGGCGGTGCCGCCGATGCCGATGCCCAGCATGCCCGGCGGGCACCAGCCGGCGCCCATGGTGGGCACGGTCTTGAGCACCCAGTCGACTACCGAGTCGCCAGGATTGAGCATGACCATCTTGGATTTGTTCTCCGAGCCGCCGCCCTTGGCGGCCAC
>CANHSE010000215.1 GCA_947463025.1 Comamonadaceae bacterium
CACGCTGGTCACGCGGCCCTCAAAGCCAGCGGCTTTGCGCTTGCGCGCAGCCTGGACGGCCACATGGGCGATGCGCTCGATCTCCGGCTTGGAGTCGCGCATGGTGTCGAAGGCTTCTTCGGCGCCGGGGAAGTGGCCGTCGGTGGCGATACGGCGGCCCCGGGGCTGACCGAAATAGATGTCGCCCGTGAGCTCGCGACTGATCAGGATGTCCAGACCCGCAATCAGCTCGGGCTTGAGGCTGGAGGCATGCACCAGTTGCTCGTAGCAGATGGCGGGACGGAAGTTGGCAAACAGGCCCAGGTTCTTGCGCAGACCCAGGATGGCCTGCTCGGGGCGGAACTGGCGTTCGAGCTGGTCGTACTTCCAGTCGCCGACTGCGCCAAACAAGACCGCGTCGGCCTCTTGGGCCAGCTTCAGAGTGGCCTCGGGCAGGGGATGGCCGTGGGCGTCATAGGCGACGCCGCCGACCAGGGCGGTTTCCATCTCGAACTTCAGGTCCAGGACCTTCAGGACCTTGACCGCCTCGGCGACGATTTCGGTGCCGATGCCATCACCGGGCAGGACTGCGATCTTCATGGGCGTTTTTATCCGTGGAGGGTGTGGGCGAGCCAGGGCTTGGTGGCCAGGCGCTGGGCTTCGAAGGCCTTGATCTTGTCGGACTGCCGCAGGGTCAGACCGATGTCGTCAAAGCCGTTCAGGAGGCAGTACTTGCGGAAAGGCTGCACGTCAAAGGGCAGTTCTTCGCCCTGGGCTTTGACGATGACCTGGCGCTCGAGATCGACGGTGAGCTGGTAGCCGGGGAAGGCCGCGACTTCGTCGAACAGCGTGGCCACCTGGACCTCGGACAGCACGATGGGCAGCAGGCCGTTCTTGAAGCAGTTGTTGAAGAAGATGTCGGCGAAGCTGGGCGCGATCAAGGCGCGAAATCCGTATTGCTGCAGGGCCCAGGGCGCGTGTTCGCGGGAGGAGCCACAGCCGAAGTTCTTGCGCGCCAGCAGCACCGAAGCGCCCTGATAGCGCGGCTGGTTCAGGATGAAGTCGGGGTTGGGCTTGCGCGAGGCGGGATCTTGGCCGGGCTCGCCCGGATCGAGGTAGCGCCATTCGTCAAACAGGTTCGGGCCAAAGCCGGTCTTGCGGATCGACTTGAGAAATTGCTTGGGGATGATGGCGTCTGTGTCGACGTTCTCGCGGTCGATCGGGCCGACCAGTCCCTTGTGGATCGTGAACTTGTCCATGGGGCGTTCCTGTCAGGCGAATTGGCGGATGTCAACGAAGTGGCCGTGCACCGCGGCGGCCGCAGCCATCGCAGGCGACACCAGGTGGGTGCGGCCGCCGGCGCCCTGGCGCCCTTCGAAGTTGCGGTTGCTGGTGGAGGCGCAGCGCTCGCCAGGCTCGAGACGGTCGGCGTTCATCGCCAGGCACATCGAACAACCGGGCTCGCGCCATTCAAAGCCTGCGGCCCGGAAGATCTCGTGCAGGCCTTCACGCTCGGCCTGCTCCTTCACGAGACCCGAGCCCGGCACCACCAGGGCCAGCTTCACATTGCGGGCGACCTTGCGACCGAGCTTCTTCACCACGGCCGCGGCTTCGCGCATGTCTTCGATGCGGCTGTTGGTGCACGAGCCGATGAAGACCTTGTCGACGTGGATGTCGGCAATGGGCTTGCCTGGCTCCAGGCCCATGTAGGTGAGGGCGCGCTCGATGGCGCTGCGTTTGCTAGCGTCTTTTTCCTTGTCGGGATCGGGCACGCGGGCGGCGATGTCCAGCACCATCTCGGGCGAGGTGCCCCAGGTGACGTGGGGCAGGATCTGCGCGGCGTCGAGTTCGACCACGGCGTCGAATTTCGCGTCGGGGTCGGAGTGCAGGGTGCGCCAGTAGGCGGCGGCCTGGTCCCACTCCACGCCGGTGGGGGCCAAGGGGCGGCCCTTGACGTAGTCGATCGTCTTGTCGTCCACCGCCACCAGGCCCGCGCGCGCGCCGGCTTCGATGGCCATGTTGCAGACGGTCATGCGGCCTTCCATCGACAGACCGCGGATGGCGGAGCCCGCAAATTCAAGCGTGTAGCCGGTGCCGCCGGCGGTGCCGATGCGGCCGATGATGGCCAGCACCACGTCCTTGGCGGTCACGCCGCGGGTCAGCTGGCCCTCGACCTTGATCAACATGTTCTTGGCCTTCTTGGCCAGCAGGGTCTGGGTGGCCATCACATGTTCGACCTCCGAGGTGCCGATGCCGTGGGCCAGCGCGCCGAAGGCGCCATGGGTGGAGGTGTGGCTGTCGCCGCAAACCACGGTCATGCCTGGGAGGGTGGCGCCCTGCTCGGGGCCCATGACGTGCACGATGCCCTGGCGCTTGTTCAAAAAGGGGAAGTAAGCGGCGGCACCGAACTGGGTGATGTTTTTGTCCAGCGTGACGACCTGCTCCTTGGAGATCGGGTCGGTGATGCCGTCGTAGCCCAACTCCCAACCCGTGGTGGGCGTGTTGTGGTCGGCGGTGGCGACGATGGAGCTGGTGCGCCAGACCTTGCGACCGGCTTCGCGCAGGCCCTCGAAGGCCTGGGGGCTGGTGACTTCATGCACCAGGTGTCGGTCGATATAGAGGATGGCGGTGCCGTCTTCTTCGGTGTGGACGACGTGTTCGTCCCAGATCTTGTCGTAGAGGGTGCGTCCCATGGTGATCTCGTGTGCTCTCGTGTGCAGGTGGGGTCGTGCGCAGCGCGCAGCCCGCCATTATCGGTCGGCTGGCCTGGCCCCTTGCCTCACAGGCCGCTGGGGGCGCGGCTCAATTCGTTGTTGGCGGTGACCAGCACCTTGAGCATGCGCATGAACTCGCCCCGCTCGCCGGGCGAGAGGGGCTCGAGCATGCGTTCCTGGGCCCGCAGCATGGCCGGTTCGATGTCGGCCACCAGGGTCAGGCCTTCGGTTGTGGGCGTGAGCAAACGCACCCGGCGGTCCTGCTCGGACGGGTTGCGCGCAAGCAGGCCGCGGGCCTCCAGGCGGTCGATCACACCGCCGGTGGTGGAGGTGTCCAGGCCCAGCGTGGCGGCCAGGGTGCGCTGGTCCACGCCGGGGCTGCGCACGACGGACGCCAGGGCACCGTATTGCACCGGCGTCAGGCCGAAAGGCTCGGTTTCCTGGAGGAAGACGGCCACGGCAATCTGCTGCAAGCGGCGGATGGCATGGCCCGGGAGGTCCTCCAGGGCGGCGGATGGGGAGGCAGCGGACAACATGGCAAGTAGCGGGGGGGGTGCTCGGGTAAACCCTAGTCAATCAGATTGCTGATTATCACCATACAAATAATCAGTGTACTTATAATTTGAGCCACGCCTCTCATCTCCCCTCATTTCCTATGAACACAGCAAGTTCCTCTTTGCCCGTCCTCGTCGCAGGGGGCGGTATCGGTGGCCTCGCCGCCGCGCTGTCCCTGGTGCGCCAGGGCTTTCAGGTGCAAGTGTTGGAGCAAGCCCCCGAGATCGGCGAGATCGGGGCTGGTATCCAGCTGGGCCCCAACGCCTTTCATGCCTTCGACGCCCTGGGTATCGGCGAGAAGGCGCGTGGCCGCGCGGTCTACACCGACTACATGGTGATGCACGACGCGATCGACGAGTACCAGGTCGGCATGATTCCCACCGGCGAGGCCTTTCGCCAGCGCTTTGGCAACCCGTATGCG
>CANHSE010000216.1 GCA_947463025.1 Comamonadaceae bacterium
CATCATCTTGTTCTTCGTGGCCTTCAAGGTCGCGGGGATCTATGTCGCCACGGCGGTCGCCATCGTGGCCACCATCGTCCAGATCGCCTGGATCCGCTGGCGCACGGGCAAGGTCGAGCCCCTGCAGTGGATCAGCCTGGGCGTGATCGTGGTGTTTGGCGGCGCCACCCTGCTGGCCCACAGCGAAACCTTCATCAAGTGGAAGCCCACGGTGCTGTATTGGCTCATGGGCGGCGCGCTGATCGCAGGTCCGCTGTTTTTTGGGCGTAACTTCCTCAAATCGCTGCTGGGGTCGCAAGTCACTCTGCACGAAGCCGGCTGGCGCGCCATGAACTGGAGCTGGAGCGCCTTCTTTGTGGTGATGGGCGTGATCAACCTGTGGGTGGCCTACACCTTCGACACCGACACCTGGGTCAACTTCAAGTTGTTTGGCGGCATCGGCCTGATGCTGGTGTTCGTGCTGGCCCAGGGCCTGTACCTGGCCCGCTACATGAAATCGGACGAGGCGGACGAACCCGCCGATCCGACCAAGCCGCAGCCATGAGCGGCGGCACGGGGATCACCGCCGACGCCCTGCACGCGCGCCTGACCGAGGTCCTGGCGCCCACCCAACTGCAGGTAATCGACGAAAGCGCCGACCATGCGGGGCATATGGGCGCCGACGGCACCGGCTCGGGCACCCACTTTCGGGTGCGCATCGCCTCCCCGGCGTTCGCCGGCAAGCGCCGCGTGGCCCAACATCGCCTTGTGTATGATGCGCTGCAAGGTTTTCTCGCGCGCGGGCTGCACGCCCTGGCCATCGAGATCGTCTGACCCCCCTCTTCGCGCATTTCGCGGACTCGTTAGGAACCCAGCCCCCATGAAAAAGCACCTCCTCGCCGCCGTCGCCGCTGCCACTTTGTGCGCCGCCTTGCCGGCCCTGGCCCAGAACATTGCCATCGTCAACGGCAAGCCGGTGCCCAAGTCCCGCGCCGACGCGCTGGCCGCCCAGGTCACCAAGAGCGGCCGCCCGATCACCCCCGAGCTGACCAACCAGATCAAGGACGAAGTCATCGCCCGCGAGATCTTCATGCAGGAAGCGGCCAAGCGCGGCCTCGAAGGCAGCGACGATTACAGGAGCCAGATGGAGCTGGCCCGCCAGACCATCCTGATTCGCGCTCTGTTCGCCGACTTCCAGGACAAGAACCCCGTCACCGACGCCGACGCCAAGGTTGAATACGACAAGTACGTCGCCGCCAACGCAGGCAAGGAGTACCGCGCCCGCCACATCCTGGTGGCCAAAGAGGACGAAGCCAAGGCCATCATCGCCAACCTCAGGAAGGGCGCCAAGTTCGAAGACCTGGCCAAGAAGCAGTCGAAGGACCCCGGCTCGGGTGCCAACGGCGGTGACCTGGACTGGGCCAACGCCAAGAGCTACGTGCCTGAGTTCTCCGAGGCCATGGTCAAGCTGACCAAGGGCCAGACCACCCAGGCCCCGGTCAAGAGCCAGTTCGGCTTTCACGTGATCCGCCTGGACGACGTGCGCGACGCCCAGTTGCCCAAGTTCGATGATGTCAAGGCGCAGATTCAGCAGCAGATGCAGCAAGAGCGCCTGTCCAAGTTCCAGGACGATCTTCGCAGCAAGGCGAAAGTCGAATAAGTCCGTTCGCGGGCACCTGTCAAAGCGGCCTGCGGGCCGCTTTTTTCTTGCGCCCGTCGTCAGGTGATATCGTCCCCGAGTCATGCACCGCTCGACATGCTTTTCGCGACTCGTTGTGGCCCTGGCCGGGCTGGCGCTGGCCAGCCTCACGCAGGCCCAAGCTGCCAGCCCACCCCCGCTGCTCGATGAAGTCCCCTTCATCACCTCCCCCGACAACGTCACCCTGGAAATGTTGCAGGCCGCGCGCGTCGGTCCCACCGACCATCTGATCGATCTGGGCTCCGGTGACGGCCGCCTCGTTATCGTGGCGGCCAAGCGCTTTGGGGCCACGGGTCTGGGCGTGGACATCGTGCCCGATCTGGTGGAGAGAAGCCTGCGCACGGCGCGCGAAGCGGGCGTGGCCGACAAGGTGACCTTCAAGGCGCAGGATCTGTTTGAGACCGACCTGCGCCCGGCGACGGTCATCAGCCTGTACCTGCTGCCAGACTTTAATATCAAGCTGCGCCCCACCCTGCTGGCCCTCAAGCCCGGCACGCGCGTGGTCTCGCACGACTGGGACATGGGCGACTGGAAGCCCGATCAGACCACGGTCGTCCCGGTGCCAGACAAGAAGGTGGGCCTGGAGAAATCCAGCAAGGTGCACCTGTGGGTGGTGCCCGCACGCATCGAGGGCCTGTGGTGCGGCGCAGGGCCGCTGCGCGATTTCAGCCTGCGCGTGAAGCAACACTACCAAGAGGTGGAGGCCACCCTCACACGCGGCGATCGGGTGCGCGAGATTCAGGGGCGCATGGCCGGCGCGGTGCTGCGCACCCAGTCCACACGACACGGATCGCTCGAGCTCACGCAAGAAGGCGCGCAGCTGCGCGTCTCAGGTGGCGAGGGCACGCTGGCCATGGCCCGCGGCGCGTCGTTCGCGCGCGCAGGCGGCCCGGCCTGCCGCTAAACGCTTAGCCGACCCAGCGGCGCGCGTTGCGCCAGATCCGCAGCCAAGGGCTGTGAGCGCTGAGGTCGCCCCCCGTCCAAGACATCTGCACGTTGCGAAACACCCGCTCGGGGTGCGGCATCATGGCCGTGAAGCGACCATCCGCCGTGGTCACCGCCGTCAAGCCGCCCGGACTGCCGTTCGGGTTGAACGGGTAGGCCTCGGTGGGCTGGCCGTGGTGGTCGGTAAAGCGCATCGCGCCAATCGCCTGGGCCGCATCGCCCCGCTGCGCGAAGTTGGCATAGCCCTCGCCATGCGCCACGACGATGGGCAAGCGGCTGCCCGCCATGCCCTGGAAGAAGAGGCTGGGCGATTCCAACACCTGCACCTGTGACAGACGCGCCTCATAGCGCTCGCTGCGGTTGGTGGTAAAGCGCGGCCAGTGCTGCGCGCCCGGGATGATGTCGGCCAGTTCGGCCAGCATCTGGCAGCCGTTGCACACGCCCAGCGCGAAGGTGTCCGAGCGGGCAAAAAAGCCCTGGAACTGGGCGGACAGCGGCGCGTTGAAGGTGATGCTGCGGGCCCAGCCGATGCCGGCACCCAGCGTGTCGCCGTAGCTAAAGCCCCCGCAGGCCACGAAGCCCTTGAAATCTTCGAGCTTGGCGCGACCCGATTGCAGATCGGTCATGTGCACGTCGACGGCGTCAAATCCCGCCAGGTCAAAGCAGTACGCCATCTCGACCTGCGAGTTCACGCCCTGCTCGCGCAAGATGGCCACACGCGGGCGCGCCAGGTTCAGGAACGGCGCGGCGACGTCCTCGGACGCATCAAAGCTCGGCGCGAATTGCAGGCCCGGATCGCCCGGCATTCCTACCGCCGCATGTTCGGCGTCGGCGCCCGCGGGGTTGTCACGCTGCTGGCAGATCTTCCAGCTGACGCTGTCCCACACCTGCTGCAGATCCTGCAGGCGGGCGCTGAAAACAGCCTTGGTATCGCGCCAGACCTGCACCGGGCCCTTGCCCACGTCGATGTCGCTGTCGGCGGGGCGGGTCTTGCCGATGAAGTGGCTGTGGCGAGACAA
>CANHSE010000217.1 GCA_947463025.1 Comamonadaceae bacterium
AACGTGATCGACCCCTGGGCCGGCAGCTACATGATGGAAAAGCTCACCCAGGACATGGCCGATGCCGCCTGGACGATCATCGAAGAGGTCGAGGCCCTGGGCGGCATGACCCGCGCAGTCGATTCGGGCTGGGCCAAGCTCAAGATCGAGGCCGCCGCCGCGGAGAAGCAGGCGCGCATCGACTCGGGCAAGGACGTCATCGTCGGCGTCAACAAGTACAAGCTCGCCCAGGAAGACGCGATCGAGATTCTCGAGGTGGACAACGTGAAGGTGCGAGACCAGCAGATCGCGCGCCTGAACACGATCAAGGCCCGTCGCGATGCGGCGCGGGTCGAGCAGGCGCTGGCGCAGATCACGGTCATCGCCGAAAGCGGTCAGGGCAATCTGCTGGCCGCCAGCGTGGAGGCGATCCGCGCCCGTGCCACCGTCGGCGAGGTGTCCGACGCGCTGGAAAAAGTGTTTGGGCGCCATCGCGCCGATACGCAAAAGGTGACCGGTGTGTACGCAGCTGCCTACGACTCGGCCGAGGGCTGGGACAAACTCAAGGAAGAAATCGCGCAGTTCGCCCAAGACCATGGACGTCGCCCGCGGGTGATGATCTCCAAGCTGGGTCAGGACGGCCACGACCGCGGCGCCAAGGTGGTGGCCACGGCCTATGCCGACTTGGGCTTTGATGTGGATATGGGGCCGCTGTTTCAGACCCCCGAGGAATGCGCGCGCCAGGCCATCGAGAACGATGTGCACGCGGTGGGTGTGTCGACGCTGGCCGCTGGCCACAAGACCTTGGTGCCGGCCATCATCGCCGAGCTGAAAAAGCAGGGCGCCGACGACATCATCGTCTTCGTGGGCGGCGTGATTCCCCGCCAAGACTATGAGTTCTTGTACGACGCAGGCGTCAAGGGCATCTACGGCCCCGGCACCCCCATCCCGGCCAGCGCGAAGGACGTGCTGGAGCAAATTCGGCAGGCCCAAGTCCAGAAGTGATGGGGCGTCTGTGACCAGCCTCGCTGTCTCTGACCTCGCCCCAGCGGTCCTCGGGCCCGACGGCTTGGCGCAGCGCCGTGCCATCGCCAAGACCATCACCCTGCTGGAGTCCACCCGGGCCGACCACCGCGAGCAGGCCGACGCGCTGCTCACCGCCTTGCTGCCAAACACCGGCCGCAGCTTTCGCCTGGGTATCTCCGGTGTGCCGGGTGTGGGCAAGAGCACCTTCATCGAGGCGCTGGGCCTGTACCTGATCGGGCAGGGGCATCGCGTGGCGGTGCTCACCATCGATCCCTCCAGCACCGTCTCGGGCGGCTCCATCCTGGGTGACAAGACCCGGATGGAGCAGCTTTCCGTCAACGAGCGGGCCTACATCCGCCCCAGTCCCTCCAGCGGCACGCTGGGCGGTGTCGCCGAAAAAACGCGCGAGGCCATGCTGGTGTGCGAGGCGGCGGGCTACGACGTCGTCATCGTCGAAACCGTGGGCGTGGGCCAGAGCGAGACTGCGGTGGCGGGCATGACCGATATGTTCGTGCTGATGCAGCTGCCCAATGCCGGCGACGACCTGCAGGCGATCAAGAAAGGCGTGATGGAGCTGGCCGACCTGGTCGTGATCAACAAGGCCGACCTGGATGTCGATGCCGCGACGCGGGCCGAAGCCCAGATCACCAGCGCGCTGCGCCTCTTTACCCAGCACGGGCGCGATGCGGGCGCGTGGCGCCCCCAGGTGCTGCAACTGAGTGCCTTGAAGGTCCTGGGCATCGACACCTTCTGGGACAGCGTGAGCCGCTTTCGCCAAGCGCAGACCGATAGCGGACAGCTGCAGGCGCGTCGCCAGGGCCAGTCACTGGCCTGGATGTGGGAGCGCATTGAATCCGGTTTGCGCCAGGAGTTTCGCGCGCACCCCGCGGTGCGCCAGATGCTGCCCACCCTCATCGCCGACGTGCAGGCCGCGCGTGTGCCGGCCTCCGCGGCCGCCCGTCAGCTGCTGCAGGCGCGACATACGCCGCCACGCTGAAATCCTTCTTTCCTCCATCACCTCTTACTAACAGACGGACTGCCATGCAAGACATCCTCGATCAACTGGAGAAAAAGCGCGAAGCCGCACGCCTCGGCGGCGGAGAAAAGCGCATTGACGCCCAGCACAAGAAAGGCAAGCTCACTGCACGTGAGCGGCTAGAGCTCTTACTGGACGAGGGCACCTTCGAAGAATGGGACATGTTCGTCGAGCACCGCTGCACCGACTTTGGCATGCAAGACAACAAGATCCCGGGCGACGGCGTGGTCACCGGCTACGGGATGATCAACGGCCGCCTGGTGTTCGTGTACAGCCAGGACTTCACCGTCTTTGGCGGTGCGTTGTCCGAGGCCCATGCCGAAAAAATCTGCAAGGTGATGGACCAGGCCATGAAGGTCGGTGCCCCGGTGATCGGCCTGAACGATTCGGGCGGCGCGCGCATCCAGGAAGGCGTAGCGTCTCTCGGGGGCTACGCCGAGGTGTTCCAGCGCAATGCGATGGCCTCGGGCGTGGTGCCGCAGATCTCGATGATCATGGGCCCGAGCGCGGGGGGCGCGGTGTACTCGCCCGCCATGACGGACTTCATCTTCATGGTCAAGGACAGCTCCTATATGTTCGTGACCGGCCCCGAGGTGGTCAAGACCGTGACCCACGAGGAAGTCTCGGCTGAAGAACTCGGCGGCGCGCACACGCACACTGCCAAGAGCGGCGTGGCCGATCTGGCCTTCGACAACGATGTCGAGGCGCTGATCATGCTGCGGCGTTTCTTCTCGTACCTGCCCCTGAACAACCGCGAGAAGGCGCCCCTGCGCCCCAGCAACGATCCGGCCGACCGCATGGACCTGTCGCTGAATACGCTGGTGCCAGACAACCCCAACAAGCCCTACGACATGAAGGAGCTGATCGCCAAGACGGTGGACGACGGCGACTTTTTCGAGATCCAGCCCGAGTACGCCAAGAACATTCTGATCGGCTTTGCGCGGATGGAGGGGCAAACCGTGGGCATCGTAGCCAACCAGCCGCTGGTACTGGCCGGTTGCCTGGACATCAAGAGCTCGATCAAGGCGGCGCGCTTTGTGCGCTTTTGCGATGCGTTCAACATTCCGGTCATCACCTTCGTGGACGTGCCAGGTTTCATGCCGGGCACCAGCCAGGAGTACGGCGGCATCATCAAGCACGGCGCCAAGTTGCTGTACGCATACGCCGAGTGCACGGTGCCCAAGGTGACGGTGATCACCCGCAAGGCCTATGGCGGCGCCTATGACGTGATGGCCTCCAAGCACCTGCGCGGCGACGTCAACTTCGCCTGGCCCAACGCCGAGATCGCGGTGATGGGTGCCAAGGGTGCGGTGGAGATCATCTTCCGCGAAGACAAGGGCGACCCGGCCAAACTGGCCGCCAAGGAAGCCGAGTACAAGGCGCGCTTTGCCAATCCCTTTGTGGCGGGTGCACGCGGCTTCATCGACGATGTGATCTTGCCGCATGAGACGCGCAAGCGGATCTGCCGGTCTTTGGTGATGCTGCGTGACAAGAAAATCGAGAATCCTTGGCGTAAGCACGGGAATATTCCGCTGTGAACATGGCCCACCCCCGAAGTGCCTGCGGCACTTCCCCCTCAAGGGGGCGCCACCC
>CANHSE010000218.1 GCA_947463025.1 Comamonadaceae bacterium
GCGGACCTGAAAGGCGGTGCCCGCCGACAGGTCCAGCGGCAGATCGAAACCGGTGTGCGCGCGGGTGAAGTACGCGTCCAGTTGGCGGCGTGTCTGCGTCAACACCGGGTGCGCGGGCTCGGCACGCCATTGCACGAAGTTCGCGGGCCCATGGCGCTGGTCCTCGAACCACAAGCCAGTCAGCCCATGCGTATTGGCAGCCAGCAAAATTGTCCCCAGGGGGCTGTCATGCGTGGCCGTGACCCATGCGCGTGAAAGGGGGGAAGCGAGCATGCGCGGATGATACGCACGGATGGCTAGGAGTCCGACTGTTTCTGACGATCCGGGCTGTGCCGTCCCTGCCACAATGCGCCTGGTCCGCGCCCGCATGCGGCCCTTCACGATCTACGCCCATGACCCTGTCTCCTACCATCTTCAAGGCCTACGACATCCGCGGCACCGTGCCGTCCACCGTGAACGAAGGCATGGCCCATGCCCTGGGGCTGGCCTTTGGCGCCGCAGCCCTGCGCGCCGGTGAGCGCACAGTGGCCGTGGGCCGCGACGGGCGTCTGAGTGGCCCGGCCCTGTCGGCGGCCCTGGTGCGCGGTTTGATCGCCGCCGGGGTCGACGTGATCGACATCGGCATGGCCACCACCCCGATGCTGTACTTCGCCGCCAGCACCCTGTGCGCCAGCGGCATTCAGGTGACCGGCAGCCACAACCCGCGTGATGACAACGGCTTCAAGATGGTGCTGGCCGGTCGCGCCATCCACGGCCAGGAGATCCAGGATTTGCGCCGCGCCATGGAGCAAGGCGCCGCACCCGCTGCCACGCCTGGACGTGTGCGCCTGATCAACGTGCTGCAACCCTATCGCGATCGCATCGTCTCGGACGTGACGCTCGCACGCCCCATGCGCGTCGTGGTCGACTGCGGCAATGGTGTAGCCGGCGCCTCCGCCCCGGGTATCTTGCGGGCCTTGGGCTGTGAGGTGATGGAGCTGTATTCCGAGGTCGATGGCAACTTCCCGAACCATCATCCCGATCCGAGCAAACCCGAAAATCTGCGTGATCTGATCGCCGCCTTGCAATCGAGCGACGCCGAACTGGGACTGGCCTTCGATGGCGACGGCGACCGCCTGGGCATCGTGACGCCAGACGGTCACACCATCTATCCCGATCGTCAAATGATGCTGTTCGCACGCGACGTGCTCTCGCGCGTGCCCGGAGGCACCATCGTGTTCGACGTCAAGTGCTCGCAGCGCCTGGCTCCTGCCATCCGCGAAGCCGGCGGCGTGCCCCAGATGTTCAAGACCGGTCACTCCCTGATCAAGGCCCGTATGAAAGAAGTCGACTCGCCTCTGGGCGGCGAGATGAGCGGCCACATCTTCTTCAAAGAGCGTTGGTTCGGCTTCGACGACGGCACCTATGCGGCGGCGCGCCTGCTAGAGATCCTTTCGCGCGATGCCGATCCCGGCGCAGTGCTCAATGCCTTGCCCACCAGTCACGCCACCCCCGAACTGAACGTGCGCTGCGCCGAAGGCGAGCCGCATGCGCTGGTCGAACGTCTGGTGGCCTCGGCCCGCTTCGACGCGCCGGCCGAGGTGTCCACCATCGACGGTGTGCGTGTCGATTGGCCGGATGGCTTTGGCCTGATTCGTGCCTCCAACACCACCCCGGTGCTGGTGCTGCGCTTTGAAGGACACACGCCCCAGGCCCTGCATCGCATTGAGGCCGATATGCTCGCCCTGCTGCGCAGCGTCAAGCCCGATGCCACCTTCGCGGAGGCCGTGCATTGACCCGCTTGGCACGTTCGATCTACAGCCTGGCCTTGCGTGCGGCGCAGCCGCTGATGCTGCGCAAGCTGCATCGTCGCGGTCAGCAAGAGCCGGGTTATCTGCACGCGATAGACGAGCGTCTCGCGCGCTACGACGCGCCCGCGCAGCCCGGCGCGCTCTGGATTCACGCGGTTTCCCTGGGCGAGACCCGCGCGGCAGCCATCCTGGTGCAGGCTCTGCGTCAGCGCGATCCTTCGCTGCGTCTGCTGCTCACGCACGGCACGGCCACCGGCCGCGCCGAGGGCGAGCGCCTGCTGCAAGCCGGTGACCAGCAAGCCTGGTTGCCCTGGGACACGCCGCAGGCCGTGGCGCGCTTTCTCGATCACTTCCAGCCCTGTGCCGGGGTGCTGATGGAAACCGAGGTTTGGCCCAACCTCACGGCGGCCTGCGCGCAGCGAGGCATACCGCTGGCGCTGGCCAACGCGCGCTTGTCGCCCAAGTCGCTACGCCAGACCCTGCGTCTGCGCGCGCTGGCCCAGCCCGCCTTCGGCGCGCTGGCGGCGGTCTGGGCTCAGAGCGAGGAAGACGCCCAGCGCTTGTCGCAGGTGGGCGCGCGTGTGAGCGCGGTGGTGGGTAACCTCAAGTTCGATGCGCAGCTCGATCCTGTGCAACTGGCACGGGGCCGCACCTGGCATGGCTACCTCAAGCAGCCAGTGGTGATGTTTGCCAGCTCGCGCGAGGGCGAGGAGCAAGCGTTTTTCCACGAGGTGGCTTTGCGCCGTGAAGCTGGTTTACGCTGGCTGCTCGTGCCGCGGCATCCGCAGCGTTTCGAGGAGGTCGCCGAGTTGGCGACGGAGGCCGGCGTGACCGTCTCGCGGCGCACCGACTGGGGACCTGACGGCCCCGACGGGCGGGCCCTGCTGGCCCAGGTCTGGCTGGGTAATTCGCTGGGCGAGATGCCCCTGTATTACGGCCTGTCCGATGCCACCCTGCTCGGGGGCAGCTACGCGCCGCTTGGTGGTCAGAACCTGATTGAGGCAGCGGCCTGTGCCTGCCCGGTGGTGATGGGTCCGCACACCTTCAATTTCGAGCAGGCCAGTGCGGATGCGGTACAAGCGGGCGCCGCCTTGCGCGCGCAGGACCTGCCGCAAGCAATCGACCTGATCGTGGGCCTGGTGCAAGACAGGGCGCGGTGCGCGCAGATGGGGCAGGCCGCCACCGAGTTCGCGCATGCGCATCGCGGTGCCGCCAGCCGCACCGCGGATGCCCTGTTCGCGCTCATGGCGCGAACCCCGCCGACTAGCGCGCCAGCAAGCCGTTGATGGGCGCCACGTCCTCGGGTTTGAGCGAGCCATTGGCCTGCCGCAGCTTCAGGTGCCCGAGCAGCACGTTGTAGCGGGCCACGGCCAGGTCCCGCTTGGTCTGGAACAACTGGCTCTGGGCATTGAGCACGTCGATGTTGATGCGCACGCCCACTTGGTAGCCCAGTCGGTTGGCATCCAGCGCGCTCTGGCTCGAGGCCTCTGCGGCCTCCAGCGCGCGGACCTGGCCCGCGCCTGAGACCAGACCGAAGAAGGCCGTGCGCGTGGCCTGGGCCACCGTGCGGCGCGCGTTGTCCAGGTCGGCCTTCGCCTTGTCCTCCAGGGACAGCGTTTCGCGGATGCGGTTTTGCGTCGCGAAGCCCGCAAACAGGGGCATGTTCAGGGTGACGCCCAATTGGGTAGACAAGATGCGTGAGTCGGTGATCGACACCGCGGTGCCGGCCAGGTTGCGGTTGTAGCCGTAGCTGGCGTTCAGGTCCACGGTCGGCAGGTGGCCCGCCTTGGCTTTTTCGGTCTCCAGCCGCGCCACTTCCAGGCCC
>CANHSE010000219.1 GCA_947463025.1 Comamonadaceae bacterium
CTGGAGCAGTTCCACGGCCTGATTCCATTGCGAGGCCGCGATGGCTGCACGGGCCTCGCGCATCGCGCGTTCTTCCACGGGCGCGTTTCGATTGGGGACGTCGGCGGCGTCCAGCGGACCCGCCCCGGCGAGCAGGCACGCGAGCAGGAAAGTTGGGGCCCAAATGGACGCGGGGTGCTTCTGAAATCGCATGGGCAAGAGCCTAGTGCCTTGGCGCGATGCCCTTGGGGTCTGGGCTTGCAAGTCCCCAGGGCGCCGTGGGCCGACACAGATTTGTCACAGACGCGGGGCCTACTGTGGCTTTCTATTGTCCCGTCCTGCCGGAGCCTGTTATGTCGCACCCCGATCACGAAACCCAATCCAACACCTCCGCCAACCCGCACTTCGAGGACATCCTGGCCCGCGGTCTGGCCAGCCCCGGCAGGCGGATGATCTTGCGCGGTGGGGTGGGCATGGCGGGCCTGGCCCTGCTGCCCGGTTGCGCCAGCCTGGCGACCGCGCCGGCCTCGGTGCAAGCCTTGGGCTTCCCTTCCCTTGAAAAGAGCCTGCTGGACGATGTCGTCTTGCCCCCGGGCTACCGCTACACCGTGCTGCACGCGACCGGCGATGCCCTGGACCCCCAAATGCCGGCCTACTCCAACACCGGCGCAGAAACGGACGACTGGTCCAAGCGCATCGGCGATCACCACGACGCGCTCGACATCTTCTTCATCGACGCACGCGGCCGCTACACCGAGACCGATACCGGGCGGGCCGTGCTGGTGGTGAACCACGAAAGCTCGGCCGATGCGCACTTCATGCATCCCGCGGGCCAGACCTCCAATGGCGTCAGCGGCAAGAAGTTCACCCAGTTCGGTGACTGGGACCTGGGCGTGCGACCCGAGTTAGAGGTGCTCAAGGAGATCAATCACCACGGCGTCTCGGTCGTGGAAATCGAGCGCGGCCCCCAGGGCTGGCGCATGAAGGCCGGCTCTGCGCTCAATCACCGCGTCACGGCGCAAACCCCCGCGCGCATCGATGGCCCCCGCGCGCACCTGAGCGACATCCGCTCGCAGATGGTCACCCGTTGGGACCCGACAGGCGCGCGGGCCCGCGGCACCCTGAACAACTGCGGCCATGGCAAAACCCCCTGGGGCACCTATCTGGCCTGCGAAGAAAATTGGGCCTTCTACTTCCAGATGACGCCAGGCGGCGAGGCCGTCCCAGCGCGCG
This sequence comes from Comamonadaceae bacterium, assembly GCA_947463025.1. GTDB lineage: Bacteria > Pseudomonadota > Gammaproteobacteria > Burkholderiales > Burkholderiaceae_C > Ramlibacter. Next base: position 1,213 of record CANHSE010000219.1, read on the forward strand.
AGGCGGTGGCACGTCGTCGCTACGGACTGCCGGTGGCAGCACCTGCGGCCGGTCAGACGCGCGGCAACAGCCAGGGTTGGCACACCGTTTCCGCCACCGATGACCGGTTTGCGCGCTGGAACCTGGCCCCGGTGGGCACCCAAGCCGATCGAGACTTCCGCAACGAAGCCCAGACCTTTGGCTACAACGTGGAGATGGATCCGCTCAATCCCTCGGCTACGCCGGTCAAGCGCGTCGCCATGGGCCGCATGGCCCACGAGAGCGCGATGTGCAGCCTGCCCAAAGCCGGCCAGCCCCTGGCCTTCTACATGGGCTGCGATGCCCGCAACGAGTACATCTACAAATTTGTCAGCACGGCGGTCTGGGACCCCAAGGACATCGGCGGCGGGATCGCGGCCGGCGACAAATACCTCAATGAGGGCACGCTGTACGCCGCCAAATTTGATGCCGATGGTCGGGGCCAGTGGATCGCGCTGGACATCAAAAACCCGCAGATCGCCAACTACGCCGCCTTCAAGTTTGCCAACCAGGGCGAGATCTATGTCCACACCCGTCTGGCCGCCGATGCCGTCGGCGCCACCAAGATGGACCGCCCCGAGTGGGCAGCGGTCAATCCGAAGAACGGCGAGGTCTACATCACCCTGACCAACAACAGCGCGGCCAACCGCACGCCGGGCCGGGTGGATGCCGCCAACCCGCGCGCCTACATGGATGTTGATGGCAAACGCGGTGCGGGCAATCCCAACGGCCACATCATTCGTTTGCGCGAAAGCGGTGACCAGGCCACCGCCGCCAGCTTCCGCTGGGACATCTTCCTCTTTGGCGCGGAAGAAGACGCGGGCGACGCCAACCTCTCTGGACTCACCGCTCGCAACAGCTTCTCCTCGCCGGACGGGCTGTGGTTCAGCCCCACCACCGGCATCTGCTGGATCCAGACCGACGACGGCGCCATGACCGACGAGACGCATTGCATGATGCTCGCGGCCCTCCCGGGGCAAGTGGGCGATGGGGGCAAGGTCACCGTCAAAAACCGAATGGTCGTCAATGGCGTGGAGCAAACGGGCACGCAAGAGACCTTCATCGGCGCCACGCTGGGCGAAGCCCATCTGCGTCGCTTCCTGATCGGCCCCAAGGGCAGCGAGATCACCGGTGTGACGGAGTCCCCCGGCGGGCGGGCGCTCTTCGTGAACATCCAGCACCCGGGTGAAGACAGCAAGAGCGTCACCGCCGTCGATAGCCAATGGCCCGGCAACAAGGGCTATGGCCGACCGGGCCGACCGCGCTCGGCCACCATCGTCATCACCCGCACCGATGGGGGCGTGATCGGCGCCTGAGTGCGCGAGCCCGCTGGGCGGCGAATTATTCAACTATCATTGAATAATGAATGAAAAAGCCGCCGTGTTGGCCCTCGCCGCCTTGGCCCAAGAGGCCCGTCTGCGGATCTTCCGCGCGCTGATCGGCGCGGGCCCGGCTGGACTGACGCCTTCGTCGCTCGCAGCCATGCTCGGTCTGACCGGGTCCAACCTGTCTTTCCACCTCAAGGAATTGGTCCACGCGGACCTGATCACCGTTGAGCGCGAGGGGCGCCAGTTGTTTTACCGACCCCACCTGGGCCACATGAACGGCCTGGTGGACTACCTGGTGGACCACTGCTGCCAAGGACAGGACTGCACCCCCTCCCCCAAGCGCGCCCGCAGCCGAGCGACGTCTTGCGGATAGACGGGCCGCAAGAGAGCGATCGCCTGTCGCACAACTGTCACATTCAGCCATAACAATTCAATAAACGTTGAATTTACCTCAGGAGCTATGTCATGAAAGTCGGCATCAACGGCATGGGGCGCGTAGGCCGCTTGGCACTGCGCGCAGCCTTCGGCGCGATCGAGCGCCCGGACCACGATCCGCGCGAGGGCAATCGGCTGGAGGTCGTGCACCTCAACGAAATCAAAGGCGGTGCCGCCGCCGCGGCCCACCTGATCACATTTGATTCGGTACAGGGTCGCTGGAAAGCAGACATCGCCGCCGAAGGCGAAAACGCCCTCCGGATCGGCGATCGCAAACTGTCGTTCAGCGCGTACGGCACGGCCGCTGAGATTCCTTGGGGGGACTTGGGCGTGGACGTGGTGTTGGAGTGCACTGGCAAGTTCCTCACGCCCGAGACCCTGCAAGGCCACCTCGACCGTGGCGCCAAGCGGGTGATCGTCGCCGCGCCGGTGAAAGTGGGCAACGTGCTGAACATCGTGGTGGGCGTCAACGACCACCTGTACGACCCGGCCCGCGACCGCATCGTCACGGCGGCCTCTTGCACGACCAACTGCCTGGCCCCGGTCGTCAAGGTGATCCATGAGGCCATCGGCATCCGCCACGGCCAAATCA
>CANHSE010000220.1 GCA_947463025.1 Comamonadaceae bacterium
AAGAGGCCGCCAAGACGCTCTATATCCGCGCGCTCAAGGTGCTGCCCCCCGACATCAAGGAGGGTATGGCCCACTTGGCGCAGCATGAGACGGGCGCCACCGCGAAATCGGTGCTGCACACCATGGTGCGCAACATCGCGGTGGCCGAAGACACCGACAACCTGCTGTGTCAGGACACCGGCATCCCGATCTACAACATCACCATCGGGCGCGGCGTGCAGGTGGACGGCTACGAGCTGCAGCAGGCCATCGCGCGCGGCTGCGCGCGGGCCACACGCGAGCATCCGCTGCGCAGCTCGGTGGTGCACCCCTTGACCCGCCAGAACGAGCACACCTCCTGTGGCATCCGCGTGCCGGTGATCCACATTGACTTTGATACCACGCCCGACACGCTCAGTATCGAGATGATCCCCAAGGGCAGCGGCAGCGAGAACGGCTCCTTTCTGCGCATGGCGATCCCGGCCGAGGGCATCGATGCGATCAAGACTTTCGTCATCGACTGCGTGCTGGCGGCCGGGGGCAAGACCTGTCCGCCCACCATCGTCGGTGTGGGCCTGGGCGGCACGTCCGATCTGGTGGTGGCCCTGGCCAAGCGCGCGGCCACGCGCCCCCTGGGCAGCCAATGCGCCGACGCGAACGGCGCGGCGCTCGAGCGCGAACTCAGTGCCGCCGTCAACCAACTGGGCGTGGGCCCGCAGGGCCTGGGCGGCGACGCCACCGCCTTTGCAGTGCACATCGAGCTGGCCGCCACCCACATCACCATGAACCCCATTGCGGTGAACATGCAGTGTCACTCGGCGCGCCGCGCGCGCGCCACCTTCACCGCCGCCGGCGTGGCCTACGGCTTCTGATCGACGGAGCACCCCGTGACCCACCACGTGCTAGACATGCCGGCCACCGAGGCCCAGGTACGCGCCTTGCGGATCAACGACACCGTGACGCTGCGTCGCACGCTGTTCGGAATCCGTGATGCCACGCAGATTCACATGTTCGATCGCGCGCGCCGCACCCGCTTTGACCTCCAAGGCCATGCCGTGATCCACACCGCGCCCAATGTGCGCAAGGTCCCCGCGAGTGCCGAGCACCCCGCGGGCTACGCGCCGGTGTGCATCGGCACCACCACCTCCGACCGCATGGAGCGCTTCACCCGCCCCCTCATGGAGCGCGAAGGCGTGCGGCTGATCATCGGCAAAGGGGGGCTGCGTGAAGGCTCCTCGCAAGCGTTTGCCGATCTGGGGGGCGCTTACCTGGCCATCGTCGGCGGCACGGCGGCCCTGGAGACCACCTGGATCGAGCGCATCGAAGACGTCGACCTGGACGACCTCAATCCCGAGAGCCTGTGGCGCTTTGCCCTGCACGATTTCGGGCCACTGCTGGTGGCCATGGACAGCCACGGCGGCAGCCTCTATCGGACGGTGCAGGCGGACACGGCGGCACGCCGCGCGCAGGTGCTGGCTTCGCTGGGGGTGAAGGCATGAACACCCCCGCGATTCGCCGTGTGCAAACCGACATCCTGATTTTGGGCTCGGGCGGCGCGGGCCTGTTTGCGGCCTTGCACGCGCACCAGCACGCGCCGAACCTGAAGATCACCGTGGCGGTGAAGGGCTTGCTGGGCAAGTCCGGCTGCACCCGCATGGTCCAGGGCGGCTACAACGTGGCGCTGGCCGAAGGCGACTCGGTCGAGCGCCATTTCATGGACACCATCGACGGCAGCAAGTGGCTGGCCGACCAGGACCTGGCCTGGACGCTGGTGTCCACCGCCGTCGAGCGCATACGCGAGCTCGAAAACGAACTGGGCTGCTTCTTCGACCGCAACCCCGACGGCACGATTCACCAAAAAGCCTTTGCCGGTCAGACCTTTGATCGCACCGTGCACAAGGGCGACCTCACCGGCATCGAGATCATCAACCGCCTGGCCGAACAGGTCTGGGCCCGCGGGATCGACCGGCTCGAGGAGCATCGCGCCGTCGAATTGATCAAGACCCCGGCCGGCGACGCGCTGGCGGGTGTGCTGATGATCGACATGCGCACCGGCGAGTTCGTGTTCGTGCAAGCGCAAGCGGTCTTGCTCGCCACTGGCGGCGGGCCGACCATGTACAAATACCACACCCCCTCGGGCGACAAGAGCTGCGACGGCCTGGCCATGGCCTTGCGTGCGGGCTTGCCGCTGCGCGATATGGAGATGGTGCAGTTTCATCCCACCGGCTTGCTGGCCGGCACCGGCACCCGCATGACCGGCACCGTGCTTGAAGAAGGTCTGCGCGGCGCGGGCGGCTGGTTGCTCAATGGCCAGGGCGAGCGCTTCATGGCGCGGTATGACGAACGGGGCGAACGCGCCACCCGCGATATCGTGAGCCGCTCGATCTACCGCGAGATGCGAGGCGGCCACACCACGCCCAATGGCGGGGTCTGGATCCAGATGCATCACCTGGGCGTCGACAACGTGCGCCGGCAGTTCAAGGGCATGGTCGAGCGCTGCGCCGACTGCGGCTTTGACCTGGCGGGCGGCCGCGTCGAGGTGGTGCCTACCGCCCACTACATGATGGGCGGCGTCGTCTTCGAGCCCGACACGCGCACGCCCCTGACCGCGCTGTTCGCTGCCGGCGAAGACACCGGTGGGGTGCACGGCGCCAACCGACTGGGCGGCAACGGCGTGGCCAATTCCACGGTGTTCGGCGGCATTGCCGGCGACGCCATGGCGCGATGGGTGCTTCGTGAAGGCAGCTGGCGCGCCCCCGACGAAGCGGCTCTGGCCGCCGCCGTCGACCGCGCGCAAGCGCCCCTGCGTCTGCCGCCCGGCGACCTGGAGGCCGTGCGCGAAGCCCTCTACACCTGCATGTGGGACGACGTGGGCATCTTGCGCACCGCCGAGTCGCTGCAAAGCGCCCTGCAACGCCTGCAAGCCCTGGACGAACAGCTGGCACACACCGGCGTGGCCGACACCGACCGGGCCTTTCACATGGGTTGGCATGACTGGCTCAATCTCAAGAGCCTGATCGACGTGAGCCGCGTCATCGCCCTGTCGGCGCTCGCGCGAGAGGATTCACGCGGCGCACATTTCCGAGAAGACTTCCCAGAAGCCGGCGCGTTCGAGAGCTCGCACTTCATCGTCGTGCAACAGCAAGGCGGTGGCCTGCGCATGACGCGCGAGCCGGTGCGCTTTACCCGCGTCGCGCCGGGTCAGAGCTTGCTGGTGGATGCTTGAACGAGCTGTCTGCCCTGGAAATGGTCGTGGCCTGCGCAGCGGTCACGCTGGGCTACACCGTTTTCGGCATGACCGGCTTCGGCGCGAACATGGTGGCCTTGCCGGTGCTGGCGCACGTCATGAGCTTGCGCTTTGCGGTGCCCATGCTGCTGGTGCTAGACCTGTTGTCGTCCACGATCATGACCGCACGGCACCGCAGCTCGGTGGACACCGGCGAGCTCAAGCGCCTGCTGCTGCCGATGGGGGTGGGCATGGTCTTGGGTCTGCCCCTGCTGCAGCACGCGGCCGAACACTGGTTGCTGGTGATGCTGGGACTGTTCGTGGGCGGCTTTGCCATCTGGAGCCTGTGGGGGGCGACGCATCGGCGT
>CANHSE010000221.1 GCA_947463025.1 Comamonadaceae bacterium
GCCGCCTTCCTTGGACATCAGGTATTCCACAGCGGGGATCGCCTGCTGGTTGGGGGCCGCGCCGGTGTAGAACACGTTCTTGGACAGCTCTTCGCCCTCGTACTGCACCGGGTAGAACAGCAGGCCGTTCAATTCTTCGACGACTGGCAGCACCGACTTGCGCGACACGCTGGTCCAGCAACCGAACATCACGGCCACTTTGTCTTGCGTCAGCAGCTGCTTGGTCTTCTCGGCAAACAGGGGCCAGTTGGAAGCCGGATCGACCACCACGGGCTCGAGCTTCTTACCCAGAACCCCGCCTTTGGCGTTGATTTCTTCAATCGCCATCAGCGCGGTGTCCTTCAGGACAGTCTCGGAGATGGCCATGGTGCCGGAGAGGCTGTGGAGGATGCCGACCTTGATGGTGTTGCCCGATTGGGCGTGGACGGCAGACACGCTGGCCAGCGCGCCCAGGGCGGCGGCGACGGACAGGGCCTTGAGGGTGAAGCGACGTTGCATGCGAACTCCAGGTAGGGAATGAACAAGAGAACAGGAGAGGAAAGCGAAACCTTGACCTCGTCACCCACTTAGCAAGAAGCGGGCCTACCGTTCTTTTCCCGACTGCCCCCAGGGGGCATGGCCCTCAGTTCGCGCCCGTCGCAGCCGCCTGTAGCCCAGGAGCCAGCAGGCACACGATCGCCACCATCGACAGGCGCAGACGCAGCGGCAGGTACCAGGCTGGCAACAGGCCCTGCGCTGACAGCCGTCGATCCTGCAAATAGTGCAAGGCGAAGGCCATCACCACAATCACGCTGCCCACGCGCGGCTCCAGCAACAGGGCGCACCAGGCCATGAGGGCTGGTACCGTGCTCCAGGCATACATCCAGGTGCGTCGCATCACCGCCAGCTGCGGCAGCAGCATCGCGAAGGCCCAGTGCAAGGCCCCCACAAAACTGAGAATCACGGCGCCATAAGCCAAGAGAGCCTGCGAAGTCGCCCGGGGCTGCACGCCAAGCAGGCTGGCCGCGGCCAAGCCCACGAAGGGCACCAGACCCCCATATCCGAGCCAAGCGACATGGCGCGGGGGTGTGGCATCGGGGGAGGGGGCAGGTACGGTGTCATTCATGGCGCCGAATTATCAGACAGGGCCCTCGCGCTCCATCTCGGGGCTTTACACCGCCCCGCATGATCCAACCTGGGGCATCGCCCGCCCAAGCACCAGAATCAGGCGGGCGAGCACAACGCTCCGGGGCTGGGTCGGGGCCGAGCGGCTCCGAAGCTGCTCAGCCGGAAGTAAGCCAAAAAGGGGCCGACGGGTACTCAGCGATTTCCCACCCTTCGCTTCAAGGAGCCCCCATGCACTTCCTGGCCAGAACCACATTTTCCCTGCCCTTTTTTCTCTCCGCCAGGGCTTGGCTGCCCTCAGCCGACGCCAATCCCACCCCGTCCCGATCGGTCCAAATCGTTCCGTCTCTTCCGCCAAGACACATGCCTGCTCTCCAAAGTGCTGAAGGGCCCAGGCCGACCTCACTGAGTGTGACGCCCCCGCTGACCTCCCGAAGCGTACTCATACCCCCCCGGACGGAAGATGTCGACCTGACTGAATCCAGTTTCACGGACACGAAGCACCTCAACCAGTCGCGCGCTTCGGGAGCTCAGGTGTTTTTTCATTCGCCCGGCGCACCCGCGGCGAAGAAAAGCACTGACGACACGGCGACCAGCGGTCAACCGACCGAGGCCAGCTGGGACAGCCCATTCAAACGGACCTTCCTAGATAAAGAGAAATTTCTTGAATTGACGCTTGACGAAAACGGCGCCCTTCAGGCGGGCGCGGGCGCTGACAAGACGCTACCCAAGGCGGATCCAGAGACCGTTCGTAGTTACTTACGCGATGAGTTTGAAGCCGAACTGATCCTCCGGTGGAGTGGGGTCACCCAGGAAGGGGTCGATGCCCATTGGAATGCGGCCCTCGGAACCCACTCAAAGGCGGGAACAATGTCCAGGCCGGTGCTGGTTCATCACCTGAATCTTCTGACTGCTTACATCCATAGGCTCTCGACCGGCGGTCAGTGACCGCGGATCAGGCGCTTCTTCACCAGGCTAGCGCCTAGCAGCGCAGCTTCACCGGCGGCGATCGACGCGGTCGGTCGATCGCCTCATCCGGGGCGAGGCGGTCGATATACACTCCAAATCAGGGCGAAAACGCGCTTTTCGCAAAAGGAACGTGCGATAAGGTGCACGCCCGGGCATGGCGATTGCAAGCCAGTATCTCAATACGCCGGAGACCGTATGGACCTCACGCCCCGAGAAAAAGACAAGCTGCTGATATTCACCGCCGCTTTGCTGGCCGAGCGCCGACGCGCGCGCGGCCTCAAACTCAATTACCCGGAAGCCATCGCCCTGATCACGGCCGCCGTCATGGAAGGTGCGCGCGATGGCAAATCGGTGGCCGCTCTCATGAGTGAAGGTCGCGAGGTGCTTTCGCGCGACGACGTCATGGAGGGCGTTGCCGAGATGATCCACGACATTCAGGTCGAAGCCACCTTCCCGGATGGCACCAAGCTGGTCACGGTGCATCAGCCGATCTTGTGATCCCCCCCGAAGCGCCTGCGGCGCTTCCCCCCCAGGGGAGCGCCCTCGGTGGACCGGCTAAGCCGGATCCACGCGGGCACTGGGATTTGACTTTGGTGCGCCACCTTTTCTTTTTTGGAAGATGTTAATGAAGATTTCTTCTCTTGCTCGCTTCGTATCTCCCTTGTGGGCCTGGCTGGCTGTTGGGGCGCACGCGCACGAGGGGCACGGCATCGCGGGCGCCTCGCACTGGCATGCGACCGATGCCGTCGGCTTGCTGGTCTTGGCGGTGGCCGTCGGCCTCGTGGTGTGGTTCACGCGGGGCGGTAAGTGATGACACCGGGCGAACTGCTGATGGATGAAGGCGAGCATGCCCTCAACCCGGGACGTCGCGCGGTCACCCTGGTTGTGCGCAACACCTCGCAGCGCCCGATCCAGGTCGGCTCGCACTACCACTTCGCCGAAACCAATGACGCATTGGAATTCGATCGCGCAGCGGCACGCGGCATGCGCCTGAATCTGGCCTCGGGCACCGCCGTGCGCTTTGAGCCCGGGCAACAGCGAACAGTGGAACTGGTGGACCTGGCGGGCGAGCGCGCCGTGTTCGGGTTCCGGGGTCTGGTGCAAGGCAAGCTCTAAGCGAGCGGAGACAGAGATGGCAACCATTGGACGCCGCGCCTACGCGGAAATGTTTGGCCCCACGAAGGGCGACCGGGTGCGCCTGGCCGACACCGACCTGGTGATCGAGGTCGAAGACGACTACACGCTACGCGCGGGTGGCTACGGCGAGGAAGTCAAATTCGGCGGCGGCAAGACCATCCGCGACGGCATGGCGCAAAGCCAGCGCAGTCGCGCCGAAGGTGCGGTCGACACGGTGCTCACGAACGCGCTGGTCATCGACCACTGGGGCATCGTCAAGGCCGACATCGGCTTGAAGGACGGTCGCATCACCGCCATCGGCAAGGCCGGCAACCCCGACACCCAGCCCGGCGTGGACATCATCATCGGCCC
>CANHSE010000222.1 GCA_947463025.1 Comamonadaceae bacterium
AGAGCTTGGGTCTGAACATCAATTTGCCGCCCGAGGCGATCGCCCGTTGCATCGCGCAAGTCGGCATCGGCTTCATGTTCGCGCCCAACCACCACCCGGCGATGAAGAATGTCGCGCCGGTGCGCAAGGAGCTGGGCGTGCGCACGATCTTCAATATCCTGGGCCCGCTGACCAATCCCGCGAGTGCGCCCAACATCCTGATGGGGGTGTTTCATCCGGACCTCGTGGGCATCCAGGTGCGCGCCTTGCAGCGCCTGGGCGCCGAGCATGCGGTGGTGGTCTACGGCCGCGACGGCATGGACGAAGTCAGTCTGGGTGCTGCCACTTTGGTGGGCGAGCTGAAAAACGGCCAGGTGTCCGAATACGAGATCCATCCCGAGGACTTCGGCATGGCCATGGCCAGCAACCGCGCGCTACGCGTCGAGACCGCCGAGGAATCGCGCGCGATGCTGCGCGGCGTCTTGGATAACTGCCCCGGCCCTGCGCGCGATATCGTGATCCTCAACGCCGGCGTGGCCCTGTATGCCGCCAACGTCGCCGACTCCATGCAAGCGGGCATCGGTCTGGCGCGCGCGGCCTTGGAGTCTGGCGCGGCCCGTGCCAAGCTGGACGAACTGGTCCGCGTGGCCGGTGCGCTTGCCGAGAACAAGGCCTGAACCCATGTCTGACATCCTGAACAAGATCGTCGCGGTCAAGCACGAAGAAGTGGCCGCCGCCCGCAAGAAGACCTCGCTCGAGGCCGTGCGAGCCGATGCCGAAAGCCGTGTCCTCACCCGCGATTTCGAGGGCGCGATGCGCCGCAAGATCGCCGCCGGCCAGCCCGCGGTGATCGCCGAAGTGAAAAAGGCCAGCCCCAGCAAAGGCGTGCTGCGCGCGGACTTCATCGCCGCCGACATCGCTCAGAGCTATGCCGAACACGGTGCAGCCTGCTTGTCGGTGCTGACCGATCGCCAGTTCTTTCAGGGCCAGCCCGATTACCTCAAGCAGGCCCGCGCTTCGTGCGACCTGCCGGTGCTGCGCAAGGATTTTCTGGTCGACCCCTATCAGGTCTATGAGGCGCGCGCGATGGGCGCGGACTGCATTCTCTTGATCGCTGCTTGTCTGGACGATGCGCAGATGGCCGACTTCGAGTCCATCGCGCGCGGCCTGGGCATGGCGGTGCTGGTCGAGGTGCATGACGGCGCTGAGCTCGATCGCGCCCTGCGTCTGAAGACGCCGCTGGTGGGCGTGAACAACCGCAACCTGCGCACCTTCGAGGTCTCGTTGGACACCACGCTGGACCTGATGCCCCGCCTGCCTGCCGATCGCTTGCTGGTCACCGAGTCCGGCATCTTGTCGGCCGCCGACGTGCGCAAGATGCGTGAGGCGGGCGTGCATGCCTTCCTGGTGGGCGAAGCCTTCATGCGCGCGCCGGATCCGGGCGAGGCGCTGGCCCAGTTGTTCGGTTCAACCTGAGTGCGATGACGCAGGCCTCGCTGCTGCCACCGGATGCCTCGGCACCCGAGGTCCTGCAGGCCTGGGACCCGCAGCACTGGCCGGTCGCGCCCGACTGGCGCCCGGTGATCGATGCCTTCCTCGCGTCGCCGCAGGGACAGCGCCTGGGTGACTTCCTGCGCGCGCGCCTGGCGGCGGGGGCTACCGTTTTTCCGCCGCAGCCGTTTCGCGCGCTGGAGCTCACGCCGCTGCAGTCGGTACGCGTCGTCATCCTCGGTCAGGATCCGTACCACGGGCGCGGCCAGGCACAGGGCCTGGCCTTCTCGGTGGCGCCCGGTGTGCGGCTGCCGCCATCGCTGCGCAACATCTTTCAAGAGCTGGGCGTCGCGCCCGCGCATGGCTCGTTGGTCGAATGGGCGCAGCGGGGCGTGCTGCTGTTGAACACCTGTCTCACCGTGGAAGAAGGCCAACCCGCCAGTCATGCCCGGCAAGGCTGGGAGGCGCTCACCGATGCCTTGATCGCGCAGGTGGCAGCGACGGCCTCGCCCTGCGTCTATTTCCTGTGGGGTGCGCACGCGCAAGCCAAGGCGGGTCTGATCCGCGCCGAGGCGGCCGCGCGCGATCGCGACGTGCTCGTGCTGGAATCCAACCATCCTTCGCCCCTGTCGGCCCGCCGCGGGCCGGCGCCGTTTCTGGGCAGCGGGCAGTTCGTGCAGGCGCGCCGCTGGTTGTCCGAGCGGGGCCAGCGCGACGTCCTCTGATGGGGGGTGTGGCCTAGGGCACCGGGCACACGGTGTCTTGCCCGATGCGTGCGTCGTCTTCGTAGTCCTGGGCCACATCCACCGTGCTGCGCACACCCACCGCGTCCAGGTGCGCGGCCAGCCAGCGCTTCGCCGCGCGATGACCCAAGTCGAACAGGGCCTCGATCAGTTCGGGGTCACTGCGTAACTTGGTCGAGGCGGCGTACGCCAGCAAGTCCTCGCCGCCGTCGATGCGGTGCAGGCGCATCGATTTGCCACTGTCTGGGGCCAGCGCGCCCTGGGCCAGCAGGCGGTTGATCTTGTCGATCGCTCGCATCTGTGCCAACAGGCTGGCGTTGAAGGTCAGCTCGTTCATGCGGTCCATGATCTGCGTGGCCGTGTCGGGCAGGTCCGTGCGTCGCAGTGGGTTGATCTGGACCACCAGCAGGTCGGGGTGCTCGCAACTGGCGATCAGCGGCGACAGGGCCGGATTGAGCGCATAGCCGCCGTCCCAATAGGCCTGGCCGTCGATCTCGACCGCCTGAAACAGCGTGGGCAGGCAGGCTGAGGCGAGCACGGCGTCCATCGTCAGCCCGTCGCCCGAGAAGAGGGCCGCCCGGCCCGAACTCACCTGCGTGGCCGAGACGAACACCCGCGGGCCGCCACACTGCTGGATCGCCTCGAAATCGACGCAGCGCGCCAGCAAGGGGCGCAAGGGGTTCAGATTCAGAGGGTTGGTCTGATAAGGAGATAGCAGGCCGGTGAAGGCCTGCACCCACATCTGGGCCTGTGCGACCCACTCTGAGCTCGCGCCGCCGCCGCCCCACAGCGCGCGGCCAAAACGTCCGGGCAGCCAGCCCAAGGCGCTCCATTGGCCGATGTCCTGCCACACCCGCGCCAGGCACGCACGTGCCCCCGCGCGCGGGGCCTGGGGGTGGGTCGCATAACCGCTGGCCAGCGCCACGGCGTTGACCGCACCGGCGCTGGTGCCACTGATCGCCTCGATCTGCAGCTGGGGCTCGGCCAGCAAGGCGTCCAGCGCGCCCCAGGTGAAGGCGCCGTGCGAGCCGCCCCCTTGGAGTGCCAAATTGAGTACTTTGGGCGTATGAAGGGCGGCGCGGTCCATGGGGCCATTCTGGGCGGCCCGCCCGCGGGTGGGGTGTCGATGTCACAGCCTGTGCATGTCGTGGCACCTTGGCTGATCAGCCGGCCTAAACCGTGCTATATTTCGAGGTTCGCCGGAGGGGTGCCCGAGTGGCTAAAGGGGGCAGACTGTAAATCTGTTGGCTTACGCCTACGCTGGTTCGAATCCAGCCTCCTCCACCAGCGCTGAACGGCGGTCGCCGATC
>CANHSE010000223.1 GCA_947463025.1 Comamonadaceae bacterium
GGCGCCGGGCGTGCAACGCTGGCCATCTTGCAGGTGCCACTGCACCCGGGCACTGGGTGCGATGCGGTGCAGGACTTCATTCACCCAGGGCTGGCCGCAGATGATGGCGGACTCACGGCAGATGATGGTGGCGGTGACGCGCCGTCCGGTGGGCACCAGGGAGGCGGTCAGGTCGCCGCTGCCCACGTCCTCGTCGAGGGCGCGTTGCACGTCGGCCTGGATCTGGGCGGGCGAGAGGGTGTCGGGCATGGGAGGGTCCGGAATTCGAAGGGGCCAACCCGTATTGGAGCAGGGTTTGGACGCCCGGCCGGGGGCGGGCGTCCGCCGGAGGCGTCAGACCGACTTGGACGCTGGCAGCGGATAGTCCACCTGGTGGCGCGCGATACGCAGCCCCTCGAGTTCGCGTCGCACGCGCAGATGCTCCGGGTGATCGGCGTAATCACGCAGCGCCTGGGGCGAGTCGAAATCCGCCAGGAGCACCACATCGCAGGCGTAGTCCACCTCGCTGATGTCGATGCCGACCTCGAGCAGTTGCATGCCGGGGATGCGCCCGCGCAGGCCTTCGAAGGCCTGCTTGATCTGGTGGCTTGTCGCGGTGCGCTCGTTGGGCGTATCGCCGCGCACCCGCCACATGACGATGTGGCGGATCGCCGATTCGTGGGACAGGTTCTTGTGCACGTTGGAATCCAGGGCCATGGAAAGCGGCCGATGCCGTGCACTGTATGCGCAGGCAGTCCTTCACCGACCCGTCCGCGAGCGAAAAACTGATTTTCATATGGGCGCTTGCGACGCGCCGTCGGCCGCCAGACACTGCCTGCATGCAATCGTTTATCTGCCAACCCCTGCCGATGCGGGTTCGCTTCGAGGCCGGTGCCATCGCCCGTGTTGGCGAAGAGTTGCAAGCCCTGGGGCTGCATCGCGCCATCGTCCTGTGCACCCCCGACCAGTCCGCATTGGCTGATCGGGTGGTGACCCTGCTGGGCCCGCGCGCGGCGGGCGTTTATGCCCAGGCGCAGCAGCATGTCCCCTTGGAGACCGCCCGCCAGGCCCTTCATGGCCCGACACCCCGATGTCCATGTGCATTGCCAGGAAGGCACCTATCCAGAGATCGGTCCCGCCTTGCGTGATGGCACGCTGGATTTCGCGCTCACGCCCATGCGGGAGGAAGACCTCTCGCCCGAGTGGCAGGCGGAGTCGCTCTATCAGAGCGAGGTCGCGATCATTGCGCGCAAGCGTCATCCCCTGGCGGGTGCGACGCAGCTGGGGGATCTGCTCGCGGCGCGGTGGGCCTATGCCACGGGGACCCGGGGCCCGGGCGCGGTAGTGGACGACGCGTTTCGCCAGGCGGGGCTGGAGCCACCGCAGCCCGCGATCATCTTCGAATCACTTCTGGCTTTGCCAGACCTGGTGGCCCATTCGGATTTGCTGGCGACCGTCCCGCGCCGCCTGATCGGACGCGGTTCCACCTGGGACGCGCTGTGCGTGGTGCCGGTGACGCAAACCCTGCCCACACTGAGCCTGACCGTGTTGCGCCGCGCCAGCCAGGCGCTCACGCCTGCGGCCAATGAGCTGCTTGGATGGATCCGCCAGGCGGCGAAAGGGTGAACAGGCCTGTACGCCAGTCGGATAGGCGTTGCGCTTACGATCGGCCCTGATCATTTTGGCGAGGAGATCGAAGTTGTACTTTCGCTGGCTCAAATTCGCTGCCCTGACGCTTGCCTTGGCCTTCGGCACCATCGGGCTGGCCAGCGGGCAGGCGCTGGAGTTCGATGTCTCGGACCCTCGGCGCACCAAGACCTATGACCGCACCTGGAGGGAAATGGCGCTGGCGATCGTGCGCCTGCACTACTCTGACCCTGACCGGCTGTACGCCACCTACGCTTCCAACGCCGAATTCTGGGCCTCCCAGGAGATCGAAGTCGCGACACGCGACGGCTGGACCTACCGCTACCGGTTTGCCACGCCCAACGGGGTGAACCGCGCACCGACGGAGGTCAAGCTGATGGTTCGGCTCAAGGGCAAGGACGTCTCCTTCGATCGGTTCATGTTTGGGGCGAGCTGGAACGAACGGCAGTTTTCCCGGCTGGACGAGGTCGTGAACGCCTTGCCTCGTGCGGCGGCGGCCAGCCCGCCCGCATCAGCCCCTGTTGTGGCTGGCGCAACCCGGCCCAGGCTCGGTGTGGCTATGGAAGCTGTGTCTGCGACCTCGTACGCCGCGTTGGGGCTGCCCTCGCTGGAAGGTGCGCTGATTCGTTCGGTGGAACCTGGCAGCATTGCCGCGCGTGCCGGCATCAGGCCCGAGGATGTGATCATCTACCTGAAGTCTCATCCGATCTCCGCGCCCTCTGACCTGGCCGATGCCGTGGCCAAGCTCGACCCGGGGGACAAAGGCAGCATCTTTGTGATTCGCAAGCGTGAGGTCGTGGCTTTGGCGATAACCCCATCGGCGGACGCGACGGAGATCGTGGGTAAACCGATGCAGGCCAGCGCCCAGGCTTCCGGCAACTGCATCTCCAGCAAACACCTGATTGATTCGGCCAAGCGGGCGGTGAGCAGCATGTCCGGCACCAAAACGGTGGTCCACGCTTCGTTGGTGAGCCAGTTCGGCGTGGCGGGCCAGTTCTATCTGATGGGGTGTGCGCATCCGCAGCCGGGCGTGGCCAAAGCCATGAGCGCCCCACCCATCGAGCGTGATTACGACGAGGCCCTGTACTGGTTCGAACTGGGCACGAAGGGGGGCGATCCGGTCTCCATGCACAACCTCGCGTGGATGCACCAGAACGGCCTGGGGGTTGCCCGCGATCCCGCCAAGGCGGCCGGCCTTTACCTGCGGGTGGCGGACAATGCCTCGCTCTCTCCCTCGGTGCGTCGCCAAAGCCGCGAGAACCTGGCCCTGATCCCGCAGGACATCGTGGCGGCCGCCACGGCGCAGGCAGCGCCCGCCGATCCGCCTGTGGCCCAACCCGCGCCGCCGGTGCTGCCCGCGCCGGCGCAGGTGGTGGCTGCCGCGCCCGTTGCACCACCGACGACCGCAGTCGCCGAGCCCTCCGCAAGCGTGACCATGACGGCATCGAACACCACGGCGCCGTCCCCGTCGGGTCGTCGCCGCGCGCTGGTGATCGGCAACGACAGCTACCAGCGCATTGCACCCTTGATCAACGCGCGCGAGGATGCGCGGGCCATCGCGAACAGCCTGCAAGCGCTGGGCTATGAGGTGACGCTCCGGCTCGACCAGCCGGAGAAGGAGTTCAAGCGGACCTGGCGCACCTTTGCAGGGCAGGTCCAAGGGGGCGATGAAGTGGTGGTTTTTTATGCGGGCCATGGCCTGCAGGTGGGCACTGGAAATTACCTGTTGCCCGTCGACATCTCGGGCGAGAGCGAGGCACAGGTCCGCGACGATGCCCTGTCGTTGCAGCGGATCCTGGAGGACCTGTCGGACCGCAAGGCACGGGCCACATTGGCTATCGTGGATGCCTGCCGGGACAACCCGTTCAAGGGGA
>CANHSE010000224.1 GCA_947463025.1 Comamonadaceae bacterium
AGGAAGGTGCTCATGGGGACGATTCACAGGCCCTCAGGCAGCGGTGTCGCGCACGATCACCATGCCTTCCTGGCTCAGGACCTTCACCATGTTCTGGACGTTGTTGCGATCCTTTTGTTTGTCGGCCTCGCTCAATGCCTCGTAGGGAACCATGTTCGGGTGGATCTTCAGGTCGTTGTTACGCGGATTGCCAAGCGTCCACCCGTCCAGGGAACGGTCGGCCCACCAGCGGTTGTGCTCCATGATGGAGAGGACTTCGATCTCCCCCGGCGTCAGCGTGGCGTGCTCGCCCGCAGCCTGGTCTCGCGGGACGATGCGACACCCGATGGCGCGCATCTTGACGTCGAAGTGGTCCGCCGTCATGCGGTTGGCGTTACGTAGCGTCTCGGGCAGGACCGACCAGGCCATGTTGGCATCGGCGCCTTGGTACCCCGGTTCGGTTCGCACTCGCTCGTCGTCGCTGCGGCAGTAGTCCTCGTGGAACTGGCGTGCCCGCGTGTCGTCCATCTCGGTGAGAAAGCCTTCCGAACTGCGCACCAGCGAGAACAGGTGAAAGCGCCCCTCATGGCCGCCATGCGCAGCAAAGTCGGCCAGCACGCAGCCGCCGGCCGGGTCCAATGCGACCACCTTGGCCGCCACTGGGCGATCCGGCCGCGTCTGCCCTTTGGTGCCTTCAATGAGCAGCCGTGCGATGCGCAGGTTGACGATTTCGTCCCGGGTGCATACATAGGCGACCGTGACCGGGCGTTCGTCGGTGAGCCATTTTTTGATCTGGTCCATGCCCACTGCTTCGAAACGGGCTTCCTCTTTCTCCACCTGCAGCCAGCGCTCCAGGGCCGGGTAGGCCTCGCGTGCCTCGCGCCAACGATCGCCCACCGAGCGGTCCACCACCGTCACTTTGGGTTTCTTGCCGCTGCGGTAATGCCCCTGACGCGCCAGTTGCACCAAGATGGATTGACCGACCGATCCCAGACCCACGATGACCACGTGGACGCCCTCGCTGTCGGAACCGGCCACGGGCGCGTCTGGCGGGAAGGCGTGAGCCAGGCGGCGCGCGATCAGCTCGGGCTCGGAGAAGACGCGGATCTGGGGGCGTGCAGGCTCGTCGAAGTACTCCTCGATGCGGAACTCGCGTCGTACCGACAGCGGCTCGATCAAGCACTTGACCTCCAGCCGGGTGTTGCTGGTGGCCGGTGAGACTGCGGCGTGGGTCAGGGCGATGTTCTGTGAGTAGTCATCGCGCATCGCGATCAGCATACGGGCGCGCGCTGCGCCAGTGGCTTCGAGCAGTTGTGCCGTTGGCAGGCGATCGGCGATCACGCGCACCCCTGCCTCCCACAGGCGACTGCGCTGCCCCTCATCGATCTCTGGCAGGGCGAGTACCACGTCTTCGCGGGGCGCGATCGCCAGGGCCAGCTCCAGCGCGAGGTCGCGCTTATCGGGCTGTTCCGAAGCCCCGGGGGCCACGTCCTCGTCGCGACCCGCCACGATCACCACATGGGATTTCACCAGCCAGCGGGCCGAGAACGTGTCCCATTTCAGACCCGCCGTGGCCATGTAGACCTTCACGCCTGCCCACGCGATCGTCAACTTAACCAGCAGGTGCATGTACCCGGCCCAGCCCGTCGCGTCGTCGGCATTGGACATTGCGACTTGGAGCATGGCTTCCCATGTCGAGAGGGCCGCGTCGCCGCGCGCTGCCTCCGAGGTCGCCAAGCCGAAGGCGCTCACAGTCAGGGCGATCAACAGGGCGAGGCCCCAGGTTTGGACGAATATCAGAGCTCTATTGAACATCGGGGTTCCCTCATGTGGCAACGCGTGCCAGTGCGTACGCCAGGGGCTGACCCTGGCGATCGATTTCGGTGGCGCCTTCCTCGGCCAGGCCGCAGGCGCGCCACCAGGTCAGGCCTGGCGCCGCACCTGCGGGTACCTGCGCCTCGACACGACGCAGGGCGGCGCGCGCGAAGCAGGCATCCAGCCACGGACGCAGGTTTGGCGGCGTCTGCTGCGGCTGCAGCGGGCCCCCGCGCAGCATCCACCACCCAGGCCGTCCGGGTAGCGGCTTGACCGCGATCAGCGCCTGCGCAGGATCGGATGTACCCGGCGCGGGGTGGCCAAAAAACTGCGTGCCGTGGCCGGCCTCGAACAATAGCGTCTGGACCAGATCCTCGCGCGAGGTCAGTGCAGGTGGGGCGTCGGCCAGTTGCTGCAGGATGGCGGTGGGGGTGGCCTGCACCCACGGCGCTGCGTCGGCTTCTCGCAGGCGATGCCAGCCCTCCGGTGTGGGCACCGTCTCAGGCGGCTCGATCGCAGGCGCCGCGTGTTCGGGTACGGACGCTGCCTGGGGTCGCCAGGCCGTCAGGCCTGTGCTGTGAGTCGTGGCCGTTGCCTCGTCGGGTGCCAGCCAGTCGCGGACCAGCCGGTAATGGATCTGGGGCTCGCGGCCATCTGGCAGATGCAGCACGCGGGTGCGCCGAAAGCCGCTGGCGGCGATGAAGGCTTGCGCCGCGCGGTTGGAAGCGGCGGTGGCGGTGCCCACGCGCTGTACGCCGGGGGTGGCCAGGGCCGCACGCACCATGAGCCGCCAGGCCTCTTCGCGCGCGCGGGCATGGGCACGCCGGCGATGGCCCGGGCTATCGGGGTCGTCCAGGGGCGAGCCACCATGCAGACAGATCAGGCCTTCTTCCGGCAGCGACCAGTCCACCCTTAGGTGGCCGATCGTCGTGTCGTCGGCCAGCAGGTGCACATCAAAGTAAGTGGAAAAACCATGGGCCAGCGCCGACTCGGCCAGCCCGAGCACCATGCCCTGGTCGTGCGTCGGTCGTCCGAACTGGCGCCGAAAGGCCTCGGGCGAGGCCTGGTAGGCGTTGACCAGATCGGACAGGGGCGCATGGCGCGGGACCACCGCTACGCGCGTGCCTCGCAGGGGGGGGCCGACCTGCATGCGGCTACCCCAGTCGTTTGCGCAAGGCCGCCGCGATGGCGGGGGCGATGCCGGCATTCGTCTTCTCGTCGATCCACAGCCACTGGCCGTTGGCATTGCACTCGAGAAAGACATGCTCGCCTTGCGGCGTGACGATGAAATCGAAGGCCCCGTAGCCGATGTTCATCTCGTGGCAATAGGCGGCCATCTGCTGCTCCAGCTCGGGGGGCAGGGTGTCGAGCGAATAGTCCAGGTCTTGCCAGTCCACCTTGCGCCAGTCCAGGCGGGCCGCCTCGGGGCCGGTCTGCGAGTGGATACGGGCGGCGAAGGACTGGCCGTCCACCCACGTCACGCGTAGCTCGTGGCGCTTGTCGACCATACGTTGGAGGAAGTTGATGCTGCCGGCCAGCGACTCGCGCGATTGCATCAGGTCCTCGTGTGGAACCTGCGCCGTGTAGAAGGCATGGAACACCTGGTCGGCCTCGAAGCCGGTTTCCTTGATGGCCTTGACCACCAGCGGGCCCTGCGCCGACAGCGTGTCGATCGCGTTCACGCCGTTGCC
>CANHSE010000225.1 GCA_947463025.1 Comamonadaceae bacterium
ATCACGACGCCAATCTGTATCGTGCTCATGCCTGATCCCAAAAGGTGTGAATTTTAAGTAGCAACCCAAAGCCGCCCCGAATGAACGACGTCACCATCGAAAACTTTGAAGCCGAGGTCATTGCGGCCTCCATGGATACCCCCGTGCTGGTCGATTTCTGGGCGCCCTGGTGCGGGCCCTGCAAGGTGATCGGCCCCTTGCTGGAAAAGCTTGAAGTAGCCTACGAAGGGCGCTTCAAGCTGGTGAAGATCGACTCCGACCAGCAGCAGCAACTGGCCGGCGCCTTCCAGATTCGCAGCATTCCCACCTGCGTCCTGCTGAAAAATGGTCAGCCGGTCGATGGCTTCATGGGCGCCCTACCCGAAGGCAAGATCCGCGAATTCCTGGACAAGCATGTACCGGCGCAAGCCCAAGCGCCCCTCGAGGCCGAGGTCGAGCCGATGCCGCTGGACGACGAAGGCCAACGCGACGCACTGGCCCAGGCGGTGGCCCAAGAACCCGACAACGACAACGCGCGCTTTGATTACGTCAAGTGGCTGCTGCTGGCGGGCCATCTGGATGAGGCCAAGGTGGCGTTTGCGCCGGTGATCGCCAAGGCCGCAGGGGTGCGCCGACTCGACTCTCTCAAACGACTCATGGACGCAATGGACTTCGCGATGGCCCAGGGCAATCCGCAGCAGGCGCTAGCCGGGTTCGATGCGCAGATTGCCGCCAACAAACGCGATTTCAAC
The DNA here is from genome assembly GCA_947463025.1 of Comamonadaceae bacterium. Lineage (GTDB taxonomy): Bacteria > Pseudomonadota > Gammaproteobacteria > Burkholderiales > Burkholderiaceae_C > Ramlibacter. The sequence continues at coordinate 732 of CANHSE010000225.1, forward strand.
GCCCGCTACGCCCGCGCCCGCCTGCTGGCGGCCCACCTGCAATGGACCGAAGCGATGGACGAACTGCTGGAGATCCTGATGCGAGACAAGGCCTGGAGCGACGACGCCGCGCGCAAGACCTACATCGCCATCCTGGACGTCATGGAGCCGCCCAAACCCAAGGTGGCGGACGGACAGATCCCGCCTGATGATCCGGTGGTGGCGACCTACCGCCGGCGGCTGTCGAGTGTGGTTTTGAGCTGAGGGGGTTCCCCCTCAACCCGTCAACCGCTCCAAGGCCTCGCGGTACTTCGCCGCCGTCTTCTGGATCACGTCCTGCGGCAGGCGCGGCGCGGGCGGGGTCTTGTCCCAGGGCTTGCCGTGGATGCGAACCTGCTCGAGCCAATCGCGCACGAACTGCTTGTCGTAGCTGGGCGGGTTGGCGCCGCGCTGGGCAGCCTCTTCGTAGCCCTCGACCGGCCAGTAGCGCGAAGAATCGGGCGTGAGCACTTCGTCCATCAGCACCAGCTGGCCTTGCGGATCGAGGCCGAACTCGAACTTGGTGTCGGCAATGATCAGGCCCTTCTTGAGGGCGATCGCCGCCGCCTCTTTGTAGATCGCAAGGCTGATGTCGCGAATCTTGGCGGCCAGCTCGGGGCCGATCATCTGCTCGGTCTGCTCGAAGGTGATGTTCTCGTCGTGCTCGCCCATCGCCGCCTTGGCTGCCGGGGTGTAAATCGGCTCGGGCAGGCGCGCGGCGTTGGTCAGACCCGGCGGCAGCTTCACGCCACACACCGACTGCGTGTCCTGGTATTCCTTCCAACCGCTGCCTGCGAGGTAACCGCGCACAACCGCCTCAACCGGAATGGGCTTGAGGCGCTTGACCAGCATGGAGCGTCCCAGCACCTGCGGCACTTCGCCCGAGGTGACCACCGACTCGGGCAATTCGCCCGTGAGGTGGTTGGGGCACAAGTGACCCAGCTTGCCAAACCAGAACAGCGCCATCTGCGTGAGCAACTCGCCCTTGCCGGGAATGGGCTCGCCCATGATCACGTCAAAAGCCGACAAGCGATCGGAGGCGACCATCAAGATGCGGTCTTCGCCGACGGCATAGTTGTCTCGCACCTTCCCGCGCGCCAAGAGCGGCAGCGAGGTGAGGGACGAGGTATGCAGGGCGTGGTTCACTGCACGACCTGGGCGAGCTCGCCCTGGGCGTATTGCTTGGCCACCACCTGCAGCGCGTGGCCCTTGATCTTGCCGGCCTGGCCTTCGCAACCGAACTCGATATAGCGCTGCTTGCAAATCTGCTTGGCGGCCTCGCGCGCGGGCTTGAGCCACTCGCGCGCGTCGAATTTCTCGGGGTTCTCGTGCAGGAACTTGCGCACCGCACCGGTCATGGCCAGGCGGATGTCGGTGTCGATGTTGATCTTGCGCACGCCGTACTTGATCGCGTGCTGGATCTCTTCGACCGGCACGCCGTAGGTTTCTTTCATCTGGCCGCCGTACTGGCGGATGATGGCCAAGAGCTCCTGCGGCACGCTGGACGAACCGTGCATCACCAGGTGGGTGTTGGGGATGCGGCGGTTGATTTCCTTGATGCGGTCGATGGCCAGGATGTCGCCCGTGGGCTTGCGCGTGAACTTGTAGGCGCCGTGGCTGGTGCCAATCGCAATGGCCAAGGCATCGAGCTGGGTCTTCTTGACGAAATCAGCGGCCTGCTCGGGGTCGGTGAGCAACTGCTCGCGGGTCATGGTGGCGTCGGTGCCGTGGCCGTCTTCCTTGTCGCCCTTCATGGTCTCCAGGCTGCCCAGGCAACCGAGTTCGCCTTCGACGGTGACGCCCAGCTTGTGGGCCATGTCGACCACCTTGCGGGTGACCTCCACGTTGTAGTCGTAGCTGGCAATCGTCTTGCCATCGGCCTCGAGCGAGCCGTCCATCATCACGGACGAAAAGCCCAGGTCGATCGCGCCCTTGCAGACATCAGGGTTCTGGCCGTGGTCCTGGTGCATGACCAGCGGGATGCTGGGATAGGCCTCGATCGCCGCCGAGATCAGGTGCTTGATGAAGGCCTCGCCCGCGTATTTGCGAGCGCCCGCGCTGGCCTGCAGGATCACCGGCGCGCCGGTTTCTTTGGCGGCTTCCATGACGGCCTGAACCTGCTCGAGGTTGTTGACGTTGAAGGCGGGGATGCCATAGCCGTTGACGGCGGCATGGTCCAGCAATTCGCGCATGGAAACGAGAGGCATGGTGCAGGTCCGAAAGGGAGGTTGGGAGAGAAAGGGCGCGACCGCTGAAGCCCGCCCGAAGCCGCTCGAATTTTAGCCGGGGCGGCCGGGATCAGGGCGCAGCCCCGGCCGCGGCGCTCAGGCGGCCCGGCAGATCTTGAGCATGTTGGTGCCCCCGGGCGCGCCCATGGGCTCGCCGCAGGTGATGGCGTAGACATCGCCGCTGCTCACGATGCCGCGGTTCTTCAGGTGGGCCTCGGCATCGCCTAGGGCCGTGTCGCGGTCAGCGCTGGTGTCCATCAGCAGGGGACGTACATTGCGATAGATCGCCATCTTGCGCTGGGTCGACAGGCGCGGTGTGAGCGCGTAGATCGGAATGTGGATGCGATGACGCGACATCCACAGCGCGGTCGACCCGGAGTCGGTCAGGGCCACGATGGCCTTGCACCCCAGGTGGTGGGCGGTGAACAGCGCGCCCATGGCGATGGACTGGTCGATGCGATGAAAGCTCATGCCG
>CANHSE010000226.1 GCA_947463025.1 Comamonadaceae bacterium
CAGCACTTTCTCGGCGTCGTCGCTGCCGGTGGCCTTGACCGCGTTCAGGTACTGCAGGGTGGCCGAGTAGTCGGCGGCCTGGATGGAGGAGGGCATGCGCTTCATCTTCTCGAAGAAGCGGCGGGCCCAGGCGCGGGTCTCGGGGGTCTGGTTCCAGTACCAGCTGTCGGTCAGGTACATGCCCTGGGTGGTCTTCAGGCCCAGCGAGTGGATGTCGTTGATGAACACCAGCAGGCCGGCCAGCTTCATCGTCTTGGTGATACCGAACTCGTTGGCGGCCTTGATGGCGTTGATGGTGTCACCGCCAGCGGTAGCCAGACCCAGGATCTGGGCTTTGCTGCCCTGCGCCTGCAGCAGGAAGGAGGAGAAATCGCTGGCGTTCAGGGGCGAGCGCACAGCGCCGGCCACGGTGCCGCCCGAGGCCTGCACCACGCGAGTGGTGTCGGCCTGCAGCTGGTGGCCGAAGGCGTAGTCGGCGGTCAGGAAGTACCAGCTCTTGCCGCCGGCCTTCACCACGGCGTTGCCGGTGCCCTTGGCCAGGGCGGTGGTGTCATAGGCCCAGTGCAGGGTGTAGGGGGTGCACTGGTCGTTGGTCAGGGCGGAGGTGGCGGCGCCAATGGCGATGAAGGGCTTTTTCTTTTCGGCGGCGACCTTAGCCATGGCCAGGTTGGTGCCGGAGTTGGTGCCGCCAATCAGCATGTCCAGGCCCTGGGTATCGAACCATTCGCGGGCCTTGGTGGCGGCGACGTCGGGCTTGTTCTGATGGTCGGCCGAGACGAGCTCGACTTTCTTGCCGTTGATGGCGCCGCCCATGTCGGCGATCGCCATGCGGATGGCCTCGACGCCGCCCTGGCCGTCGATGTCGGCATAGACGCTGGACATGTCGGTGATGATGCCGATGCGGATCACGTCGCCCGAGATCTGGGCTTGTGCCGACCCGGTGACGGCGAACAAGCCGCAAGCGGCGAGGCTGCAGGCGGCGGCGATTTTCTTGAGTTTCATGACGCGACTCCTTCTTCTTTCAGAAAAAAACGGTCCCGGCGCGTCAAACGCCGAGGTACTCCTGCAGCATGGACTGGTTGTCCTGCAGCTGGTCCTGCGCGAACTCGCGCACGATCTTGCCGTGTTCCATCACGTAGAACCGGTCAGCGAGGGGGGCGGCGAAGCGAAAGTTCTGTTCGACCAGCACGATGGTGTAGCCCCGGGCCTTGAGCTTGCGGATCATCTCGGCGAGCTTTTGCACGATGACGGGAGCCAGGCCCTCAGAGATCTCGTCGAGCAGCAACAGGCGCGCGCCGGTCCGCAGGATACGGGCCACGGCCAGCATTTGCTGCTCGCCACCGGACAGACGGGTGCCAGGGCTGGCCGCGCGTTCCTTCAGGTTGGGGAACATCTCGTAGATCTCGTCGACGCTCATGCCGCCTTCACCCACCACCGGCGGCAGCATCAGGTTTTCTTCGGCCGAGAGGCTGGCGAAGATGCCGCGCTCTTCGGGGCAGTAGCCCACGCCCAGGCGCGCCACCTTGTGCGGCGGCAGCTTGATGGCTTCTTGACCGCGGACCTGGATGGAGCCGGTGCGACGCCCGGTCAGTCCGACGATGGCGCGCAGGGTGGTGGTGCGGCCGGCGCCGTTGCGACCGAGCAGGGACACGACCTCGCCCTCGCGCACGGTCAGGTTGACGCCGTGCAGCACGTGCGACTCGCCGTACCAGGCGTGCAGGTTCTCGATCTTGAGCAGGTCCTGAGCCATCTCAGTGCGCCCCTTGCAGCTCGGTGTCGGCGGATCCCATATAGGCCTCGATCACCAGCGGGTTCTTGGAGACCTCGGCATACGGGCCGTCGGCAATGACCGCGCCGCGTTGCAGCACGGTGATGCGGTCGGCGATGGAGGACACCACGTTCATATTGTGTTCAACCATGAGGATGGTGCGGCCGATCGAGACTTTCTTGATCAACTGGGTCACGCGGCCGACGTCTTCATGGCCCATGCCCTGCGTGGGCTCGTCCAGCAGCATGAGGTCAGGCTCGAGGGCCATGGTGGTGGCCAGCTCGAGGGCGCGCTTGCGGCCATAGGGCAGGTTGACGGTGAGTTCGTTGGCAAAGTCTTGCAGGTCCACATCGGCCAGCAGCTGGCGGGCGCGCTCGTGCAGGGGGTGCAGCGACGTCTCGGGCTTCCAGAAGTGAAAGGAGGTACCGAGGTTGCGTTGCAGCGCTGCACGCACGTTTTCCAGCACCGTCATGTGCGGGAACACCGCCGAGATCTGAAAAGAGCGCACGATCCCGCGGCGGGCGATCTGCGCGGGCTTCTCGTGGGTGATGTCGGTACCGCGGTAGCGGATGGTGCCGCGTGTGGGCGGCAGGAATTTCGTGAGCAGGTTGAAGAAGGTGGTCTTGCCTGCGCCGTTGGGGCCGATCAACGCGTGGATGTGACCGCGCCGCACTTTGAGGTCGACGTTGTTGACAGCGACGAAGCCCTTGAACTCCTTGGTCAGGCCTTGCGTTTCCAGGATGTACTCGTCTGCCAAATCACGCTCCCACACGAAATAGGGGCACCGCAGTGCCCTTGAGAACCCTGGACTATAAGCCAGTGGGAGTCCATGCCACGCGCGGGCCAATAGCCCACCGTGGCACTAGGCTATTGGACGATCAGGCCTGAAGCCCGGCCGTCACATATTGCGCCGGTACTGGCCGCCTACCTCGAACAGCGCCGAGGTGATCTGACCCAGCGAGCACACACGCACTGCGTCCATCAGCACCTCGAACACATTGGCGTTGTCGATCACGGCGCGCTGCAGCCGCGCCAGCATGGCCGGGGCGCCGTCGGCATGGCGCGCATGAAAGTCGTGCAGGCGGGTCAGTTGCTTGCGCTTTTCTTCCTCGGTGGAGCGGGCCAGTTCCAGCTTTTCGGGGATCGGGTCGCCCTTGGGATTGCGGAAGGTGTTCACGCCGATGATGGGGAGCTCGCCGGTGTGTTTGAGCATCTCGTAATGCATGCTCTCGTCCTGGATGCGGCCCCGTTGGTAGCCGGTCTCCATGGCGCCCAGGACACCGCCGCGCTCGGCGATGCGCTCGAACTCGGCGAGCACCGCTTCTTCGACCAGTTCGGTCAGCTCCTCGATGATGAAAGCGCCCTGGCTGGGGTTCTCGTTCTTGGCCAGGCCCCATTCGCGGTTGATGATCAACTGAATGGCCATGGCGCGTCGCACGCTGTCTTCGGTCGGCGTGGTGATGGCTTCGTCAAACGCGTTGGTGTGCAGCGAGTTGCAGTTGTCGTAGATCGCGATCAGCGCCTGCAGCGTGGTGCGGATGTCGTTGAACTGGATCTCCTGCGCGTGCAGGCTGCGGCCCGAGGTCTGGATGTGGTACTTGAGCTTTTGCGAG
>CANHSE010000227.1 GCA_947463025.1 Comamonadaceae bacterium
CGCAGCAGGAAGCCCACTTTCCACGGGTTGACAGCTGCCAGTTCCAGGCGGCGATCGGCAATCTGTCATTTCGACCGCCGCCGGTCCTGGAGCTTCTGGCCCGCTACACACGCCACTTCATTGAATCGGGCTTCTACGACGACGTACCAGGCCTGCCGGATCTCAGGAAAACAGCACCATGCGACTGGACGACGTCGGGGCACACGCGCCGCGTACAACCGACCTAGGCCTGCACGCAGGGCCAGCGTCACCCGATCACCCGATCCGGTGGACACATGCAGACCTGGCACGTGCCTGCCAATTGGGCGCAGGCCTGGTACATCCTGACGATACGACGCGCGCGCGTCGCCACACCCGTCGCGCCCAATCCGAATCTCTGGCTGCGCGCGCTCTGCTGCGAGCCCTGGTCTGCGACACATGGGGGGCTTGGTGGGCTCGGGCCCGCTTGGCTCACGCGGTCGGAGGTGCGCCGTTCCTGCCCGATCGACCCGACTGCAGCATCAGTCTGAGTCACAGCGCCGATCAGGTTGCCGTCGCACTCAGTTGCGCCGTCGATGTCGGCATCGACATCCAGTGGATGGATCCGCACTTGAAACTGGCGCCGGTGATACGCCGATGCTTTCATGCGCGCGAGATCGAGGCTCTGGACCACCTGGCCATGAAAGAGCGACAAGAACTTTTCTACGCCTGGTGGGTTGCCAAGGAAGCCGTCGTGAAATGCCTGCACGAAGGACTGGCCCTGCCAACGGCCTCCTTCGTGGTGCCGCATCCACTGGGCTGTGGGCCCGTTCTAGGTCTGGACACGCAGATGTGGGTGACGGCCCTGCCTGCCCCGCCGGGCTATCGCGCGGCTCTGGCCTGGCGGGGCCGCGCCGCTGATCGACCCTTGGGATTTCCGAGTTAGATGGAGTGAGTTCTGTTTCGGCAGCGATGCCGTCAAGCGAGTAGCTTCAACCCGTCACGCCAGACACCAGATCCAGCGCCCGCATATACCGCGGCTCCGCCATCAGCCCATCCCAAGACACCGCAGCACGCGCCGGCAGCAGCTCCCCTCGCCGCTGCTCGCTGGCCTCGCTCGGGCGCCACTTGGCCTGCCTGCGTGCCTTCTCGAGCCCCTCGAGCAATTCATCCACCGCAGCACCGCCCTCGGTCTCCACCGATTGATTGCAAAGCAGCACCATGTCGCAGCCCGCATTGAGCGCGGTGACGGCCGCCTCGGTGTAGCTCACTTCACGCCCATCGATCAGACGGGCGCCGGCCATGCTCAGGTCATCGCTGAAGATCGCGCCCTGGAACCCCAGCTGCCCGCGCAGGATGTCATTGAGCCACTTGCTGGAAAAACCCGCCGGGCGCGAATCCACCTTGGGATAGATCACATGGGCCGGCATCACGCTGGTGAGCGTGGCACTGAGCCACGCATAGGGCGCAGCGTCATCGGCCAGGATGGCCTTCAGTGACCGTCGGTCCACCGGAATGTCGACATGCGAATCCGCTTTCACGAAGCCGTGCCCCGGAAAATGCTTGCCGCAATTGGCCATGCCCGCTTGCAGCAGGCCGTGCATCACGCTCTTGGCCAACACCGTCGCCACGCGCGGGTCGCGGCTGAAGGCACGGTCGCCAATCACCCCACTCTCGCCCCAATCCAGGTCCAGCACCGGCGTGAAGCTGAAATCCACGCCGCAGGCGCGCAACTCAGACGCGAGCACATAGCCCGCTGCCGTGGCCGCATCGGTCGCCCGCATCGCGCTGGGCCCTTTGCCACCATCCTTCACCCACATCTCGCCCAGCGTCCGCATGGGCGGCAGGTGGGTGAAGCCGTCGGTGCGAAAACGCTGCACCCGTCCGCCCTCATGGTCCACGCAGATCAGCAGGTCGTCTCGCACCGACTTGATGTCAGCGCACAAGGCCGCCAGCTGCTCCCGGTTTTGCCAATTGCGTCCGAACAGGATCATGCCTCCGCACAGGGGATGGGCCAGTCGCTGGCGATCGGCATCGCTCAAGGCCAGTCCGGCCACATCCAGGATGACAGGTGCATGTGCGTTCATTCGGTCTTCTCTTTCTTCTCCACGACGACAAAGCTCGCCGCGTAATCGGTTTCGTCGGTCACGCTCACATGGGCCGACAGGCCCTGTGCGTCAAACCATTCCTTGAGCCCCCCGTGCAGCACGATCACCGGCTGGCCGGTGGGAAGCTTGGCGATCTCGCACTGCGTCCAGGTCATGGGCATGCGCATGCCCAGTCCGATGGCCTTGCTAAAGGCCTCCTTGGCCGAAAAGCGCGTGGCCACATAGCGCACGCCCCGCTCGGGCCAACGGGCGCTGCGCGCCTTCCAGGTGGCGAACTCGCCCTCGGCCAGCACCTTGCGCGCAAAGCGCTCGCCATGGCGCTCCAGCGAGGCGCGAATGCGGCGCACATCGCAGATGTCGGTGCCGATGCCGAAGATCACCCGCCGCCCTCGGTTAGACAAACGCTCGGTCGATCGCGGCCAGATAGGTCCGCACCGCGCCCTCGTAGCCGCGCTCCAGAGCGTCGGCGATCAGCGCATGACCGATGGACACTTCCTGCACCCCCGGCACGGCGCGCAGAAAGTCGGTGAGGTTGTCCGCGCTTAGGTCGTGGCCGGCATTGACCCCCAGACCCACGGCCCGGGCCGCTTCAGCGGCCGCTGCGAACCCACGCAGCACCTCGGCCTGACGCGGCGTGCCCCAGGCGCTGGCATAGGTCTCGGTATACAGCTCGATGCGATCGGCGCCCACGGCCTTGACCGCCGCCATCATCTCGGGGCGCGGATCCATGAACAGGCTCACGCGCACGCCCAGGGCACGGCACTCGTCCACCAGCGGACGCAGTCGGGTGGCATCTGCCGGGAACTCCCAGCCATGGTCGCTGGTGAACTGGCCTTCGCTATCGGGCACGAAGGTCGCCTGATGCGGGCGCAAAGCGCGCACGAAATCCATCAGGTTGTGAAACGGATTGCCCTCGATGTTGAATTCCACGCCGGGGTGGGCTGCCGCCAGGGCGTGCAAGTCATGGACATCCCCCGCGCGGATGTGGCGAGCGTCGGGGCGCGGGTGCACGGTGAGGCCTTGGGCGCCGGCCGCCAGGCACAGCGTCGCCGCCCGCGTCACGCTGGGAATGCCCAGGTGGCGGGTGTTGCGGACCAGGGCCACCTTGTTCAGGTTCACCGACAGCGCGGTCTTATGGGTGTTGGAAGTCATGGCTAGAGGGCCTGCAAGTCCTTCATCAGCTGGCGTGTGCGCAGCGTCTGGACCCCGCAATGGTAGTGGAGCAAGGCCCGCAGCTGGGGCTTGAGCCAGGCATTGACGTCCACCACCGCGCGCATCACCGGGCCAAAGGGCGCGGCTTGATCCA
>CANHSE010000228.1 GCA_947463025.1 Comamonadaceae bacterium
GCACGGGCTTGGAACAAACCCCGCGAGCGTGATCGTCTCGCGTCAGATGAACCCAACGCGGGGGTGACCTCGCCCACCTGAACCCCGGTTCAGGATGCCGGTCCGGTGGCATTGCAGGCACCTTTTTCAAGAAGAACAACAAGAGACACCGATGGACCTCCTCCTCCTGATCGAACTCGCCATCCTGGGCATCTGCACGGGTTTTCTAGCGGGCCTCCTGGGGATCGGGGGCGGCATGATTCTGGTGCCTTTCCTCACCTACCTGCTCGCTGCGCGCGGCATCGCGCCCGAGCTGGCTGTCAAGATGGCCATCGCCACCTCCATGGCCACCATCATCTTCACCTCGCTGTCCAGCGTGCGCGCCCACCACAAGCGCGGCGCAGTGCGCTGGGACATCTTCAAGCGGTTCGCACCTGGCATCGTCGTTGGCAGCTTGATCGCCAGCCTGGGCGTGTTCTCGCTTCTCAAGGGCAGCTGGCTGGCCCTGTTCTTCGCTGTGTTCGTGGGCTTCTCGGCCACGCAAATGCTTCAAGACAAGAAGCCCAAGCCCACCCGGCAGATGCCCGGCACCGGCGGGCAACTCGTGGCCGGCGGTGTGATCGGTTTTCTCTCGGGTCTGGTGGGTGCCGGCGGCGGCTTCGCCAGCGTGCCCTTCATGATCTGGTGCAACGTGGCGATCCACAACGCGGTCGCCACCTCGGCGGCCATGGGCTTCCCGATTGCATTGGCCAACGTGGTGGGCTATGTGCTGGCGGGCCAGAGCGTGAGCGACCTGCCGGAAGGCTCCTTCGGCTACGTGTGGCTGCCCGGGTTGGCCGTGATCGCCGGCGCCAGCGTGCTGACCGCCCCCCAAGGCGCCAAGGCGGCCCACGCGCTGCCGATCAAGACACTCAAGAAGGTATTCGCCGCCATCCTGTATGCGCTGAGCGCCTACATGGCCTACAAGGGTCTGAGCAGCTGAGGCAGCGCCTGCGGCGCCACCCTTACGGCAGGCACAATCGAACGCCATGATGTCCCTGACCATCCGCGCGGCTCGCCCGGGCGACGAGAAAAGCTGGCGTGACCTCTGGAGCGGCTACTGCAACTTCTACGGCACCGTCCTCGCGCCCGAGGTCACCGACCGCACCTGGCAACGCATCCTCGACCCTGAATCCGCGGTGATGTGCCTCATCGCCGAAGTCGACGGCCAGGTCTATGGCTTTGCGAACTGCGTGGTACATGAAGCCACCTGGGAGACCCAGCCCGTGTGCTACCTCGAAGACCTGTACGTACTGCCCTCCGCGCGCGGGCACGGCATCGGCGGCGCCCTGATCGAGTGGCTGCGCCATGCGATGCGGGCCGAGGGCTGGGCCCGCCTGTATTGGATGACACGCGAGGACAACACCGCGGCGCGGCGCCTGTACGACCGCCACGCCAGCGCCGACGGCTTCGTGCGCTACGTGGTGCGCCAGAAGTAAGCGCCGGCGCAAGCCGCGCAATGCACCTTCAGGCCTCGCGTCGCGCCAGCGCCAGGAAGGCACCCAGTCCCAGCATCGTGACACCGGATACGCGGGTCATCAGCCGCTCGCGGCCCGCACGCGCAGCGCCCCCACCCAGCAGCCGATGCGCGATCAGCACCGCTACAACATCGGCCAGCGTATTGAAGGTCACGCAGATGCAGCCCAGAAACACCAGCTGCCCCACCAGAGGCTGCGCGGGCGCGACGAACTGCGGCAAGAAGGCCAGAAAGAACAGGGCTGTCTTCACGTTCAGAGCCTCGACCACCGCGCCCTCAAAAAAAGCGCGACGCGCGCCGGAGGCGTTCACCGCTGGAAGCTCTGGCCCTGGCGAGGGGCGCTGACGCAGCAGGATACGCAGGCCCAGGTAGACCAGATAGGCTGCGCCCAGGTACTTGAGCACACTGAACGCCAGGGCCGACTGGGCCAGCAGCAAGGACAGCCCCAAGGCCGCAGCCAGCACATGCAACATCCCACCGAGCGCGGTGCCCAGACAGGAGGCCAGGCCCTCGCCGCGACCGCCGGCCACCGTCCGCGCCACCACGTAGGCAATACCCGGACCGGGTGTGATCGCCAGCACCAAGGCGGCAATCAGGAACGGCACCAGCGACATCAGGCGAACAAGCTCTTGTACTGGTCTCGCAGCAGGTTCTTTTGCACCTTGCCCATGGTGTTGCGGGGCAGATCGTCCACCACGAAGCAGCGCTTGGGAATCTTGAAGTTCGCCAGCTGCGACTTGAGCGACGCGATGAGGGCGTCGCCCTCCAGGCGCGCGCCAGGCTTGGCCACCACCACCGCGACCCCGACCTCGCCGAAGTCGGGATGCGGCACACCCACCAGCGCGCTCTCGGCCACACCGGACATGTCGTTGATGTAGCCCTCGATCTCGGCGGGGTAGACGTTGTAGCCACCGCTGATGATCAGATCCTTGCTGCGGCCCACGATGGTCACGTAGCCACGCGCGTCGATGCGACCCACGTCACCGGTTTTGAACCAGCCATCGGCCGTGAATTCCTCTTTCGTCTTCTCGGGCATGCGCCAATAGCCCTTGAACACATTGGGGCCGCGCACCTCGATGCCACCGATCTCGCCCACTGACAGATCACGTCCGTCGTCGCCGCGCACGCGCAAGCCCACGCCGGGTAGCGGGAAACCCACGGTGCCGCCGCGGCGTTCGCCGTCTTGCGCCAGGTAGGGGTTGGAGGTGAGCATCACCGTCTCGCTCATGCCATAGCGCTCCAAGATGGTGTGGCCGGTGCGGCCTTGCCAGTCGTTGAAGGTCTCCAGCAGCAGCGGCGCCGACCCCGAGATGAACAGCCGCATATGGCGCACGACTTCACGCGTGAGCGCGGGCTCGGCCAGCATACGCACGTACAGCGTGGGTACGCCCATGAACACCGTCGCCTCGGGCAGGCGAGCGATCACGCGCTTGGGATCGAACTTGTTCAGCCAGATCATGCGACTGCCGTTGATCAAGGCGCCATGCAGGGCCACGAACAGACCATGCACATGGAAAATCGGCAAGGCGTGAATCAGCACATCGCCGCCGTCTTTCGGGCTGCGCCAGCCCCAGTAGTCACGCAGCACGCGCGCGTTGGACAGCATGTTGCCGTGCGTGAGCATGGCCCCCTTGCTACGCCCCGTGGTGCCACTGGTGTAGAGGATGGCCGCCAGATCGTCCTCGCCGCTGTCGGCGATGGCGTGTTGATCGCTGTGATGCACCGCGCGATCGAGCAGCGACCCCGTGCGGTCATCGCCCAGCGTGTAGACATGGCGCGTGCCGGCCTGAAACGCGATCTTGCTGACCCACCCGAAATTCTTCGGGCTGCACACCACCACCGCCGGCTCGGCGTTGCCGATGAAGTA
>CANHSE010000229.1 GCA_947463025.1 Comamonadaceae bacterium
GCCTTCGACGCGCTTTAACCTCTCGCGCTGGGCGCTGGAGCATCCGGCCCTCACCCGCTACCTGATGGTGGTGCTGATGGTGCTGGGTTTTGCCGCCTACTTCCAGCTCGGGCAGGACGAGGACCCGCCTTTCACCTTCCGCGCCATGGTGCTGCGCACCTACTGGCCGGGCGCGACCGCGCAGCAGGTGGCCGAGCAGGTCACCGACAAGATCGAGCGCACCCTGCAGGAGGTGCCCTATGCCGACATCATTCGCAGCTACTCCAAGCCCGGCGAGTCGCAGATCATTTTTCAGATCAAGGACTCTTCTCGCCCGACCGAAGTGCCCCAGGTCTGGTACACGGTGCGCAAGAAGATCAGCGACATGCGCCACACCCTGCCTCCGGGTGTGCAGGGGCCTTTCTTCAACGACGAATTCGGCGATGTCTTTGGCGTGATCTACGCGCTGGAGACCGGCCCGGGCTTCTCCTGGGCCGAGCGCAAGGTCTTTGCCGACGACATCCGCCAGCAGCTGCTGCGGGTGGCCGATGTGGCCAAGGTCGAACTCTTTGGCGTGCAGGACGAACGCTTGTACCTTGAAGTCTCGCAGCGACGCCTGGCCCAGCTCGGGCTGGACATGAACCAGGTGATCGCACAACTGGGTCAGCAAAACGCGGTCGAATCGGCTGGCGCGGTGCAGGCGCCCAGTGACGTGGTGCAGGTACGGGTCGCGGGCCAATTCGAGGCCATCGAGCAGCTTGCTGCCATGCCCATTCGGGGCAGCTCCGGCGTGCAGCTGCGCCTGGGCGATATCGCCCGCATCCATCGCGGCTACATCGATCCGCCTCAGGTCAAGGTGCGCCACCAGGGTCAGGAGGTGATCGCGCTGGGCGTGTCCATGGCCAAGGGCGGTGACATCATTGTTCTGGGCAAAGCCTTGCGAGAGGCCACCGCCCAGATTCAGCAGACCCTGCCGGCTGGCGTGCGGCTGGCGCAGTTGCAGGACCAGCCCAGCGCGGTGTCCCATTCGATCAACGAATTCGTGCGCGTATTGATCGAGGCGGTGGCCATCGTGCTGGCGGTGAGCTTCATCGCCCTGGGGTTTCACAAACGCCCCGACGCGGCGCACCTGCCCCTGTGGCGACGCTATTACGTGGACGTGCGTCCGGGCCTGGTCGTGGCCATCACCATCCCGCTGGTGCTGGCCGTCACCTTCCTGGCCATGCATTACTGGGGCATCGGGCTGCACAAGATCTCGCTGGGCTCGCTGATCATCGCCCTGGGCCTGCTGGTCGACGACGCCATCATCGCGGTGGAGATGATGGTCAGGAAGATTGAGGAGGGCTACGACAAGTTCCGTGCGGCCACCTTCGCCTACGAGCTCACCGCCATGCCCATGCTCACGGGCACGCTGATCACCGCGGTGGGCTTCCTGCCGATCGGGCTGGCGCGATCGACGGTGGGCGAATACACCTTCGCGATCTTCGCCGTCACCGTGGTGGCCCTGGTTCTGAGCTGGTTCGTGTCGGTCTACTTCGTGCCGTATTTGGGTCATTGGCTGCTGCGGGGTCGACCTGCGCCCGCGGCGGGTGCGGCGCACGAGACGCATTTCGACACGCCCGTTTACCGAGGCTTGCGGCGCTTGGTCGACGCCTGCGTGGCGCATCGCTGGATCACCATCGGCGCCACGGTGCTGATTTTTGGCCTGGGCATTGTCGGCATGGGCAAGGTGCAGCAGCAGTTCTTCCCGGATTCGAGCCGGCCCGAGATCCTGGTGGACCTGTGGTTGCCCGAGGGCGCGTCGTTTGCCGCGACCGAGGCTGCGGCCCAGGGGGTCGAACAGCGGCTGATGCGGGAGTCGGGCGTGGTCAGCGTCAGCGCCTGGGTGGGTTCGGGGTTGCCGCGGTTTTACCTGCCGCTGGACCAGGTCTTCCCGCAGACCAATGTGTCCCAACTCTTGCTCCTTCCCCAGGACCTGCGCGTGCGCGGTGAGTTGGTCGCGCGCCTGCCCGCGCTCCTGGCCGCCGAGTTCCCGCAAGTGCGCGCGCGCGTCAAGCTGCTGCCCAATGGGCCACCGGTGCCGTATCCGGTGCAGTTTCGGGTGCTGGGTCCCGACCCCCAGGCCCTGCGTCTGCGCGCCGACGAGGTCAAGGCCGTCATGCGCGCCAGCCCCAACACCCGTGGCGTGAACGACAACTGGAACGAATCGGTCAAGTCGCTGCGCCTGGAGGTGGACCAGGCCAAGGCGCGCGCCCTGGGGGTGACCAGCCAATCGATTGCGCAGGCCACCCGCATCGTGCTGGCAGGGGCGGCCGTGGGCCAGTACCGCGAGGGCGACAAGTTGATCGACATCGTGCTGCGTCACCCGCTATCCGAGCGTGACGCCATGACCGACTTGGAGGCCGCCTACATCCCCACGACCTCGGGCCGCTCGATTCCGCTGACCCAGATCGCACGCCCCGTCTTCGCCTGGGAGCCTGGCGTCCTCTGGCGCGAGGGCCGCAGCTACGCCATCACCGTGCAAAGCGATGCCATCGATGGCCTGCAGGGGGCCACCGTCACCGCCGAACTGCTGCCCGCCTTGCGTAAGCTCGAGGCGGCATGGCCGGTGGGCTATCGCCTGCAGGTGGCGGGCGCCGTCGAGGAAAGCAGCAAGGGCTCGTCCTCGATCGCGGTGGGCGTGCCGATCATGCTCTTTCTCACCTTCACGCTGCTGATGCTGCAGCTGCAAAGCTTCAGCCGGGCGTTGCTGGTCTTCATCACCGGCCCGCTGGGAATTGCCGGCGTGGCCGGGGCGCTGCTGGTCCTGGATCGGCCTTTCGGCTTCGTGGCCCTGTTGGGGGTGATCGCGCTCATGGGGATGATTCAGCGCAACTCGGTGATTCTGGTGGACCAGATCGAGCAGGGGCGGGCCCAGGGCGTGCCGGCCTGGACCGCTATCGTCGATGCGACGGTGAGCCGGGCGCGTCCTATTGTCCTGACGGCGGCGGCGGCGGTGCTGGCCATGATTCCCTTGTCCCGGTCGGTGTTCTGGGGGCCAATGGCCGTGGCCATCATGGGCGGCCTGATCGTGGCCACCGTGCTGACCCTGTTGGCCCTGCCCGCCCTGTATGCGGCGATGTTCCGGGTGCGCCGCCCGTGAGCCGGTGGCCCTGCCGGGGAAGGGGCCGTTCCCTCGACTAAAATGTCGGGTTGACCGGAAATACGAACGGGCGGTCAGGCCATGCGCCGGCGGCCCGTTTTGCTTTCCTGCGCTGCGCGGGTGGCGAAATTGGTAGACGCACCAGGTTTAGGTCCTGACGCCTGCAAGGGTGTGGGGGTTCGAGTCCCCCCCCGCGCACCACAGCGAACACATTGAATTCACAGAAAAGC
>CANHSE010000230.1 GCA_947463025.1 Comamonadaceae bacterium
CATCGGACAGGCCGGCCCGCCGCGCGATCGGCTCGTGGGCCCACCACTCGTATTGGGCGTTGGAGATGCGCGCCTGGATCAGGATCGCAAACTCGTTCAGGCGCTTGTTCACCGAGGTTTTAAAGCGCAGGTAATCGAGCAGATCGAAGCAGCGCCGGGCCATGTCGGGGCTGCGAAGCAGGGCGTTGTAGGGGCCGCCCAGAGCGGCGCTGGATACCTTCAGGATGTCATCGGCCAGAGGGCGGACCTGAGCGGGCAGATCCTCGTAGGCCAGTTGGGAGAGTCGTTCGGTCATGGCGGTCTTGCGGGTCAACGTCGAGGGCTCGATTGTCTTCGCAGTGCGGGTCGCCCCCGGCAGACCCAGTCGCGGACATGACTGGGCAGCCCGGGCCACCGCCGTATCCTGCGATCAATTCTCACGGAGCCCCCATGCTGAAGTTCTTCTACAACGCCGCCCCCAACCCGATGAAAGTCGCCTTGCTCCTGGAGGAACTGGCGCTGCCCTACGAGGCCATCCCCGTCGACACCCGAAAGGGCGAGCAATTCGATCCCGCGTTCAAGGCGGTCAACCCCAACGCGAAGGTACCCGCCATCGTCGATGGCGCCACCACCGTCTTCGACAGCAACGCCATCCTGCTCTATCTGGCCGACCGCGAAGGCCGCTTCGTACCCACCGACCCGCGCAGCCCCGAACGCGCGCAGCTGCTCTCCTGGCTGATGTTCATCGCCAGCGGCATCGGCCCCTTCTCGGGTCAGTCGGTGCACTTTCGCCATGCCGCGCCCGAGCCCAAGGAATACGCACTGAATCGTTATGACTTCGAGGCGCATCGCCACTGGGGCGTGCTGGAGGCCCATCTCGCGCAGCGTACGTTCATGGTGGGCGAGACCTACAGCATCGTCGACATGGCCTTCTGGGGCTGGGCGCGGCTGCTTCCCTACGTGCTGGGCACGGGCGACGCCACCTGGTCGCAATACCCCAACGCCAAGCGCCTGCTCGATGCGGTCAGCGCGCGTCCTGCCGCCCAGCGCGCCGAGGCGATCAAGGCGCGTCACACATTCAAGACGGAAATGGACGACCAGGCGCGCGCATTCATGTTCCCGCAGAACGAGCGGCTTAAAAAAGCTTGATGCACGCGTGCCCATGACGCGCGACGCACTCGAGGCGATGGTTGAACGCTACTTCGCTGCGGTGGATAGCAAGGACCTGGCCACCACCTTGTCGTTTTTCACGCCCGACGCGACCTTCACGATCGCCACGTATCAAACGACCTTCCGAGGTCGGGATACGGAAATCTCGGGAATGTTCGAGCGCCTCTTCGATCGCTACGACAGCATCTATCACGGCCGCTTCGACCATGTGGTTGCGCCGCCCGATCGGATCGCCTCTCGATTTGAAGTCCGCAACGGGCGCGGCGGACACCCCACGATTCACAAAAACAACGCCAACTTCTTCAAGCTCAAGGGCGATTGTTTCGATGAAGTGTTTGTCTACATGAGCGGCGACAACGCCCTCACCTAGCGCCCGCCCCGCCGACTCACTGATTGAGTACGGTGATACTCACCCGCCGGTTACGCGGGTCGGCCGGATTGGCTGGCACGAAGGGCGCCGTGTCGGCCACGCCCTCAATGCGCTGGAAACGCTGGTAAGCCACGCCCGATCCCTGCATCAACTGGCGTGTGGCATCGGCCCGCTCGGTCGACAGCGTCCAGTTGTTGCGGCCGCTGTCCGCCGCGAAGCCCAGGCTGTCGGTATGACCGCGGATCGCCACCTTGTTCGGAAGATCCTTGATCGACTTGGCCACCTCGGCGAGCAACTGCGCCGCCTTCGGATCGAGCTGGTTGGTCCCCAGGCGGAACATGGAGTAGTCGGCCTTGTCGATGATCTCGATGCGCAAGCCGTCTTTTTCGCGGGTGATATTCACCTGGTCCTGCATGGATTTGAGCTGCTTGTTCTCGGACAGCTTTTCCTTCAGATCCTTCTCGAGCTTCTCGAAGTTCTCGCGATCCTGCTTGGCCTTGCCCGACTCGCCCTGACCTGGCTGGCCCTTGCCATCCTGCCCTGACTCACCTTCCTGCGTGCCGCCCTCGGATTCGGGGGTGAGGCGTTCGAGCAGCGCGGTCTGTTTGGCGGTGAAAGGAAAACCGTCGGGGTCGACTACCGAGCGGCCCCCGAGCAGACCGTTCGAGCCGGCGAGTTCGCCGAACCTGATCTGGCTGTGAGACGCCGGGCGGAAATAATCGGCCACGCTCTTGCGCTGGTCTTCGTTGGAGGCACCGAGCAGCCACATCAGCAGGAAGAAGGCCATCATGGCCGTCATCATGTCGGCCAGCGCGATCTTCCAGGCACCCCCGTGGGCGCCGCCATGACCATCCTCGACGATGATCTTGCGGATGATCGGCCGTACCGGCTCCTCGGCTGGCGCCGCGCCTTCCGCAGGGGCTTCCGTCGCCGGCGCAGCGGCCGCCTCGGGGGCGGCAGCAGGCGCGGCGGCCGGCTTTTCTTCCTCGGCGACTGCGGCTTCGGCCATCAGGATCCTCGCAAGCTATCGAACACTTCTGCGAAGCTCGGTTGGTTGTCGTGACTGATGCACGCCCTCGCCGTCTCGATCATCACCGGCTGCGGGAAGCCGCGCAGGTTGGCCACGATCATTTCCTTGATCACGTTGTAGATCTGACCTTCTTCGTCAATGATCTGCGCCAGTCGGCCCGCCCAGGGATCGAACATGCCGTAGGACATGAACACACCCAGCATGGTGCCCACCAGCGCCGCGCCAATCAGGGCGCCCAGCACCGGCGGCGGTTGGTCAATGGCGCCCATGGTCTTAATCACACCCAGCACGCAGGCCACGATACCCAGCGCAGGCAGACCGCCCGCGATAGCAGCCAACGCGCCCGATGCCTTCATCGCGTCGTGGTGGTGGGTCTTGATCGCGGTCTTCATGATGTCTTCGACGGTATCGGCCTCCAGGTTGCCCTGAGAAATCACCGCCAGGCGCAGAGGATCACAAATCATCTGCACGATGAAGTGGTCCTTGGCCAGCTTGGGGAACTCACCAAAGATCGGGCTGGAATCGGGGTTCTCGACGTGGGCTTCCAGGGCCACCACGCCTTCCTTCTTCATCACCCCCAACAGCTTGCCCACCAGCACCATCACGGCCAGGTAGTCGGCCTGCTTCCACTTCGGGCCGGAGATGCACTTGGCGATACCGCCCATGGCCGACTTGAAGATCGGAAAGCTGTTGGCCATCAGCGAGGCGCCGATGGCGGCGCCCAAGATGATGACGATCTCGATCGGCGCGGCCTTGATGATGGGCGCCATCTTGCCGCCGGCCGCGATATAGCCGCCG
>CANHSE010000231.1 GCA_947463025.1 Comamonadaceae bacterium
CGATTGGCAAAGCGCACCAGCACCTGATCGCGCTCACGCTGCTCGAGCTCGCCATACAGCGCCAAGGCATGAAAGCCCTGCGCCTGCAAGGCCGCCACCACTTCACGGCAACGCACCTTGGTGTTGCAAAACGCCAGCGCACTGGCGGGCCGGAAATGTTCGAGCAGGCGCGCCACCGCGGCCAGACGCTCGCCGGGCTTGATCTCGTACCAACGCTGCTCGATCTGAGCGCCCGCATGCTGTGCGTCCACCTTGACCGTGACCGGCTCGCGCATGAACTGGCCGGCCAGCTTGGCAATGCCCTCGGGGTACGTGGCCGAGAACAGCAAGGTCTGGCGCGCGCTCGGGCACTGCTTGGCCACGGTGACGATGTCGTCGAAAAAGCCCATGTCCAGCATGCGATCGGCTTCATCGAGGACCAAGGTGTTCAGGGCGTCCAGCTGCAAGCTCGTGCGCGCCAGATGGTCCATCACGCGGCCCGGCGTGCCCACCACGATGTGCGCGCCGTGCTCCAGCGTCGCCAGTTGTCCGCGCAGAGGTACGCCGCCGCACAGCGTCACCACCTTGATGTTGTCCTCGGCGCGCGCGAGGCGCCGCACCTCCAGCGTCACCTGGTCGGCCAGCTCGCGCGTGGGGCACAGCACCAGCGCCTGCACCGCAAAGCGACGTGGGTTCAGATTGGCCAGCAGGGCCAGCGCAAACGCCGCCGTCTTGCCGCTGCCGGTCTTGGCTTGCGCGATCAGGTCCTTGCCCAAAAGCGCAGGCGGCAGGCTGGCGGCCTGGATCGCGGTCATCTGCTGATAGCCCAGGCGCTGCAGGTTCTCCAGCGTGGCGGGCGACAGGGGCAGGGTGTTGAAAGCGGTGGCGGACATGCGCCGATCATTTCACATCGGGCATGGCGGACAATGCGAGCATGCGCAAGAACGATTGGGCTCAGCGGGTGATGGCACTGCTTCAAGGCGGTAACGCCTCAGCGGCCCTCGCACAAATCAAGGTCGCCCCCGACCCCAAGGACCTCGCGGCCCTGCGCAAGACGATGGCCGCGGCCGGCCTGGTGGGTCGCTGGCCGCTGGTAGATGCCGCGATCGAAGACAACTACGCCCTGCTCTCCGCGCCGCGTCTGCACCGCGCGCCCTGATGTCGGTGTTTGCGCCCATGACCTTCAGCGCGCTCGGCCTCCCGGCAGATCTTGAGAGCGCCGCGCACGCGCTGGGCCTGTCGCAGCCCACCGAGGTGCAGGCCCAGGCCATTCCCGCGGTGCTGCGGGGCGCCGATGTTTTCGCGCTGGCCCCGACCGGCTCGGGCAAGACCGCCGCCTTCGTGCTGCCTCTGTTGCAGCGGCTGCGGGCCGAACCCGCACAGGCGCCGCGCCGGGTGCGGGCTTTGGTGCTGGTGCCCACGCGCGAACTCGTTGCCCAGGTGGGCGAGGTCTTTCGCAACCTCGGTCGCCATGCCCCCCAGCCGCTGCGCGTGGCCATCTTGTTTGGCGGGGTGTCGGTCAACCCGCAGATGATGGGTCTGCGCGGGGGCGCCGACGTGGTGGTGGCCACGCCGGGGCGCCTGCTCGATCTGATGCAACGCAATGCGCTGCGCTTGTCGCACGTGGCCACGCTGGTGATTGACGAAGCCGATCGCCTGCTCGATCTGGGCTTCGCCGACGAACTCGCCGCCGTGCTGGCGGCCCTGCCCCGTCAGCGGCAAACCCTGTTCTTCTCGGCCACCTGCCCTGACGCGGTACGCGCGCTGGCCGAGCCTCTGCTGCGCGCGCCGGTGCGGATCTCGGTCAGCGCACCGGCCCTGTCCAAGCACGACGGCTCCCCGCGCGCGCCCAGCCCCGCCATCGTGCAGCGCGTGATTGAAGTCGATCCGCAGCGTCGCACGATGCTGCTCAAACACCTGATTCAAGAAGGCCCCTGGTCACGCGCCCTGGTCTTCGTCGCTACGCGCTATGCCGCCGACCATGTCGCCTGGAAACTGCACAAGGCCGGCATCTTCGCCACACCGCTGCATGGCGACATGAGCCAGGGCCAGCGCAGCGAGGTGCTGCAGCAATTCAAGGACGAACGCTGGGACGTGGTGGTCACCACCGACCTGGCCTCGCGCGGCATCGACATCCCCGACCTGCCGGTGGTGGTCAACTTTGACCTGCCCCGATCGGCCATCGACCATGTGCACCGCATCGGCCGCACCGGGCGCGCAGGCGCCAGCGGTCTGGCCGTGAGCTTCGTGAGCGCCGAGACCGAGGCGCATTGGCGCTTGATCGAAAAGCGCCAGGGCCTGACGATCCCACGCGAGCAGGTGCCCGGCTTCGAGCCGACCCCGACCGAAAAAATCCCCGCGCCCGGTGCCAACCCCGGCACGGGGGGCATCAAGGGCAAGCGCCCCAGCAAGAAAGACAAACTGCGCGCCGCGGCCCGGGCCGCCGGCGGGCTCTGAGCGAAAGCCTCGGATGGACGACGCCAACCAGATCCAGGTGCCCGACTCTTTTCTGGCCTTGTACGCCTCGCGCGGCGGTCTTCGCCTGACCGAGCCCATCGCCCACGTGCGCGCGCGCTACGAGCTGTGCGAAGACCTCGCACAGGCGCTGACCGAACAGGCGCGCCTCACGCAGTTCCAATTGGGCATCACCGAGCAGGACGTGCTGGAAAAAATGCTGCAGGCGCTGGCGCAAGAAGGCTCACCCGTGCCGCCGAACGAAGCGCAGTGGGTGGTGCGCCGCCTGGCCGAACTTCTGGACTGGCCGCCGTTGACGGACGATCTGGCCCGTTAAAATGCGGCATTCGCGCCTCGGGCGCACCCGATCGCTTCAAGGAACCCCGCCATGTCCAGCCACGACACCTCGCACCAAGCCGCCACCGAATCGCAAGATCCCATCGAGCGCATCGTCCCCATGATGCCGATCGTGTTGCCCGTGGTGGGCGGCGTTCTGATGTTCCTGCTGGCGTTCATCGCCATCGCCATGGCCTGAACCTGGCTGCTGCGCCCGGCAATAGACGCCCCAAAAAATAGCCCGCTGGCGCTCACGCGCGGCGGGCTTTTCTTTTGGCGACAACGGAACGAACACTTTGGAATTCATTTTTGTCGCCGCGCATAAAGCCATGCAAGTTTTGCATGAAATAGCGAGGTCGCCCGACCCGTCATGGAAGTGTCATCCCTAAAATCGGGCACCCCCGGCGCTGAGGTCCGGCGGGGGCGAGGCTGTTTTCCAGAGGGCGCGCGCCGTGCCGTGTGGAAATCAGGATTCAACTTCAGGAGCTTTGGACATGAACTCTCCCGCGATGCAGGGCCTGGGCCTTGCCGCCCCCGCCTGGGTCAA
>CANHSE010000232.1 GCA_947463025.1 Comamonadaceae bacterium
TGATTGACAGGAGCCCACCATGGACGCTTCGATGTGGATTGCCAAGACCGGCCTGGATGCGCAGCAAAAGCGCATGTCGGTCATCTCCAACAACCTGGCCAACGTCAACACCACGGGCTTCAAGCGCGACCGCGCGGCCTTTGAGGACGCGCTCTACCAGAACCTGCGCCAGCCCGGCGCTCAGGTCACCGCCGATGCGCAGTCGCCCACCGGCCTGATGCTGGGCACCGGTGTGCGCATCGTCGCCACCGAGAAAACCCATTCGCAGGGCAGCCTGGTCTCCACCAGCAATGCGCTGGACGTGGCCATCCAGGGCGACGGCTTTTTCCAGATCGCGCAGTCCGACGGCTCCACCGCCTACACGCGTGACGGCAACTTCAAGGTGTCGTCTCTGGGCCAGCTGGTCACCGCCAACGGCGCGGTGGTGCAGCCGGCCATCGCCATTCCGGCCAACGCCAACAGCATCACCATCGGTCGCGACGGCACCGTGTCGGTCGAAGTGGCCGGCGGCGCCACCCAGCAGGTCGGGCAGATGCAGATCGCCCGCTTCATCAACCCGGCGGGTCTGCAGGCCATCGGCCAGAACCTGCTGCGCGAAACCCCCGCCAGCGGCCCGGCCCAGCCGGGTGCGCCCGGCCTGGCCGGCGCCGGTCAGATCCAGCAGGGTGCCCTGGAAGCTTCGAACGTCAACGTCGTCGAGGAAATGGTCAACATGATCGAAACCCAGCGCGCCTACGAGATCAACTCCAAGGCCATCTCGGCGGTGGACGGCATGCTGCGCTACCTGAACAACAACATGTAAGGCCCGCCATGCGCACCCTCCCCTTGCTCTCCCGCCCGGCCGCGAAAGCGGGCCTGCGCCTTTCGGCCTTGGCCCTGCTATTGGCAGGCGTCGGACAGATCACTGGCTGCGCCACCTCGGCGCCGCCGCAGCTGGCGCACTCGCCCGATTTCGGGCCGGTGTATCCGCCCGTCGCCGAGGAAGCGCGCGTGCCCACGGGCGCCATCTACAACGGCCGCCAAAGCGACCAGTGGTTCGGCCGCGGCCGCAACCTGCGCGTGGGCGACATCGTCACCATCTTGCTCGACGAAGCCACCCAGGGCGAGCGTACCCAAAGCGCCAACCTCAGCCGCAAGGGCGCCAATGACGTGGTCACCTCGGGCCTGACCCAGAGGCTCGCCGGCGCCAGCAGCATCCTGGGCGGCATCAACCTCAACAACGCCGAAATCACCAGCAGTGGTTCGGGCGACATCGGTCAGGGCGCCACCCTCAAGGGCGAAATCTCGGTCACCGTGGTCGAAGTGCTGGCCAACGGCAATCTCGTCGTGCGCGGCGAAAAGCAGATGGCCCTGAGCGAAGGCACGGAAGTGATTCAGGTCAGCGGCATCATCCGCCCCGACGACATCTCGCGTAACAACACCGTCCGCTCGCGCCGCCTGACCAACGCGCAGTTCATCTACCGCGGCACGGGCGACATCGCCAATGCCAGCCGCGCCGGCTGGGGCACCCGCGCCCTGCTCAATTTCTGGCCCTTCTAACTTGTCCATGCACGCCATGAAATCCGCTCTGCTCGCTCTGGCCCTGCTGCTGGGTGCCAGCGCCCCTGCCTGGGCCGACCGGGTCAAGGACCTGGCCTCGGCCGCCGCTGTGCGCCCCAACCAGTTGATCGGCTACGGCCTGGTCGTGGGCCTGCAAGGCACCGGCGACGGCACCGACGTCTCCTTCACCGTCCAGAGCCTGCGCGCCATGCTCGGTCGTATGGGCCTGAGCATTGACGGTCCGCTGTCCGACTTCGAAACCGGCACCGCCACGCAGCGGATGGACGTCAAGAACGTCGCCGCCGTGATGGTGACCGCCGAACTCCCCGGCTTTGCCAAACCCGGCCAGCGCATTGACGTCAACGTGGCCGCCATCGGCAAGGCCTCCAACCTGCGCGGCGGCAACCTGCTGCTGGCCAGCCTGCGCGGCGTCGACGGCGAGATCTACGCCCTGGCCCAGGGCGCGCTCACCGCCACGGGCGTGGACGAATCGGCCGCCGGCTCCAAGGTCACCATCGGCGTGCCCACCTCGGCGCGCATCCCGGGCGGCGCCATCGTCGAGCGGTCCGTCAACACGCCCTTCGACAAGTCCGACCACATCGTGATGAATGTGCGCCAGCAGGACTTCACCACCACCACCGCCATCGTCAACGCCATCAACCAACGCTTCGGCGAGGGTATAGCGCGGGCCATCGACGGCATGTCCCTGGCCATCCGCGCGCCCGAGAACCTCTCGCAGCGTGTGGCGTTCATGAGCATGGTCGAGAACCTGGAGGTCACCCCCGGCGAACCCGCCGCGCGCGTGGTTGTCAATGCCCGCACCGGCACCGTCGTCATCAGCCGCAACGTGCGGGTGAGCGCCGCGGCGGTCTCGCACGGCACCATCTCGGTGGCCATCACCGCCACCAATGAGGTGTCGCAGCCCAATGCGCTCGCGCAGGGCCAGACCACACCCGTACAAAACGCTGCGATTGCGGTGGAAGAACAAAGGCGTCCGATGTTCCTGTTCCAGCCTGGCGTCGATCTGCGCCAGATCGTGGACGCAGTGAACCAGGTGGGTGCCACCCCGTCCGCGCTGATTGCCATCCTGGAAGCGCTCAAGAGCTCTGGCAGCTTGCGCGCCGAGCTGGTGATCATCTAAGGCCCACCCCGAGTCTGAACCGCCCCTCATGAGCGACCTCACGCCCACCTCCGGCTACCTCGACTTTGCCAGTCTGACCGCTTTGCGCGGCCAGGCGGCAGGGGGCGAGCGCCAGGCGCTGCGCAAGGCCGCCGAACAGTTCGAGGCGCACTTCCTGCAGGAAACGCTCAAGGCGATGCGACAGACCATCGTCAAAAGTGAGCTGACCGAGAGCGACTCGGCCGACCTGTACGAAGACCTCATGGACAAGGAAGTCGCCCAGCAGATGGCCCGCCGTGGCGGTGTGGGCCTGGCCGATATGCTCGAGCGTCAGCTGATCCAGCGCCAGGCCCAAACCCTGCCCAGCACCGAAGACGCGCTCAAGGCGCGCGCCTTCCCGCTGAACCCGGCCTCGCCCGCCCTGCCGATGACCGCACCGGCTCCGGCAGCTGCCCTGCCCTTGCAACGCGCCAAGGTGGGCTACGACCTGCCCCTGAGCGCGCCGGCCATGCCCCTGAGCCGCGTAGGAGCTAAGCCGTGAGCGACCTCCTCTCTCTGGGAAGCACCGGCGTCTCCGCCTACCAGCGGGCGCTGTCGACGGTCTCGAACAACATCGCCAACGTCGGCACCGATGGCTACACCCGACA
>CANHSE010000233.1 GCA_947463025.1 Comamonadaceae bacterium
TCAACATGATCAACGCCAGCTTCGCCATGGGTGCGACCACCCTGTACGCTGGCTGGAACAAGGGTGACAGCCTCGCGGCTAGCTCCACGGCGACCACCGCGACCAAGGGTTATCGCTTGGCTGCCAAGCACACCATGGGTGCGATGGACCTGGCTGCCTCCTACACCCAGCAGACCTCCGGCACGTCGAATCTCGACGCGTCTGTGACTGGCCTGCGTGCTGACTACAACTTCAGCAAGACCGCCGCCGCCTACATTGGCTACGAGAACTGGGACACCGGCACCGCTTACGCCAACACCGCCACCAGCGGCGTGCGCAAGATCACCTCGATCGGTCTGCGTAAGTCCTTCTAATCCCGCGCTGTCGTCAGACAGCTTGAGATTCAGAAACGAAAAACCCACCGTGGAAACACGGTGGGTTTTTTTATGTGCATTGCTGGAGGTGCGCCCTCCAGTAAAAAAGCCCGCCGTGTTTCCACGGCGGGCTTTTTAGGATCTAAGTCTCAGCTGGCTGAAGCCAGCAGAAAATTAGAAGGACTTACGCAGACCAACCGAGGTGATCTTGCGCACGCCGCTGGTGGCGGTGTTGGCGTAAGCGGTGCCGGTGTCCCAGTTCTCGTAGCCAATGTAGGCGGCGGCGGTCTTGCTCAGGTTGTAATCAGCACGCAGGCCGGTCACGGAAGCGTCGATATTCGTCGCGCCGGAGGTCTGCTGGGTGTAGGAGGCAGCCAGGTCGATCGCACCCATGGTGTGCTTGGCAGCCAAGCGATAACCCTTGGTCGGGGTGGTCGTGGCGCCAGCCGTGAGGTTGTCACCCTTGTTCCAGCCAGCGTACAGGGTGGTCGCACCCATGGCGAAGCTGGCGTTCAGCATGTTGACGGAGGTCTTGGCGGCACCAGCGACGCTAGCGCCTGCCGCGTACCAGCCGCCCGGGTTGGTCTGGGCGGCGGTGGACACGTTGGCGAAGGACACGGTCAAGGGACCTGCAGCGTAGCGCAGACCGAATTCGGTGGCTGCACGAGCGTTCGGGACCACGAGAGCGGCGTTACCACCCGTGGTACCAGCGGTACCAGAGGACGCAGCAACGGCCGCTTGGTCGTTGCCAGGTGCGTACAGCACGGAAGCAGTAAAGCCGTTGAAGCTGGGGCTGTCATAGCGCACCGAGCGGCTGTAACGGATATTGCTCCACGAGCCCGTCATCGTGGAGGCTTGACCGCCGCCGGTGTAACCGGAGCCCACGCCAGTGCCCAGGGGCGAGGCGACTTGGAAGCTGTTCAGACCGATGGAGTTGGGCGAGCCCAGACGCAGGTTACCGAAACCGCCGGAGATGCCAACGAAGAGTTCGTCGCGATTCAGACCGGTGGCGGTGTTGGCCAGGGCGTTGGTGGTGGCAGAGCCACTTTGTGCCGTGTTGTTGGTCACAGCCATGCCGTCGTTGGACAGGCTGCGGGGGTCCAGGCCGTACCGGACGGTGATCGTGAAGTCCTTGGTCTTCTCTACAGCGGTCAGGGCGATCACGCTGGTAGAAGAGGTGCCAGCGCCGGTGCTGACGGTGGTGCCTTTGGCGATGGTTTGGCTGCCGGTGATGTTGGCAGCTGCGAAGTCGAGGTTGCCCGACAGGGTGACCGACGATTGAGCGAAAGCACTCGTGGCTGCAAGGGCAGCCAAAGCAACTAGAGATTTTTTCATGCAAGTTTCTCCAAGGTTAAACAAGAGGCGCCGGTGCGTTTGGATTGGATACCGACAGTCAACCGAGCCCCGGGGCCGACCTCCATTACGGAAGTTGCCGCTATTGAAGCAGACGGACTTTTCACACGCAAAGGATTTGCGCGTTGTGAGGTTGTTCCGTTGCACCGGGACAACAGCCCGAGCCCTTGCCCAGCCGTCCTTTCGGATCGATCCGCTCGAGTGAGTTGTTTGGTATTCATTCGCTGCGTAGCCCCCCCGCCGGCAACCCCGCGAGGAGCGGGCGTAAACTGCCTCGCCTATGGATGCCCTCATCGGAGCCCTCGACAGTGCCTTGCGCACCCTCTTTACCACGCCGCGCGCCAGCCGCCCCAATCCGGGGGGCAGCGCGAGCGGCGTGCCCCAGGCCGCAGCCGACCGGCGCGAAGCCGCGGCCCTGATGCGGGTCAATCACGTGGGTGAGGTCTGCGCGCAGGCGCTGTACACCGCGCAAGCCCTGGCCACGCGCGACCCGCAGCTGCGGCGCCAGTTCGAGCAGGCGGCCCGAGAGGAAACCGACCACCTGGCCTGGACCCACCAGCGCCTGCAGGACATGGGCAGCCGCCCCTCTTTGCTCAATCCGCTGTGGTACGCCGGCGCCTTTGGCCTGGGCCTGGTGGCAGGGCGCCTGGGCGATCCGCTGAGCCTGGGCTTTGTGGTCGAGACCGAGCGCCAGGTCGAGGCCCATCTGGACAGCCACCTGGAGCGCCTGCCGGCGGATGACCACGCCTCGCGCGCCATCGTCGCGCAAATGAAGGCCGACGAAGCCGCACACGCCAGCGAGGCCCTGGCCGCGGGTGCTGCGCCCTTGCCCGAACCCGTCAAGGGCCTGATGCGCGCAGCCGCCAAGGTCATGACGACCACGGCGCACTACATCTGACGCCCCTCTCCCGGCGAGCGTTCAGGCCTCGGCCAATTCGAAGCTGGTGGTGATCGTGGCGGTCTTGCCCAGCATGATGCTGGCCGAGCAATACTTCTCGTGGCTCATGGCGATGGCCCGCTCCACAGCGGCCGCCGGGATGCCCTTGCCCGTGACGGAAAAGTGCATGTGCACCTTCACAAAGACCTTGGGGTCGGTGTCGGCGCGCTCGGAGGTGAGCTTGACCGAGCAGCCGCGCACATCGTGGCGGCCGCGTTTGAGGATCAAGACCACGTCATAGGCCGTGCACCCACCGGTGCCGGCCAGCACGGTCTCCATGGGGCGCGGCGCCAGGTTTTGGCCGCCGTTCTCGGGCTTGGCGGCATCGGGTGCGCCATCCATCATCAGCACATGACCACTGCCGGTCTCGGCCATGAAACCCATCCCCGAGTGCGCACCTGTGGCGCCCGTCCAACTCACTGTGCAATCCATCACTCACTCCTGATTCGTGGTCTTTCTGCCAAGCGTGCTGCGATGCAGCACCGATCGCGCTATACTGAGGCCGAGCATATCGAGTCCGCCCCACGGCCGACTTCGCATGCACGGATTGTCTCCTCCACCTCTTCTTGGGTGGATTCAGCCTCCGGATCGCAAGGTCCGGAGGCTTTTTTCTGGCGAGGATTAAACCCCTCAGGGTGTTTCAAACTCAGCCGA
>CANHSE010000234.1 GCA_947463025.1 Comamonadaceae bacterium
CTGATGCACCTCCAGGCCGGCCTGCATCTGCAACTGGGCGCAGACCTCGTCCAGGCGCTGGCGCAAGCCGGGAAGTTCGGTCGGGTCGTTGCGGGCATAGCCCTGGCCGCATCGGTAGATGGCTTCCACGGCTTCGGGCGGCAGCCACGAATCGACCTGTGTGCGCGGCGTGCGCACCGTGCGCGTATTGGCCGGCACGGCGTCAAAGCCTTTGCCTTGGTCAGATACACCTTCACTAAAAACAAAACTAATGTGCTCGCCCAGAAGGAGTCTATAGCGCTTACGTACGCCTTCGATCACCAGTTCATCCAGGTTCTCGGGGGCCTCGCCCGTCACAGCGTCCCACAAGGGCTTGCCAGACAGGCCGGCATAAGGGCCTGTGGGCTTGGCTTGCTGCGGCTGCTGCAGGTTTTGCATCAGCTGCTTGGTCTCACGCTCGAGGCCGTTGAAGCGATCAACCAGGTAGATCACCAGCACCACCAACACCGCAATGGCCACCGCCATGATCAGCAGGAGGGTGAGCGTGAGCATGCTGGTGGACAAGGGCTGCAGACCGCTCAGGCGTTCGGAGCGGCCGGGGCGCCGCCGTCTGCGGCGTCACCTTCACCGCCCTCACCGCCCTCGCCTTCCGCGTCGGCGGCGGCCTCGGCTTCGGCAGCGAGTTCGTCGCGCAAGAACTGCAAGGCCACAAAAGCGGAATTGAGCTTGAGGGCGTCGTACGAGATGCGATCGGCCAGACGCTGGGCGGCTTCGATGGCCTGCGCGGCGTTCAGTTCGGTCTTCTGATAGAGCATGCCGATGGCAAAGGCCTCGTCGGCGTATTCCTGGGGCAGATAGACCTGCACCTCACCCGAGGTTGATTTGACGGTCTGAAACAAGGAAGCCTGCGGGGGATCGGGCTGCGGCTTGGCCTGCTGGATCGCCACCATGCATGCAGCTTCGTACGCCTCCATGGCCTGCGCGCCGGCCACAAAGGTCTTGTCCAGGTGGGCACGGCACAACATGCTCAAACGCAGGCGCAGGCTGCGCGCCTCGTGTCCGTCGCTGGTCAGCGACACCGCCTTTTCATAGGCGGCGACGGCGCGCCCACGCTCGTCTTCGTCGGGCTTCTTGAATAAATTGAACATGCGGTCTTCGGCCTGGCGGTGTGCAAGGCAATTCAGGTACGGGAAGAGCCATGGACCGCCGGCTGGAGCAGCGACCGCAACTTTTTGGCGATTGCGGTGAGCAACTGGCTGACCCGGGACTCACTCACGCCAAGTATCTCACCGATCTCCTTGAGGTTGAGTTCTTCCACGTAATACAGCGAAATGATTAACTGATCGCGCTCGGGCAACTCTTGGATGGCTCCGGCCAGCGCCTCGAGCAACTGCGCGCGCTCCACCTGCGCCTCGGGCTGAACCCCGCGCTCGGCGGCGATGTTCATCACCTCTTCGCTCACCTCCTCGATCGAGAAGGTCTCGCTGCGCCAGGCCTGACCTTGTTCGCGGTGATACGACTCGATGTCCTTGCCCATGGACTGCGCCACCTCGCCCTGCGTGGGCATACGACCGAGTTCGGCCACCAGCTTGTGAGCAGCGGCGTTCTCGCTCTTGTTGAAGGCGACCGAAGAACGTGTGAGGTCGGACACGCGCCGCACTTCATCGAGCATGGCGCCGCGCACACGACTGAGCGCAAAGTGTTCAAAGGGAATGCCACGGCGCGGGTCATAGCCCCGCGCAGCTTCGATCAGACCGAGCATGCCCACCTGCACCAGTTCGTCCAGATCGAGCAACGGCGGGATACGTCCCCGCAGGTGAAACGCCACGCGCTTGACCATGGGCATGTGCGAGATCACCAGGTTCTCCTGGCGTCCCTTGCTGCTTTCGTACAGTTCGAGTGCGGCGTCCATGGCGTGTCCTTGCGCGTGCGTCCTCAGGTCGCAGCCTGCTGCGCTTGCAGCATGCGCTCCATGAAGAATTGCATCTGGCCACCGGGCTCCTGCAGCGGCGGCAGCTTCTCCAGCGCCTGCGCCAGGCGACGCAAGTCGGATGCGGCGCGGCTGCTCGGCGCGAAATCGATCACGCTGCGGTACTTGCGCTGGGCCTGCTGCACGATCTCGTCGGCGCCCACGCACCCCAGGTACTTGACGGTGCGCCCCAGAAACTTCAGCGTCACATCGTTGACAAACTGCGCCAGCTGCTGCCCGTGGGCATCGCCTTGCACGGCGTTGGCCACGAGGTAAATCTCTTCCAGGTCCTGGTCCTGCGTCATCACCTTGATCAAGCCATAGGCGTCGGCGATGGCGGCGGGTTGGTCCTGCAGCACCACGATGCGCCGCTGGCAAGCCGCCATGAAGGTCAGCACCGAAGGCGAGATGCCCGCAGCCACGTCCACGACCAGGTAGTCGACCGACTCTTGCAGCGCGTCGAAGGCATGAATGATGGTGGCGACCTGGCTCATGTCCAGGGCCGCCATGTCACGCAGGCCCGAGGCACCGGGCACCAGTTGCACGCCCGGCGCAGCGGGGACCAGCAACTCCTGCAACGTCTTTTCACCCGACAACAGGTGGCTGATATTCAAGGGGCTGCGCACGCCCAGGGCCACCTGCGCGTTGGCCATGCCCAGGTCGGCGTCGAGCAACAACACGCGATGGCCACGCTGACCCAGAGCCGCCGCCAAATTCACGGCGACGGTGGTCTTGCCGACTCCGCCCTTGCCGCTGGCGACGCCGATGACCTGAGGAGTGCGCAAGGGAGTGCTCATGCAACGCTTTCAGACAGGGAGGATACGGGACGAGAAGCCGGGGCGACGCGCGCACCCATCGACGCGGCCACGGGCGCATCGAGCGACAGGTCGCTGCGCAGACGATGGAAGGCGGCATCCAGCAGGCTGCGGGCCTGGAAGGGACGGGCCTGTGCCTGCACGTCACCCGAGGCGGCCATGCACGAGACGGGCACGCGCTGATCGCACAGGGCTTGCAGCAGCGGCCAGGGCGAATGGCTTTCGTCGACCTTGCCCACCATCAGACTGCGCCAGGTGTTGCCCGTGGCGAGCAGGCGCTTGACGCTGCCGATGGACGCATCGGCCGGCAGCAGCAGGTGCGTCTCGATGCCCAGATCGGCCGATTGCAGCAACGCCGCCTGGGCCTGCGGATCGGCGCCCGCGGTGTCAATCAGGATCACGGTGCGTTCACGCAGTTCCTCGACCAGCAGACGCAGCGTGGCCACGTCACCGGCGCGCCAGCAGGACAC
>CANHSE010000235.1 GCA_947463025.1 Comamonadaceae bacterium
CACCAACCCCGGCACCAACAGCTACAAGCGCCTGGTCCCTGGCTTCGAAGCCCCGGTGAAGCTGGCTTACAGCTCGCGTAACCGCTCGGCCTCCATCCGTATTCCCTTCGTGGCCAACCCGAAGGGCCGTCGTATCGAGGCGCGCTTCCCCGATCCCTCTGCCAACCCCTACCTGTGCTTCTCGGCCCTGATGATGGCCGGCCTGGACGGCGTGGAAAACAAGATCCATCCGGGCGAGGCGGCCACCAAGGACCTGTACCACCTGCCCCCCGAGGAAGACGCGCAAGTCCCGACCGTGTGCCACAGCCTGGACCAGGCTTTGGATTACCTGAACAAGGACCGTAGCTTCCTGACCAAGGGCGGCGTGTTCACCGACTCCATGCTCGATGCCTACATCGAGCTGAAGATGCAGGAAGTCACGCGCTTTCGCATGGCCCCGCACCCTGTCGAATACGACATGTACTACAGCCTGTGATCCTGTAGGGTCCGGCGCTCAGGCCGGGCCGCAGGCACACACCGAGGGGCGACGCAAGTCGCCCCTTTTTTCATGGGCGTAGGCTCAAGCGGCCTTGCCGCTGGCAGCGCGATGAATGCATACTTGAGAACTGTTTTCATGAAAATAGTCGCCATGAAGTATTCATTGATCGTCGCGCTTGCAGTGGCCTTCGCAGAGGTTCACGCCCAGGCCCCCGCCAAGCCCGCGGCCTCCAGTCCACCCGCTGCCGCAGCGCCTTCGGCCGCGCGCGTCTACCGCTGCGGCAACCAATACACCAACGCGCCCACTGAAGCCCAGGTCAAGGACTGCAAGCTCTTGGAGCCGGTTCCCCTCACGGTGGTCGAGGCGGTCCGACCCGCGCCCGGGCGCAAGGTCGCGGCGGCCAGCGGGCCAGTCGCATCTGCCCTGCGCGTGGACAGCAGCGAGCAGCGCGCCCGCGATGCGGATGCCCGCGCCATCCTGGAGGCTGAACTGAGCAAGGCCCAGGCACGTCAAACCGAGTTGCTGCGTGAGTACAACAATGGCGAGCCGGAAAAGCTCGGCCCCGAGACCCGCAACTACCAAAAGTACCTAGACCGGGTGGCCCACCTCAAGGCGAGCATCGCGCGCAACGAAGTGGATATCGAGGGCCTGCGCCGCGAACTCTCGCGCCTGACTGCGTCAAAATAAGGCGCTTGAACTCCCCCGAGCGCAACCCCGCCTTCGCGTCCTTCGACCTGCTGGCCACCTTGGTGGCGGTGGTGTCCATCGACGGCAAGGTGATCTTTGTCAATGCCGCCCTGGAAGGCGCCTTAGGCACCTCGCGTCGCCATATCGAAGGCGCCTTCTTCCCCGACGCCTTTACCGATCCGAAGTTGCTCAAGGTGGCCCTTCAGGGCGCCCGCAGCAATGACTTTGCCGTGCTGCGTTATGACGCAGTCTTGGTGCGGGCGGGCGATGACCCCATGCCGGTGCATGTGGTGCTGGCACAGACCGAGCGCGCAGACGAAGTCGTGATCGAGATGCTCCCCGTGGCGCAGCAGGCGCGCCAGGAGCGCGAGGAGCGCCTGCTGGATCAGGCGCAGGCGAACAAGGAGCTGATTCGCAACCTTGCCCACGAGATCAAGAACCCCTTGGGCGGTATCCGCGGTGCGGCGCAATTGCTCGAGATGGAAATCGATTCGCGTGATCTGAAGGAATACACCCAGGTCATCATCCACGAGGCCGACCGCCTGCAGACCCTGGTCGATCGCCTGCTGGCCCCGCACCGGCGCCCGCATGTGGTGGGCGACGTGAACATCCATGAGGTGTGCGAGCGGGTGCGCTCCCTGATCCTGGCCGAGTTTCCCAAGGGCTTGCGCGTGGTACGTGATTACGACACCTCCTTGCCCGAGTTTCGCGGTGACCGCGAGCAACTGATACAGGCCGTCTTGAACATCGCCCACAACGCCTGCCAGGCCTTGGCCGAGCGCATGGTGCAAGGCGACGCCCAACTGGTCCTGAGCACGCGCATCGCGCGCCAAGTCACTTTCGGCAAGCAACGCTATCGACTGGCACTGGAATTGCATGTCATCGACAACGGACCCGGCGTGCCCCCGCCTCTGAAAGACCGCATCTTCTATCCCCTGGTATCGGGGCGCGAGGGCGGTTCAGGGTTGGGGCTGACCCTGGCGCAGACGTTCATCCAGCAGCACCATGGCTCGATTGAATGCGACAGTGTCCCGGGACGGACGGATTTCAAGATCCTGGTTCCCTTGCCCTAAAACGTGACACGCGACCCGAGGTAGCAGCACCCATGAAGCCGATCTGGATCGTTGACGATGACCAATCCATCCGTTTCGTGCTGGAAAAGGCGCTGCTACGGGAGGATATGCCCACGCGCAGCTTCACCAACCCGCGCGAGGTGTTGCAAGCCCTCGAGTCCGGGGGCGAAGACGAGGGCCCGCAGATCCTGGTCAGCGACATCCGCATGCCCGGTGGCACTGGCTTGGATCTTCTGAGTCAGGTCAAGGCGCGTCATCCGGGTCTGCCGGTGATCATCATGACCGCCTTCTCCGATCTGGACAGCGCCGTGTCGGCCTTCCAGGGCGGCGCCTTCGAATACCTGCCCAAGCCCTTTGACCTGCCCAAGGCGATCGAGTTGATTCGCCGTGCTGTGCAAGAGAGCCAGCGCGAAGAAGTGGCCGAGGAGGGCATGATCGCCACCCCCGAGATGCTGGGGCAGGCGCCGGCCATGCAGGACGTGTTCCGCGCCATCGGTCGCCTTTCGCAAAGCAACGTCACGGTCTTGATCACCGGTGAGTCCGGCTCGGGCAAGGAACTGGTTGCACGCGCTTTGCACAAGCACTCGCCGCGTGCCAACGGGCCTTTCGTCGCGATCAATACCGCTGCGATCCCGAAAGACCTGCTCGAGTCCGAACTGTTTGGCCATGAGCGTGGTGCCTTCACCGGCGCCCAGACCGCAAGGCGCGGTCGCTTCGAGCAGGCCGAGGGCGGCACGTTGTTCCTCGACGAAATCGGCGACATGCCTTTCGATCTGCAGACGCGCTTGCTGCGCGTGCTGTCGGATGGTCATTTCTATCGTGTCGGTGGGCACAGCGCGGTCAAGGCCAATGTGCGCGTGATCGCCGCCACCCACCAGGACCTGGAGCAGCGGGTGAAGGATGGCGTCTTCCGCGAAGACCTCTTTCACCGCCTGAACGTGATTCGTCTGCGCCTGCCCGCGCTGCGCGAGCGCCGCGAAGACGTGTCCA
>CANHSE010000236.1 GCA_947463025.1 Comamonadaceae bacterium
GATGAAGCTGACGATGCGCGCCAACACGCACTGGTCGCCGCGCTGCGCGCCGAGGTGAATGCGGGCTCGCCGTTTGCCAAGGCCCTGGCGCAACACCCGCGTGAGTTCTCCGATGTCTATCAGGCGGTGGTCGCGGCGGGCGAACACAGCGGGCAGCTCGGTGTGGTGCTCGAACGTCTGGCCGATGACCTCGAGGCCAGCCAAGCGCTCAAGGCCCGCCTGGTCGGCGCCGCGCTCTACCCCGCCATCGTCACCCTGGTGGCCATCACCATCGTGATCTTTCTGGTCACCTATGTGGTGCCGCAGGTGGCCGCCGTCTTTGCGGGCAGCCAGCGGGCCCTGCCCTTCCTGACCTCGGCGATGCTGGCGATCAGCGCCGGGGTGCGCGAGGGCGGCCTGTGGATCGCCTTGGCGCTGGCAGCGGGCGTGCTCGCCCTGCGAGTGGCGCTGCGCAACCCCGGCTTTCGTGAACGCTTCGATGCCGCGTGGCTGCGCCTACCCCTGGTGGGTCGGCTCGCACGCGGCTACAACGCGGCGCGCTTTGCCAGCACGCTGGCCATGCTGGCGGCTGGCGGCGTGCCGATCCTCAAGGCCCTGCAGGCGGCGGGCGAAACCTTGAACAAC
Source organism: Comamonadaceae bacterium (assembly GCA_947463025.1). Classification (GTDB taxonomy): domain Bacteria; phylum Pseudomonadota; class Gammaproteobacteria; order Burkholderiales; family Burkholderiaceae_C; genus Ramlibacter. The sequence goes on from CANHSE010000236.1 coordinate 625, forward strand.
CGCTCACTGCGGGCCGACGGCCTGGACATCCTGGTGCTGGTGCGCGAGGGCGCGCCCCTGGCGTCCGCCCTCGCCCAGAAAAAGCGCTTCCCCGGCCTGCTGGCCATGTTCGCCCGCCTGGGCGAGCAGACCGGGCAGCTGCCCACCATGCTCGATCGCGCGGCCCAACAGCTCTCGGCCGAAGTGCAGCGCCGCGCCCTCACGCTGGCGACGGTGCTCGAGCCGCTTTTGATCGTCACCATGGGGCTGGTAGTCATGCTGATCGTGCTTGCGGTACTCTTGCCCATCATCCAACTCAACCAATGGGTCCGGTAATGCCCTGCGCGCTGACATGAGCGTCTCTCTCGAAAACAAACTGGTGGTCGCGATCTCCTCGCGCGCGCTGTTCAACTTCGAAGAAGAAAACCGCATCTTCGAAAGCGGCGACCCCGGCGCCTACATGGCCCTGCAGCTGCAGCGCCTAGACCTGCCCGCGCGCCCCGGCATCGCCTTTTCCTTGATCAAAAAGCTGCTGGCCTTCAACGAGCCCGAGCAGCAGCGGGTCGAAGTGGTGATCCTCTCGCGCAACGACCCGGTCTCGGGCATGCGCATCTTCCGCTCGGGCCATGCCAACGAGATCAAGCTGCAACGCGGCGTGTTCACCCAGGGGCGCGCACCCTTTCGCTACCTGCGGCCGCTGGGCGCGCACCTGTTTTTATCGGCCAACGCCGAAGACGTGCGCGAGGCCCTCAATGCAGGATTTCCGGCGGCGCGCGTGCTGACCGAATCGGTGCTGGCGGGCACCAATTACCCGCAAGAAGTACGCATCGCCTTTGACGGCGACGCCGTGCTGTTCTCCGACGAAGCCGAGCGCGTCTTCCAGGCCCAGGGGCTGGACGCCTTCCAGCAACATGAATCGAGCAAGGCCGCCCATCCTCTGCCCGAGGGGCCGTTCAAGCCCCTGCTCGTGGCCCTGCACCGCCTGCAACAGGCCGGCATCAGCACCCCCTCGGCCAGCCCCATGCGCATACGCACCGCACTGGTCACGGCGCGCAGCGCCCCCGCGCACGAGCGCGCCATCCGCACGCTCATGGACTGGAACATTCAGGTCGACGAGGCGATGTTTCTCGGCGGCTTGCCCAAGGGCGAATTCCTGCGCGAGTTCGAGCCCGATTTCTTCTTCGACGACCAGACCGGCCATGTGAACCACGCCGCCCGCCATGTGCCCGCGGGGCATGTGGCCGGCGGCATCACCAACGCCTGACCGGCCGCTGTATTCAGGTCGCTGCGCGCGCCTCGCGCCTCGCGATCCAGACGGTCGAGGCGCAGATCACCAGGCCCCCCACCACCGTCCACTGGCTCAGAGCATCACCAAAGATCAGCCAGCCAATGGCCGCCGCCCAGACCAGGTCGAGAAACTTGATGGACTGAGTGGCCGAGATGTCCGCACTCGCATAAGACCGCGTCAGGCAGTAGTGCCCCCCCGAGCCCAGCATGCCGCACACCAGGAAGCCGCCCCATTGCGCCAGGCTGGGCCACTGCCAGTCGGTGAGCGCAAAGGGCAGACTCAGGAGCGTCACGGTGATGGCCTGCCACAGCACGATCACCGCCGGTCGCTCGTAGCGGGTAAGGGCCTTGGTCATGAGAAAGGACACCGCATAGATCGGCGCCGACATCAGCATCACCAACAGGTGGATGCCGCCCTCGCCGGTCAGGCGCGGTCCCACCACGATCAGCACCCCGGCCATGCCCAGACCTGCCGCCACCCAGCGTGAGCCCCGCATCGGCTCGGACAGGAACAGCGCCGCGCCCAGCATGATGAAGATCGGTGTGGTGAACCCGATCACCGTGGTGTCGGCCAGCGTGATGTGCGGCACGGCGGCAAACCACACCAGCAGCCCCAGGGTGTGCACCGCCCCCCGCAGAAACTGACCACGCAGGCTCACCGGTCGCAGATCGGCCAGGCCCGATCGCAGCATCAAGGGCAGCATCACCAGCAACCCCATCAAATAACGCAGGAATTGGGTCTGGAACGCGCTCAGCTCCAGGCTCAGCTGGCGCATCAGGGCGTTGAGCCCCACGAAAATCAGACCGGACGCCGCCGACCACATCAGCGCATGGATCGCCGTCGGCCACCGCCCCACCCGCCAGTGCGCGATGGCCGCGCGCCGAAACAGGGGGTGTCGCCGAAACAGGTGCATCACCGCCCGACTATAGGCCCGACCCCGGCTGGGGCCCGGTCAAAAGCGGGACGTCTTGAAACCGGCCAGAAAGCCCGTATCATTAGCACTCGCTGAGGTTGAGTGCTAGCACTCCTCGCGTTCAATCCAAAGTGCTCACTCCGGTGGGCGCTTTCCGATGTCCCTTATCAAGAAGTCCCCTCAAGGAGAACCCATGAAACTTCGTCCCCTCGCCGATCGCGTGATCGTCAAGCGCCTCGAAAACGAGACCAAGACCGCCTCGGGCATCGTCATCCCCGACACCGCCGCCGAAA
>CANHSE010000237.1 GCA_947463025.1 Comamonadaceae bacterium
GCTCCTCAGCCCCGCACAGGCGCCCCCGAACCCACCCCACGCACCCCGCGCTCACTGGTTCTCAAACGTTTCGCGCGCACATCATTGCTTTGACGCAGGCGCACCCTCGATCGCCGAAGCAGAGAATCTGGCGCCTCTAAACAGGGGCGCGAGGGAAGCGGTGGGTGTGCGGCGGGGGTTCGGGGGCGCCTGTGCGCAGCTGAGGAGCGCAGGGACAGGCGGAAAAAGAAGCGCGCATGTTTGAGCCGAAGGCGAGTTTGCGCGCTTCCCGCCTGGCACGAGCACCGCAAGGGAGCCCGAAGGGCCTGCGCACTTGAAGCCCCCGGGCCCCCGCCGCACGCCCACCGCGTTGCACCGCCAACGCCAACCCACTCCGAACGAGAGAACGAGAGAACGAGCGACACCAAAAATCAGGGTCAGACACCCTATGATCCCTCGCCATGGCCCGCCTCCCCCGCCTGACCGTCCCCGGCTACCCCCACCACTTGATCCAGCGCGGCATCGATCGCCAGCCGATCTGCCGCGATGAGATCGACTACGAAACCCTGCGTACCCTGTTGGCCGAGGAAGCGCGCGCCAACGGTGTCGCCCTGCACGCCTATGTCCTCATGCCCAACCACTTTCACTTGCTGGCCACCCCGGCCGAGAGCGAAGGCCTGGCACGCATGATGCAAGGCATTGGCCGACGTTATGTGCGCCACTTCAACCAACGCGTCGGCCGCAGCGGCACCCTTTGGGAAGGCCGCTATCGCTGCGCGCCGCTGCAAGCCGATGCCGCCTTGTTGGACTGCATGGCCTACCTCGACCTCAACCCGGTGCGCGCCGGTCTGGTCGAGGCACCGGCGGATTACGCCTGGTCCAGCCATCGTCACTGTATTGGCCAAGACGGCGACAAGGCCCTCAGCCCGCACCCGGTCTACTGGGCGCTGGGCAACACCCCCTTCGCCCGCGAGCAGGCCTACGCCGAGCGCGTGGCCGCCGGGCTTGGCACCGAACGGGTGCGAGCGCTCACCGACGCTGCGCTCCATGGTTGGGCGCTGGGCGATGAAGGGTTCTTGGCTGCGCTGCAAAAGCAGACCGACCGGCGCCTCAAGCGGGGCCGGCCAGGTCGGCCTCGGCGCAGCGAGCCTCGCTAATCTGTCCCTATTTAAATCACCAATGTAGATAGCGGGCTTTTAATTGGAGTCAGACCCCTATTATTTCGCTGGTCAAGACTGCTGCACTGCACTATCCTCTCCAACCCCCTGAAACCTTGCCTGGCCGCTCTGTGAGCGTGCCGAGACTGTGAACCGCTTCGAAGGAATCGCCATGGCCACGCCCGCCGAACTCAAACACCTCCAGGAACACGGCCTGTATTCGTCTGCGAACGAGCACGACGCCTGCGGCGTGGGTTTCGTCGCCCACATCAAGGGCGAGAAAAGCCATGCCATCGTCCAGCAGGGCCTGAAGATCCTCGAGAACCTCGATCACCGCGGCGCGGTCGGTGCCGACCCTCTGATGGGCGACGGTGCCGGCATCCTGATCCAGCTGCCCGACCAGCTCTATCGTGAGGAAATGGCCCAGCAGGGCGTCACCCTGCCGCCACCCGGCGAGTACGGCGTGGGCATGATCTTCCTGCCCAAGGAACACGCCTCGCGCCTCGCCTGCGAGCAGGAGATGGAGCGCGCCATCAAGACGGAGGGCCAAGTGCTCCTGGGTTGGCGCGATGTGCCCGTCAACCTGACCATGCCCATGTCGCCCACCGTGCGCGAGAAAGAGCCGGTGCTGCGCCAGGTCTTCATCGGCCGCGGCAGCGACGTGATCGTGCAGGACGCGCTCGAGCGCAAGCTCTACGTGATCCGCAAGACGGCCAGCGCCGCGATCCAGGCGCTCAAGCTTAAGCACAGCAAAGAGTATTACGTCCCTTCCATGTCCAGCCGTACCGTGGTCTACAAGGGCCTGCTGCTGGCCAACCAGGTGGGCGAGTACTACCTGGACCTGCAAGACCCGCGCTGCGTGTCTGCCCTGGGCCTGGTGCACCAGCGTTTCTCCACCAACACCTTCCCCGAGTGGCCGCTGGCCCACCCCTATCGCTATGTGGCGCACAACGGCGAGATCAACACCGTCAAGGGCAACTACAACTGGATGAAGGCGCGCGAAGGCGTGATGTCTTCGCCCGTGCTCGGCCCCGACCTGCACAAGCTCTATCCCATCTCGTTTGCCGACCAGTCGGACACCGCCACCTTTGACAACTGCCTGGAGTTGCTCACGATGGCCGGCTACCCGATCAGCCAGGCCGTGATGATGATGATCCCCGAGCCTTGGGAGCAGCACACCACGATGGATGAACGCCGCAAGGCCTTCTACGAGTACCACGCGGCGATGCTCGAACCCTGGGACGGCCCCGCCTCGATCGTGTTCACTGACGGCCGCCAGATCGGCGCCACGCTCGATCGCAACGGCCTGCGTCCTTCGCGTTACTGCATCACCGACGACGACCTGGTGATCATGGGCTCCGAGTCGGGCGTGCTGCCCGTGCCCGAGAACAAGATCGTGCGCAAGTGGCGCCTGCAACCGGGCAAGATGTTCCTGATCGACCTCGAGCAGGGTCGCATGATCGACGACGAGGAACTCAAGTCCAACCTCGCCAGCAGCAAACCCTACAAGCAGTGGATCGAGAACCTGCGCATCAAGCTCGATGACCTCACCGAGAGCACCGGCGACGCCGCGGCTTCCGACGTCACGCTGCTTGATCGCCAGCAAGCCTTCGGCTACACCCAGGAAGACATCAAGTTCCTGATGTCGCCCATGGCGCAGGCCGGCGAAGAGGGCATCGGCTCCATGGGCAACGACAGCCCGCTGGCCGTGCTGTCCGACAAGAACAAGCCGCTTTACAACTACTTCAAGCAGTTGTTCGCGCAGGTGACCAACCCGCCGATCGACCCGATTCGCGAAGCCATCGTGATGTCGCTGGTGTCCTTCATCGGCCCCAAGCCCAATCTCTTGGACATCAACCAGGTCAACCCGCCGATGCGCCTGGAGGTGAGCCAGCCGATTCTGGACTTCGCCGACATGGCCAAGCTGCGTGACATCGA
>CANHSE010000238.1 GCA_947463025.1 Comamonadaceae bacterium
CATTGGACGACGAACACGCCCGCGAAGATCACCAGGTTGTAGGCGGACAGGGCCCGACCCGCCAGTGCCGACGGAAAGGCCATGCCCACCGCGGGCTGGGCCAGGGACATGAAGGTGCAACTCATACAAAACAGCGTCCAGCTCCAGGCGCCGGCGTCGCCCCCTGCGAAGATCAACCAGCCCAAAGGCAAGAAGCTCAGGGGATGGCCCCATGCAATCAGCCGCTCGGCGCCCCAGCCCCGGGCCGCCAGGCGAGGCGTGAGCAGGCCCCAGGTCCAGAAGGTCAGGAGCATGGACAGGTTGAGGGTGAACAGGCCGGCGGCGGCCTGCGCCGGCGTGTAGCCCGCCACCCGCACCATCCAGGGCCCGGCCCACAAGGTCTGCATCGCGAGCAACCCCCCGTAAGAGAAAAACCCCAGGGGCCACAGACGCTGGAAGCAGGCATTGCGCCAGACCTCGCGGTAGCTCCCCTGGGGAGCCCCCGGCGCCGCAGCGGGGGCCGACGACCAGGCAGGCACCTTCCAGGCGATCACCGCCATGGACACCACGATCAGGACCGCCAGACCCAGAAACAGTGGTCGCCACCCGAACTGCGGCACCAGCCATTGCACGGGCAGGGTCGAGGCCACCATGCCCAGGGACCCCGTCATGAGCATCCAGGAATTGGCGCGCAGCTGCATCGGCGGTGACATCCAGCGCCGGTAGCCTGTCAGGGGCGCCATCAGGCTGGCGCTCACGCCCATGCCGCACAAGACGCGGGCGAGCAACAGGCTGGAAAAGCCCTCGGCCAGCGCAAAGGCCGCACAGCCCACCGCCGCCAGAACCAAAAAGCCCAGGATCACCGTCCGCGGGCCATGCCGATCGAGCCAGCTTCCCAGGGGCAACTGGGTCAGGGCAAAGCCGGCGAAAAATCCGCCCGCCAGCAAGCCCAGGTCACGCGCATGCAGCGCGAACTCCTCGGTCAGGGTGGGCGCCAGGGTGGCGGTGACGGCGCGCAGCAGCGCCGAGATGAAATAAGCGAACGCAAAAGTGAGGAAGACCACCACCGCGTCGCGTCGAGAAAGAACCATCCCTCGATTATGGAAGCAGGATTGACCGACAATTCCGCGATGAACTCCCTCGACGGCATCCGCATCCTGGACCTCTCGCGCGTCCTGGCCGGCCCCTGGTGCACCCAGACCCTGGCCGATCTGGGCGCCGACGTGATCAAGATTGAGCGTCCGGGCAGCGGCGACGACACCCGCAGCTGGGGCCCGCCCTTCCTGGCGCAGCCCGATGGCCGCGAAACCGCCGAAGCCGCCTACTACCTGGGCACCAACCGCAACAAACGCTCGGTCACCTGCGACATCGCGCAGCCGGCGGGCCAGGCCCTGGTGCGCGCGCTGGTGGCCCACTGCGATGTGTTCGTCGAGAACTTCAAGGTCGGCGACATGAAGCGCTATGGCCTGGACTTCGAGGCGCTGCGCGCGATCAACCCGCGGCTGGTCTATTGCAGCATCACCGGCTTTGGTCAGACCGGCCCCTACCGCGATCGCGCCGGCTACGACTACGCGGTCCAGGGCATGGGCGGTCTCATGAGCATCACCGGCGAGCGCGATGACCTCGGAGGCGGTCCGCAGAAGGTGGGCGTGGCCGTGGCGGATTTGTTCACGGGCCTGTATGCCACGACCGCCATCCTGGCGGCCCTGCGCCATGCCGAGCGCACCGGCCAGGGGCAGCATGTCGACATGGCCTTGCTCGACACGCAAGTGGCCATGCTCGCCAACCTGGGGGCCAACTACCTCGTGAGCGGCAAGGTGCCAGGGCGCGCCGGCAACGCCCACCAAAACATCGTGCCCTATCAAGTGTTCGAGGTCGCCCCCGCGAGCGATGGCCGCGCCGACCACATCATCCTGGCTGTGGGCAACGACGGTCAGTTCGCCAAGTTCTGCGACGTCGCGGGCCACCCCGAGCTGGCCACCGATCCGCGCTTTACGCGCAACCAGGATCGCGTGCGACACCGCGCGGTGCTGGTGCCGATGCTCGAAGCGGTGATGAAGACCCGCACCAAGCCCCAGTGGCTCGGCGCGTTAGAGGCCGCCAAGGTGCCCTGCGGCGCCATCAACAACTTGGCCGAGGTGTTCGCCGACCCGCAAGTGCAAGCGCGCGCGATGGTCGACGAATGGGACCATCCGCTGCGCCCCGGCCTGCGTCTGGTGGCCAGCCCCGCCAAGCTCAGTGCCACGCCAGTGCGCAAGGACCTGCCGCCGCCGCTGCTGGGGCAGCACACGCGCGAGGTGCTGACCGACCTGCTGGGACTCGATGCCGGCCAGATCGATGCACTCACACGAGATGGAGTCATCGCATGACCCGCCGCCTCTGGACCCTTCTCGCCGCCATCGCGCTCGCCGCCATCGCCGCCGCCGTCTACCTCGGCACGGGCCGCAGCGCCGCGCCGCCCTCCACCTTCGTGCTGCTCGATGGCAGCACCCGCACCACCGCCGATCTCAAAGGCAAAGTGACGCTGGTGAACTTCTGGGCCACCAGCTGCGTGAGCTGCGTCGCCGAAATGCCGCAGATCATGGCCACGCACGAGAAGTACCAGGCGCGCGGCTACCAAACGCTGGCGGTGGCCATGAGTTACGACCCGCCGGCCTATGTGGTGAACTTCGCGCAATCGCGCAAGCTGCCCTTTGGCGTGGCGATCGACAACACGGGGGCGGTGGCCAAGGCCTGGGGCGATGTGCAGCTCACGCCCACCACCTTCATCGTGGACAAGCGCGGCGAGATCGTGAAGCGTTATGTGGGTGCGCCGGACTTCTCTGAGCTGCACCAGCTGATCGAGAAGCTGCTGGCTGCGCCGGCCTGAGCGAGGCGAGCTTGCTGTCGCCGCAGAGCCCAGGGTGGGCGCCTGCGGCGAGTCGAGATCAGTTATTCCGGAAAGCGTCGTGGCAGGCCTTGCAGGTCGCCGCCGTCGGGCCAAAGGCGGCCTTGAGGTTGTCCAGGTTCTGGGTCTTGGCGGCTGCCAGCAGCTTGGCGGTCTCGGCCACCATCTTGTCGGAGTGGTCCTTGAACTTGGCCTGTTC
>CANHSE010000239.1 GCA_947463025.1 Comamonadaceae bacterium
CAGGGCAGCAGCAGGAAGCTGAGATGACGCAGACGGGCAACGATAGCGTTTCTCCTAATGGTGAGTTCTGTTTTAAAGATACTATAGATAGGACTTTAAAACTTAGAGGTTTTCCCTGATGCCCGTCCTGAGCTCCGGCCACCCGGTCCCGCGTTACGCGCGGCTGGCGCAGTTGCTGCGGCAGCGGATCGACAAGGGCGTATGGAAGCCAGGCGAGCACCTGCCGCGCCTCGAAGACCTGATGCTTGAATTCGACGTGGCCCGCGTCACCGTGCGGCAAGCGGTCGCCCTGCTGGCGCAAGACGGCTGGGTCAACGTCAGTCGCGGGCGCGGCACCATCGTCCAAGCGCGCGCCGCGCAAGACAAGACCCTGGTGCTTGAAACGTCGCTATCCGACATGGCCGACGCCTATCGCACCGACAAGCCCACCCTCACCCTGATCGACGAACAGATCGCCGAGCCTCCCGCCCTCCCCGCCGACTGCGGCCCGCCGGTGGCCGTCTATCGTCACTTGCGGCGTGTACATGCGCGCGATGGCGAGCCTTACTGCGTGATCTCGATTCACCTGGACGAAACGATTTTCAAAAAGGCCGCGCGGCGCTTTCGACGCGAAACCATCATCCCAGTGCTGCTGGAGATGCCCGACGTGCACATCGCCCGCGCCCACCAGACCCTGCGCATCTCGGTCGCCGACGTAGAGACTTCGAAGCTGCTCGGGGTCCCCCTCAATTCGGCCGTGGGCGAAGTGGTAAGGGTCTTTCACGACACCAAGGGCCGTGTGATGTACCTCGCCGAGATCACCTACCGCGCCGAATACATCCGCTTCCAGATGGAGCTCAAGGCATGAGCGCGCTGAAGCTGCAGACACTCACCCCGCATCTGTATCGGGTGCCGCTGGACCAACCGGTGGTCACCTCGTTTGGCACCATGCGCGCGCGCTGGGCGCTGTGGGTCTGTGTGCGAGACCCGGACGGTGTGGAAGGCTGGGGCGAGGTCTGGTGCAATTTTCCAGACAGTGGCGCGCTGCATCGCTGTCGGCTGCTCCAAGAGGTCTTCACGCCGCTGCTGCCTGTCTTGCGCGGTGACGATCCAGCGCAACTGAGCGCGCAGATCGCAGCGCGTACGCGCATCCTGCGCCTGCAATCGGCCGAATACGGTCCGCTGGATCAATGTGCCGCAGGTTTGGATGTGGCGATCTGGGATTTGCATGCGCGGCGACTTGGGCAGCCTTTGTATGAAGTGTTGCATCGCGCGCTGCAGCCCACCACCCCATCTCCCGCCTCCCCGCGGGTACGCGCCTACGCCAGCGGCATCAACCCTCAAGGCGCAGGCCAGACCCTGGAACGCGCTGCGCAAGCCGGTCAACGCGCATTCAAGGTGAAGGTGGGTTTCGGCGACGACATCGACTTACGCACCCTCCAAGAAGCGCGCGCAGCGGCAGGCGATCGCTGGCTCGCCGCCGACGCCAACCAGGGCTGGACGCTCGAACAGGCGCAGGCCTTTCTGCCCCAACTCGAAGAATTCAATCTTGCGTGGATGGAAGAGCCCTTGGCCGCCGACGCGCCTGCGATCGATTGGCAAGCCCTCAGGGCCTTTGCCCCCATGCCACTCGCCGCGGGCGAGAACATCAACCACCTGCCCGCCTTCCATGCCGCCTTGCAACACTGGGGCCTGGGCGTGATGCAACCCGATCTCGCCAAATGGGGCGGCTTCACAGGGTGCCTAGAGGTTGTGCGGCAAAGCCGCGCGCATGGCGTGATGTACTGCCCCCACTACCTCGGTGGCGGCATCGGCCTCATGGCCTCAGCGCACTTGCTCGCGGCGTCGGGCCAAGACGGCCTGCTCGAGATGGACGTGAATCCCAACCCCCTGCGCACCGAAGCCTTGAGCGGAGCGCTCATGCCACAAGAGGGCTGGGTCGGTTTGCCGGACAGCCCGGGCCTGGGTCTGACCCCCAACCTCGCCGCCATGAAGGCGTGGGCCCAGCCTCTCCCCATCTGACTCAGAACAACACCATGGGCCGCATCAGCCTCACCGTCCACCCCAACGACAACGTCGCCACACTGCTCGATTTCCTGGTCGATGACCCGATCACGCAAGACGGCCTCAAGCTGGCCGACCCCATCCCCTTCGGCCACAAGGTCGCCCGCTGCGCCATCGCGCAGGGTCAGGCCGTGATCAAGTACGGCGTGTCGATTGGCACTGCCACCCGAGACATTCCGGTCGGAGCGCATGTCCATGTCCACAACTGCCGCTAAGCCCTCAGCCCCCGTCGAGGCGCTCACCTTCCTGGGCTATGCGCGCAGCGATGGTCGCGTGGGCGTTCGCAATCACCTCGCGATCGTCTCCACCGTCGCCCTGAGCAACCGCATCGCCGAACTCGCCGCCCGGCACCATGAGGCGCAAACGGGCGAGCCCGTCTTGCAGGTCAAGGGCGATTTCCAGCGCGGTCTCCAGAATTCGGACGCCCGCCTGCAAGACCAGGTGCTGGCCCAACTTATCGATCATCCCAACATCGGAGCAGCGCTGGTCTTGTGTCATGACCGACGCGCCGCTCAGGCCTGGACAAAGCGGCTACAAGGTGCGGGCAAACCGATCGAAGTCATGGCCGTCATGGACAGCCAAGGCGTGCAGCGCGCGATCGACCTGGCCGCACAGGCCTTGGCACGTGTCGGGGCGCAAATGCGCGGTCAAGCACGCGTCCCCTGCCCTTTCTCGGCGCTCACGTTTGCCTTGGAATGCGGCGGATCCGACGCCTCCAGCGCCGTCTGCTCCAACCCCGCCATCGGCCGCTTTGTCGACTGGGCGATCGCGCAGGGCGCGCGCGTCATCGTGTCGGAAACAGCCGAATTCATCGGCGGCGAAGAGGTCGTCCGCGCACAATCCGCGTCGCCCGAAATCGCCCAGGCTATCATCGACTGCATCGCGGCGACCGAGAAACGTATGGCCGGCGATGGCGATCACTACCGAGGCGTCAACCCCACCGCGGAAAACATAGAAGGCGGCCTCACCACACTGATCGAGAAAACCATGGGTGCCGTCTGCAAGATCGGA
>CANHSE010000240.1 GCA_947463025.1 Comamonadaceae bacterium
AGGGCGTCCATGTCGGCGCGCAGGCCGATCGCGCGCGGGCTGCTCCCGTTCTTCACAATGCCCACCACCCCGGTCTTGCCCAGGCCCCGATGCACCGGGATGCCCCATTCGGTGAGTCGGGCGGCCACCAGGTCGGCGGTACGCACTTCTTCGAAGCACAACTCAGGGTGGGCGTGGATGTCGCGGCGCAGGGCGGCGATGCCGGCGGCTTGGGTCACGAGGGAGTCGATGACTTTCATGGGAAGGGTCCGTCTGTGGTCTGGCGGGCTGCCAGTCTAGCCGTGCACAGGGGCCGGCTGTGATCTGGGCCAGAATGCCACCATGACCCTCACGGCTGCCCCTGTTACTGCCAAAGCGTCCGTCCAGATCCGCGGCGCCTGCCCCCACGATTGTCCCGATACCTGCGCCCTGGTCACCACCGTTGAAAACGGGATTGCCACCGAAGTGCGAGGCAACCCGGCGCACCCCATGACGGCCGGCGTCTTGTGCACCAAGGTCTCGCGCTACACCGAGCGTACCTACCACCCCGAGCGCGTGCGCACCCCGCTGCGGCGCGTGGGCCCCAAGGGCGCAGGTCGCTTTGAACCCGTGGGCTGGGACGAGGCGCTCGCCGACATTGCCGATCGCCTATCTGCCATCGCCGCGCGCGACCCGCAGGCCATCTTGCCGTATAGCTACGCCGGCACCATGGGACTGGTGCAGGGCGAAGCCATGGCGGGTCGTTTCTTTCACCGCCTGGGCGCTTCGCTGCTCGATCGCACCATCTGCGCCTCCGCCGGCGGCGAGGGCCTCACCCACACCCTGGGCGGCAAGTTGGGCATGAAGGTGGAATTCTTTGCCGAATCCCGCCTGATCCTGATCTGGGGCAGCAATTCGATTGCCAGCAACCTGCATTTCTGGCGACTGGCGCAGCAGGCGCGGCGTGAGGGGGCCAAGTTGGTTTGCATCGACCCGCGCCGCAGCGAGACCGCCGAGAAATCCGACGAGCACTTGCAAATTCAACCCGGCACCGACGCAGCGCTGGCCTTTGCACTGATGCACGAGTTGATCGTCCACGATTGGCTGGATCACGACTACATCGCCCGCCACACCCTGGGCTGGGACGCGCTGCGCGAACGCGCCATGCAGTGGTCGCCTGAGCGCGCGGCCACTGTCTGCGGTGTGCCGGCGGCGCAGATCCGCGCACTGGCCCGCGACTACGGCACGACACAGCCCGCCGCCATCCGCCTGAACTACGGCATGCAGCGCGTGCGCGGGGGTGGTAACGCCACGCGTGCCATCGCCTGCCTACCCGCGCTCACGGGTGCCTGGCGCCATCGCGCCGGCGGCTTGCTGATGTCCAACTCGGCTCGCTTTCCGGCGCGGCGCGATGTGTTGCAGCGCCCCGACCTGCTCGCGGGCCGCCAGCCCCGCACGATCAACATGAGCACCATCGGCGATGACCTGCTGCGACCCGTCAGCGCCGAGTTCGGCCCGCGTATCGAGGCGCTGATCGTCTACAACAGCAACCCGGTGGCAGTCGCCCCCGATTCCAGCCAGGTGGTACGCGGTTTCGCGCGCGAGGACCTCTTCACCGTGGTCCTGGAGCATTTCCAGACCGACACCGCCGACTACGCCGATTACGTACTGCCCGCCACCACGCAGCTCGAACACTGGGACATCCACGGCACCTACGGCCACACCGACGTCGTGCTCAATCAACCGGCGATCGCCCCCATAGGGCAGGCCTTGCCCAACACCGAGATCTTTCGGCGTCTGGCGGCGCGTATGGGCTACACCGAGCCTTGCTTCGTCGAAGACGATGAAAGCCTGTGCCGTGCCGCCTTCGGTGACGCCATTGATTTCGATCGCTTGCTGACCCAGGGCTTCGCGCCCCTGCCCGTGCCCGACGCGCCCTTTGCCGAAGGCGGCTTTCAGACCCCCTCAGGCCGCTGCGAGTTCTTCAGCGAGCGCCTGGCGCGTCAGGGCCTGGACGGTCTGCCGGATCACGTGCCCAATCACGAGGTCGCCGGCTCCAGTACGCGCTACCCGCTCGCGATGATCTCGCCGCCGGCGCGTCACTTTCTCAACTCCAGTTTCGTCAACGTCAAAAGCCTGCGCGATATCGAAGGCGAGCCTGTTCTGGAAATCAGCGCCGAAGACGCCGCCGCGCGCGGCATCACCTCGGGCCGCGTGGTGCGCGTGTTCAACGACCGCGGTGACTACCACTGCCAGGCGGTCATCTCGGATCGCGCGCGACCGGGTGTCGTCAACGGTCTCGGTATCTGGTGGCGCAAGCTGGGCCTGCGCGGCACCAACGTCAACGAGTTGACCAGCCAGAAGCTCACGGACCTGGGGCGCGCCCCGGTGTTCTACGACTGCCTGGTCGACGTGCAGCCCCTGTGATCCGCGCCGCGCTGACCCGGGCCGCGACCCTGGCCCTTGCCGGGGCGGCGATGCTGGCTCTGAGCGGCTGCGCCAGCCTGGGCTACTACTGGCAATCGGTCAGCGGCCATGTGCAGGTGATGCAGGCGGCGCGGCCTGTGCCCGATTGGCTGGCCGACCCTCAGGCCAGCGCCGCCCTCAAGCAGCAGTTGCAGACCGCCCAGCGCCTGCGCGCTTACGCCTCGCAGGTCTTGCTGCTCCCGGACAACGCGAGCTACACACGCTACGCCGACCTGCGCCGTAGCGCGGTGCTTTGGAACGTGGTGGCCGCACCGCCCCTGTCGCTCACGCTGCGCACCTGGTGCTACCCGGTCACGGGCTGTGTGGGGTATCGCGGGTTCTATGACGAAGCACGGGCCCGCGCCGAGGCCGACGCCTTGCGCGCGCAGGGGCTGGACGTGGCCATCTACCCCGTGCCCGCCTATTCCACCCTGGGCTGGCTCAATTGGGCGGGGGGCGATCCTTTGCTCAATACCTTCATCCACTACCCCGAGGGCGACCTGGCCCGCCTGATCTTTCACGAGCTGGCCCACCAGGTGGTCTATGTGTCGGACGACATGGCCTTCAACGAATCCTTTGCCACGGCGGTCGA